>CAZOZF010000073.1:3721-13439 GCA_964584205.1 uncultured Verrucomicrobiota bacterium
CTCCCCTACATACTCTTCACGGGCGGAAGGTGCTGGGCACGGACGCGGCTCAGGTAGGTGAGCAGGCCCCGGGCAATTCCCTCGGCAATACGGTCCCGATAGGCGGAGTCCGCAATCTTTGTCATTTCCCGGCTGTTTGATAGAAACCCGCATTCCACAAGCGCGGCAGGGCATGTGGCATTCCGAATAACATAAAACCGGGCGCGGCGAATGCCCCGGTCGAGTGAGCCTGTGTGACTCAAAAGCCCCTTCTGAATGTAGTGTGCCAAAACGGAGTTGGCGCCATCATGCCTGTTTCCGGGGCAATTGCGGGTACGGGAGGCAACCACACGTCGCTCGGCCTCCGCCGTTGTCGGGAAGCCGGGTGCCGGAACGATGTAAGTTTCAACCCCTGAAATCGCACGATCCCGCGAAGCATTCAGGTGGATGCTCAGGAAAACGTCGGCTCCGTATTTACCGCTGCGCCAGCAGCGTTCATCCAGCGACATGGCCTGATCCCGATCCCTTGTCATCATCACCCGGATCCCGTTGTCCCGAAGCCGCGCCCTCACCCGCTTGGCGATATCAAGAGTATAGGTTTTCTCCTCACGTGATGCCCCGCCGTTCGCCCCGGGATCGGTCCCGCCATGGCCGGGATCCAGAACAACCAGGGCAAAGGATTCCTTACGAAGGGCTCGGGAAGGCAACAGCATGGCACCAATGGTGTCCACCGCATCCACCGGACTGATCACCCAATTCCCCACTCCCTTCAGGACGCTCCGGTTGAGATAAACCGAGAGACCATTGACCACAATACGCCGGCTGTCCGCTTCAAAAATAACGGTGGCGGAGCGGCTCCGGTACACCGCACTTTTTCCGTATTCGGAGGGGGCGCCAAACCCGTAAGAGGCCATGACCTCGTTCAACCCCAACCCCCGGAATACGATTGCCTGGGCAGGAACGGCGGAGAGGCAGATAAGAATACCCCATAGGACGGGAGGAAAAGAGAAAATTTTACCACGGAGACACGGAGACACAGAGAGAGATGCAGGAAGAGAAAAAAAAGAAAATACAATGTTGCGGCATTTGTATGCGCCGGAAATACCGCCGCATAAAAATGCCGCAACACCTTTCTGAAGGAATTCCAGGAGAAAGAGGAGAGGAGACAACACACAATACATCCGGCCCCCCTCGGCTCTTCCTTCAAGAGGGGTTACGGGAATTTTGGCCACGGTACTCCGTGGACGAAATTCCCGTAACATTGTATTCTCTTCTCTGTGCATTTTCTTCTCTGTGACTCCGTGTCTCCGTGGTAAATCTTGAAATCGTGGTTATGTTGTTTTTTATAGCCGTGACCGGGTCACTTTGATATACGGGACAAGAGAATGTCAAGCGATCAGACGGTAAACCGCATATCACGACGCAAGGGGCTCGAGTCATGGCTGAAGTAACTCTTGAAGAGGTTCCGCAGAAGACAAAGGATATGTTCAACCGTGGTTTTGTGGCCATGGAACGGGGCAATCTGGACTATGCGATCGATATGTTCACGGCTTGCCTGGAGTTGGAGCCGAATCTGCACCGGGCCCGGAAATTCCTGCGAGCGGCGGAAATCAAGCAGTTCAAGGGCAAAGGGGGCGGACAGATGGCTCATCTGGTTTCCACCGTCACCGGCCTCTCCTCGATGCTCAAGGCCCAGTCTCTGATGAAAACAAAACCGGCCCAGGCTATCGTGGCGATTGAAAAACTGCTCCGGAATGACCCCTTGAACCTCAGTCACATCAAGTTGCTCAACAAGGCCGCCCAGGCGGCTGGAGAACCTGAAATCGCCATCCAAACCCTGGTCCTGGCGCGCGACCATTATCCGGATGATGCCGATCTCCTGGAGCAATTGGGACGGCTGTATATGCTCACCGACCAGCCCCGCCTGGGTCGCGAGTGCTTTGAGGTGCTGTGCGATATCAAACCCAACGATAGCGCCGCACTCAAATTGCTCAAGGATGCCATGGCCATTGACAGCATGTCCAAGGACGGGTGGGAAAAGGTCGGAACCAAGGGCACCAAATTCACCGACCTCATCAAGGATCGCAAGGAATCCGACAGCCTGGCGCGGGAATCCAAGGCCGTGGTGGATAAAAACGACATCACCCTGATGATCGAGGAAAACAAGGCGCGGATCCAGCGGGAACCGGGCAATATCAATTACCGGCGCGCCCTGGCCAGCTTGTACAGCAACAGCAAGATGTTTGTCGAAGCCATCGCCGTCCTGCAGGAAACCCAAACCGTAACCGGCGGCCGTGATCCGCAGATCGACCAGTCCATCAGCGCCATCCGCCTGCAGATATTCGATGAGGAGATCGCCAAGGCCAAGGCTTCGGGAATGACGGCGATGGCCGACGCCAAGACCAAAGACCGGGAACTCTTCCTGTTCAACGACCTGCTCGACCGTGTGACACGCTACCCGAACGATCTTCAGATCAAGTATGATTATGGCGTGCTCCTGTTCCAGCAGGGCAAGATCAACGAAGCGATCCAGCAATTCCAGGCCTCCCAGCGTAACGCGCAACGGCGGGTCAACTCGCTTTACTACATCTCGCTGTGCTTCAAGGCCAAGCAACAATACGATCTGGCGATTGACCAGGTTCAAAGGGCGGTCACCGAACTCCCCGTGATGGATGACACCAAGAAGATGGTCATCTATGAATTGGGCCTCCTCTTCGAACTCGTGAACCGAAAGCCGGAAGCCATGGACTGCTTCAAACAGATCTATCAGATCGACATCGGTTACCGCGATGTGGCAGCCAAAGTTGAACAAGGTTATAAGTAAGGCTCGCTAAGGCGGCTTTATTTCGGCACCAACCGGATCACCACCGTTACCGTGCGGTTTTTCAGGTTCGCCTCGGGATCCGTACCAGCAAACGGGGGATTCTCGTCACCTGCCGTCGCGGCCACCATCATGGACGCAGGAACATCGGCCTCACGGCAGAGCACTCGCATCACTTCCATCGCACGGGCCAGTCCTAATTCCTTATTGTCACGATACAACCCGCTCCCCCGCATGGGAACGGAATCGGTGTGGCCGACAATCCGAACCTCCCATTCACCAGCGTGCTTGGCCAGCACCTTTCCAAGTTGCTGAAGAACGGGCCTCTGATCGGGATCCAGTACCACCCGACTGGAAAACACCGGGGCCTCAAACGTTATCTTCACAACTCCGCCACTCTGCTGGTTCACCCGCAATCCGACGGCTTTCAGCGAGTCAAGGTCCGATACATCAACAACCGCCTCAGGAGGGCTCGGTTCAGCCGGAAGGGATAGCGTATTGGTCACGAACACCACAGGGGCAGCGACAGGACCGTGCGGCTCGGGGCGCGGTGCGGCCCACATCCCGAGCCCGACACCCATCAGGATTAATAACAGACCTGCGAAAAATGCCATGATCAATCGCGCCGGTGTCCAGCAGGGTTTCCCCACAATTGGACCGGGTATCCCGTTCAGGGGGCTTCCAACGGGTGGGGGTGGCGCTCCGGCCACGCCAATGGTTTCCGGCACACCGCCCAACAGGTCGCCAAGCCCCCTTCCCAAGGATCCATTCCTAGGAGGCGGCATGGGTACTCGCTTCCTCGATACGGTGACGGGGTTCAGCTGCGGAATCCGGCGCGGTGACAAAAGCGGGAGCAACCATTTGCATGGGTTTCTCGAAAGGGGATTTTAATTTAAACCCGCCCCCGGGCTCCGCCTCGTTTTCCTCCACACCGCCATTTCGCCTGGCTAGAAATTCACGAGCCAATTGACGGTAGGCGGCCGCGCCGGTGCAGAGCGGATTATACGTGATGATCGGCTTGCCGAAACTCGGCGCCTCGCTCAACCTGACATTGCGGGGGATAAGGGTCTCATAAACCTTGTCGCCAAAATGCCGGATCACTTCCTGAACCACCTGCTGGGAAAGATTGGTTCGACCGTCATACATGGTCATCACGATTCCCTCCAAGTGAAGGCCGGGATTCACGCCGTTCTGGTTCAGCTGCTGGATCAGGCGGGTCATGACGCTCAGCCCCTCCAGCGCGTAATACTCGGCTTGGAGGGGAATGATGACCGAATGAGCCGCCGCCAGCACATTCATAGTCAGAATCCCCAGCGAGGGGGAGCAGTCGATAATGATGAAATGATATCGCCCCGAGGCAATCACCTCGGACAACACAGCGCGAAGCCGATGAAGATAATGCTCTCCGCGGGCGATTTCCACCTCGGCGCCGGCCAGGTCAATTTCCGAGGGGATAATGCTCAAATGCTTAATCGGCGTGGGCTTGATCAGGTCGAGAGCCCGTGCCGTTCCGAAGAGAGCGCCATACAGGCTGGCACCCGGTTCCTTGGAAAGACCCAGCCCGCTCGTGGCATTCGCCTGCGGATCCAAATCGACCAGCAAAACTTCCTTGCGCTTTTCCGCCAGACAGGCTGCCAGGTTGATGGCCGTTGTGGTTTTACCCACCCCGCCCTTCTGGTTCGCCATCGCTATGACATGTGTCTGCATCAATCACCCTTCCGAAAAAACTATCACCGCCTTCGCTAGAACAGCCGCCGAGGTGGTGAGTAAAGCAGAGGCTCGGCGATGATGCAAGTTTACCGTCCCAGTCTGCAGCAATTCTCATTATGGCCATTTTCGGTCTGCCACGGACGGCGAGGCCGCCGTCCCATAGCTATCAAGCTAAGAGAAAATACTGACTTTGGACAGGTAGGGCGAACCGTCCCCGGTGAGCCGGAGCATGGGGAAGCCCTTATTTATGCTCGGATGAAATTGATCTGTTCGGGCGCATTGCATGAACTTCATAGGCGCCGACGGCTCGGCAGGGACGCCTCGCCCTACCTTGTCAGAATGGCTCTTTATTGGCATTTCTCATTCATTCTGCTCAACAAAATCCTTAGCTTGATAGCTATGGCCGCCGTCCCTCCCGTAAAAACCCCTTTATTTTCCAAGGGGAGGGTCCGCGGCCTCGCGGACCGTTGGTCATAATGAGAATTGCTGGGCAAGGACCGTCCCGCAAAACCGGAAGAAGTGGTTCGCCAACTCTGGATACGCAAGCTGGTGCATGAATACCACTAGCGGCACTGGCGAAGCAAATAGGAGCCGAGGTGGTTATCCTTGATCCGCTCTACAAGCTTCTGGAGGGTGATGAAAACTCCGCTCAGGACATGAAGCCGCTGCTTGCCGGGTTTGACCGGCTGGCGGAGACAACGGGCGCGGCCAGGAAATGGGCTGGGTGGAGACCAGATTGATTACCACTTGCCCGGTGCCGTCGAGATCCATCAGCAGCGCCCGGACCGGGCGATCGATCCGGACGGCTGGCACCGGATAATAGGCGGGATACCCCATGGAGGATTTGACCAACGCCAGTGTATGGGAGTCAAACCCCACAAACTCAACCTTGCCATCCCGTGTGGCTCCAATCGCATGCACCCCGTCCCGCCCCGCCAAAAAACGGCCATCGGATGTCCGATCCCGCCCCTGCAGGCCAAGACATTCACAGCTTTCTCCAAGATCAGGAAATTGCTCACTGCTCACGGGCACCTCACAGGCATCAGGATGCTCACGATTTCACCCGCCCGCGCTGACACAGCAACCTTGCCAGCGATCACAGGCAGTTCGCCAACAGGGATCTCCTCCAGTGTCACCTGAATCGCTCGTGTCACGCCCTCCGGCAAACGCA
This sequence comes from uncultured Verrucomicrobiota bacterium, assembly GCA_964584205.1. Classification (GTDB taxonomy): domain Bacteria; phylum Verrucomicrobiota; class Kiritimatiellia; order CAIKKV01; family CAITUY01; genus JAABPW01. The sequence continues at coordinate 9,403 of CAZOZF010000073.1, forward strand.
GTGCGACTGTCATCGCTTCCGGTGTTGGATTATAGCCGCGCACCACGATCCCATCCCCGACCTCGGACTGCTTCACAGCGGTCACCACAAAGGCTTCAGGCTCAATACTGAAGAACGAGTGGCGGCGGGGCAGTGTGCCGGTGTGGGCGGTGCAAACGACCGCGCGCAACCGGCTCGTGTAGAGCCCCGCCTCACCCAACACCTTACCCGCCCGCCAGTCGCCAACATGCGGCTGGACGGCATAGCGGAAGGTGTGTTTTCCGGGGCACTGGGCCAGCGGCTGGTTCACATGCGTTTCGGTGGGATTGCCGGCGTTGCCGAAACATCGCAAGAGCGTAAATGCGATCGTCCGTGACGGATCGTCAATCACCTCATATTCCGACAACCCGACATGCAACACCGCCAGGCCGGCGTCCCCGTCATTGACATCCACGAACGATGTGGTCGGCTGCGTGCGGGCGGCGGCTTCATACCAGCCGGAGGAATCGGGAATGGCGATGGGCCGCGCCACGACATCGAACGGGCTGTCCACATGGGCCTTGGTTGCCTTCGCCAGCCCGCTCGGGAAACAGACCCGCAGACGGTGGTTGGCGATGGAGTTCTCCACCGTTGTCACGAACTCCAGCCGTCCGCTGTCGCGGCGCAGGGTGATTTCCGTGACGACCTTGAGAAGGGCCTTTCGCAACGACCGCTTCAGCGCCCCGTAATCCACCCACTCCGAACCGTGCGGCACATGGATCTTGCGCTCCTCGTCCAACCCCTCCGGCAACGCCCATTCCCGCTCGATCCGGTAGGTCGAGACCAGCGGTCCGTTGGTGACCAAGGCAACATTCGCTGAATGCCCAAGGGTGGTATAGGTGGCATCGCCATTGGGCTTGGAATGCGCCAGGGGACCGCCGCATTCACCCTCATCCTCGAAATAGTTCAGGTTTTCAAACACCCGGCCGGTCTTCTTGTTGAGCAAGCGCACGGTGCCATCGCCCTGGATCTCGGCCCGGAGCAAGGCGTTCTCGAGCACATTCGTTTGCGGACTCAGGTTGTCCACCGGGCGAGAGGCCGCCTGCTTCGGCAAAATCCGGTAAAAGGCGTAGCCTATCGCGGGCACCTCGGCGGTGATTGCGATCCTGAGCCGGGACGCCTCGATGTTGATGGCATTCCCGTACTTCAGGTAGGCGTACAGCGTGTCGTCCTCAACGCCAATGACCTGGCTTCGCACCGCCTGGCCGTCAGCATCGAAAACCTCGACCGTCAGCGGCTTCTTGTACGGGCCATAATCGCGCAGTCCCCAGGCGCGCGGTATGTCCACTGTGACCTCCATGACCTCCCGGCGCGGCTGTGCGGACGTGTTGAAGACCGTCAGGCCCAGTTCGTGTTCACCGACGTTGGAGAAGTCGATCTCCGCTACCAGCGCCTTGAGATTATCGCGAGTGACACACTCGCTGATATCGTTGGTAATCCTGTAGCGCTCCTCCATGGCTAGTTGGATCCGATCCACATGGCAACCGCCGATCCCGTCATGCTGCTGGTTCTGCAGGAGTTCCTTCCAGGCGGAACGCAACACGGCGGCAGGGTAAACCTTACCGAGTAACAGTTGCCACACGGAGGTCGGCTCCGCCCACCGCTCCAGGCGGTACTGGCAATCGGCGTTCTTCAACTTGAGCGGCATACGGGCTGAGAAGACGCCATTGTAGAGCGGGGCGAAGGCATCACCGCTGGTCTCGACACTGAGCATCTCGCCCTTGAACTCAACCAGGCCCTTGTCTAACCCCTTGGCTGCCATTTCCTCCCGCACCAGTTTCACATACTCAGGCAGACTGCTGATCCGGAGCTTGCCATAGTCGATGCGCGCGTTGATCTGCTCGACCAGGTCCGGGATGATCGGATCGGGATTCTCCTGGTCGAAGCCCTGCAGGAATAGCAGGTGCCGGGTGGAAGCCTTGTCCTTGACGGTATCCCGCAGGGTCTCCATGCCTGCCAGCGCGGCGTCGAGGCTCTTCATCACCGGCTGGCGCATCACGTGGTAGTTAAGGTCGTCTGTGCTGTAGTCGTCGCCCAGCTTGGCGATCATCCCGCCGTTCTTCTGGATGGCGTCCAGGTCGTACTCGCCCGTGGGCAGACTGCTGCAGCCCTTGCCGCCTCGGAGATAGGGATTGTACACATAGATCCAGAAGTTCAGGCGGTGGAACGAGCCGAAGGTGAGGCCCATGGCCCGCGAGCCGTCGGGCGCCTCCCACCAGAACTCGAGCTTGTCAAGGTGCGACTGGTCAATCCCGCGGTAGAACAGGATGGTATCCATACCGAACTGGCGATAGATCTGGGGCAACTGCGAGACTTGGCCCCAGGAAAAGATATTGTAGGCGCACTTCATGACCCCGCCAAGGTCCTTCGCGATGCGGTGCCCCATCAGCAGGTTGCGCACAAGCGCCTCGCCGCTGACAAGATATTCTGCCGGCAACGTGTACCAGGGACCGGCCAGGATGCGCCCCTCGCTCACCAGCTTCTTCACCCGCTCCCGGTTTTCCGGGCGGAACTCGAGATAGTCATCCAGAAACGACGTTTGCGAATCCGGATGGAAATACTTGAAGCGCGGATCCTTCTCCATGGTACTCACCAGGATATCCCCCGCCTCCATCAGCCGCATCTGGGTTTCCCGGAAGGACCAGCGGTACTCGCGATCCCAGTGGGTGTTGAGGATCAGGTGCATGTCGTAGCGGTCGACGGCGGCATTATCCGTCACGGAGTGTTGAGTCTTGGGTTTTCCCGTATTCATCTCGTGATTATGCACCGCCAACCTCCTTCCAAGCAACCCAAGCGGCTTATGAACCCGTTACATTTTCTAACGAATTGGTTTCATGCGCCATTCTTGCCTAGTCCCCACTCGGCTTCGCGGACTTGGTTACGACGGATGCCGATGCATCATGATGTTGCAACATCTTGACATCACCTCACACCCTTGTTAATTTATCAGCATGAGAACGACATTGACCATCGATAACGATTTATTGGCCGCGGCCAGAAGTCTTGCGCGCTCACAATCGGTAACCATAGGACAGGCTCTGTCCGAACTGGCGCGCCGGGGACTCAATGCCACGACGAGGATCCGCCCAGGACTCCACGGCTCTAATTTTCCAGTATTCTCGGTTCCCCGTGACGCCCATCCCCTTACACTTGAGGATGTGCAAAGGGCGGAGGACGAGGAATGAAGGTAAGCCTGCTTGATGTGAATCTGTTGATTGCATTGGCTTGGCCTTCCCATGTTCATCACCGGACGGCCCGGGTTTGGTTTTCAGAAAACGCAGTCAACGGCTGGGCGACGTGCCCTCTGACCCAATGCGCCTTCGTCCGGATCTCCTCCAATCGAAAAATCATTCCCGAGGCCGTTACCCCGAAGGAGGCTTTGGCCTTGCTCAACAAGAGCATCAGCCTGAAAACACATGTCTTCTGGAAGGATGACATCAGCCTCTTGGACACTCACATCCCGGCCAGCCTATTGGTTGGACACCGTCAAATCACCGACGCTTATCTGCTCGGGCTGGCGATCTGCCATGGCGGTCAGTTTGTGACACTTGACGGAGGTGTCTCGAATCTCTTGCCCAGCAACAGCCAGAACCGTGATGCCATCTGTACGGTTCTAGCAGGTTCATGATCCTTCCCATTCCGACTCCGTCACACCCGACGGGATAGAGCATCCTTGGCACCCCCCGTACGGGTTCGGTTTCAGGCGGAAGGCGAATCGGGGCCGGCGTTGCGGGACAAGCGTCCCGACCCGCGGGTAAGATGCGGCCCGCACGCGGGCCCGGAAGAGGCGGCGGCCATGGCGGGGGTCAGAATCGTGAACGAGTCGAAGACCGACCCGATCATGATGCTTAAGCATTTCGGGCCGGCCAATCCGGATTTGCGGATTCCCTGATCAGCGCGGCAACCTACGGACATGATAGGAATAACAAGACCAAGCAATCTGAAACGTCATGGTTGCACGGCACGGGCGACCAGCGCCGCTTCGATCGTGGCATCGTCAAGGGATGCCGGATTCCCCA
>CAZOZF010000074.1:0-13334 GCA_964584205.1 uncultured Verrucomicrobiota bacterium
CAGGCGAGATAAACGGACGGCGGGAGGATTTCCAGAGTCTCTTCATGATCGAGATCGTGACAGATATGGGTCAGATAGGATCGCGTGGCACCAATACGCCCCAGTAACTCCAACGCCGCCTCAACCGTCAGATGGGTCGGATGGCTGCGATGCCGAAGTCCGTCCAGAATCATCACATCCACCCCCGTCAATCGCTCCACGGTCGAATCGGGCATCTCTTTGCAATCGGGCACATAGCCAAACGAGTGCCCCTCCCACTCGAGGCGGTAGCCGTAGGTTTCAGTCCGTCCATGCAGAACCGGAAGAGCCTCAACCTTGACCGGCCCCGCCATGAAGGAACCCGTCATGGTGCAAAATGTAAGCCGGGGACGAAACACCCCGGGCTCGGGAACAGTCTGGTCGACATAGGAAAATATCCGCTTCAAATCGGAAATACAGCCTGCGGATCCATAAACAGGAATCATGGCGCCCTGGATGGTGTTGAACCGACGGATGTCATCCAGTCCAAATATATGATCAGCATGGGAATGAGTAATCAGGACGGCATCAATCCGGGGAACCCGGTATACCAGAACCTGTTCCCGAAAATCCATGGAGGTATCAATAACAATATGAAATCCACCCGCCTCGACATAAATGCTGGATCGCCGCCGGTGATTGCGGGGATCCGGGGACTGGCAAACGGTGCAGTCGCACCCAATTACCGGGATCCCCACAGAAGTTCCTGTACCTAAAAATGTAACCTTCATACACCCTCATGGAACCACACCCGGTTCAGGGTTGTCAATGAACACTCCCCAAAAAAGAACCCCCGGCATGTTTCCATACCGGGGGTTGGGATGAGCGGGGCCGCTTACTTCGCGGTAGCCTTGTCCTCAGGAATGCGCATGCAGTAGAACGACCGGTACACAAAGACCAGGGCGACCACGAAGATCACGCCGCCGATCATGTACTTCAGCTTCGCATCCGTCATTGCCACGGCGATTTCCGTCGCCAGCAGGCCGAAGAGGGTGGTGAACTTGATAACCGGATTCATCGCCACCGAGGAGGTATCCTTAAAGGGATCACCCACGGTATCGCCCACCACGGTCGCCGCGTGAAGATCCGTGCCCTTGGCACGCAGATCCACCTCAACGATCTTCTTGGCATTGTCCCAGGCGCCGCCGGCGTTGGCCATGAAGATGGCCTGGTACAGCCCGAAGAAGGCGATGGAGATCAGGTAACCGATGAAGAAGAACGGGTTGAAGAAAGCCAGCGACAGGGCGAAGCAGAAAACGGCCACGAAAATGTTGAACATCCCCTTCTGCGCGTAGATCGTGCAGATCTTGACCACTTCCTTGCTGTCCTTAATCGAGGCCGTCGCCGCGTTCAGGTTCATGTTCTCCTTGATGTACACCACAGCCCGGTAGGAACCGGTCACCACGGCCTGCGTCGCCGCGCCCGTGAACCAGTAGATCACCGCGCCGCCCATGAGCAACCCGAGAATGATCTCGGGACGCACCAGACTGAGACTGGAGATGACGGAATTGATGCCTGCGGTGGTCTGCTCACCGGTAAGGTGGGCCGTCGCCACATCAAACGCGAGGCCCGCCTTGATTGCCGCCTCCTGTGCCAGTTCCAGCGCCTTGCCCTTGCCCAGCATCAGGATGATACCAAAGATCATGGTGGTCGCCCCGACAACAGCAGTACCGATCAGCACCGGCTTGGCCGTCGCCTTAAAGGTATTACCCGCGCCGTCATTGCGCTCCAGGTTAAGCTTGGCATTCTCGAAGTCGGGCTTGAATCCAAAGTCCTTCTCGATCTCCTTCTCAATGCCGGGGATGGATTCAATGCGGCTGAGCTCATACACCGACTGGGCGTTGTCCGAGACCGGCCCGAAACTGTCGACCGCGATGGTCACAGGGCCCATGCCTAGGAAACCGAACGCCACAAGACCGAACGCAAAGATCGGCGCGGCAAACTCGAGGCCGACCGGCATCAGGCTGGCTACCGCCGGGTGTGCGGCCAACAACGCAGCCCCCAACATCAGCACCAGCATGGTCAGGCCTTCCCAGAAGGCCGAGAAGTTACCCGCCACAAAGCCGGACAAGATGTTCAGGGAGGCTCCGCCCTGCTTGGAGGCAGTCACGACTTCCTTCACATGTTTCGCGTTGGTGCTCGTGAAGACCTTAGTAAACTCGGGAATCAACGCCCCGGCAATGGTGCCGCAGGAGATGATGGTAGCCAGAACCCACCACAGGTCCTTGCTCAGGTCAGGATTGGTCGCAAGCAAGAAGTAGCTGGCGACATAGGTGACCGCGATGCAGACGAAAGAGGTCAGCCACACCAGGACCGTCAACGGATGCTCCGGATCGAATTCCTTGGCATTCTTCAGCTTGGCGGTGAAGTACGCATCGTTGGCCAGATAGGCCACCAGGGCGGCAACGATCATGAGGATACGCATGACGAAAATCCAGACAATCATCTGGGCGCAAAGGGTGCCTGACCCGAGAACAAGCGCCAGGAAGGTGATCAAAGCCACGCCCGTCACGCCATAGGTCTCGAAGCCGTCAGCCGTCGGGCCGACGCTGTCGCCGGCATTATCACCCGTACAATCGGCAATCACGCCCGGATTCTTGGGATCATCTTCCGGAAGCTTGAAGACGATCTTCATCAGGTCGGACCCGATGTCGGCGATCTTGGTGAAGATACCGCCGCAGATGCGGAGCGCGGAGGCGCCCAGCGATTCCCCGATGGCGAACCCGATAAAGCAGGGGCCGCGCAGTTCGGCGGGGAGGAAAATCAGGATACAGATCATGAAGAACAGCTCCACCGTGATCAGCAGCATCCCGACGCTCATCCCCGAGCGCATCGGAATGGCCAATGCCTCCCAGGGAGTTCCGCGCAGGGAGGCGAACGCCGAACGGCTGTTCGCAAAGGTATTGATACGCATCCCGAACCAGGCCACACCATACGAACCCAGGATACCGAGCACCGAGGCGGCCAGGATCAGCAGCACACTCGACACGGGCATCTTCTGCAGGAACCAGAAATAATACACCATGCAGGCACCAATCAACAGCCACAGAATGGCCAGGAACTTGCCCTGCTGAGCCAGATAGCTCTTGCAGGTTTCCCAGATGATCTGGGAAACATCGCTCATGGACTTGTGAACGGGAAGCTTTTCGGTCTTGAAATACTGAATCAAGCCGAAGCCCAGACCCAGAAAACAGACCGCGATCCCGATCAGCATCAGGTGCGTCCCTGAAATACCGCCGAGGGATGAAAATGTAACCGCACCCAACTCGGGAAGCTTCAGGTCGGCTTCACTCGCCAGAGCCGTACCGGCTCCCAAACCAAGAACCGCCAACACCACAAACACACCCATCCAACACCGTGACCGTATGCTCTTCATAACCTTATCTGACCTTTCTTTAGCTCCATTAGGGACTATCGGAATCCTTCGTGATAAATGCGAAACAAAAACGGGGCGGTAAATTACCCATCCAAATCCAATAACGCAAGAAGAATGCATGTTTTTTTTCACGATTATGGACAGCCGGAGAGGAATCGACTCAGCAGGTGGATTAAGTATAAGAACAGCGCCACGCAAACCCTTGATCGCACACTTCGTCGCCCCACTTCGTCGGTTATGAAAACAAGGAACGGGGCTACCGCCTCTTTTCCCGCTTGCTTCCTCGTCAAAATTCATCTATTTGGCACATCCATGAATACAAACAAAACACCCTCACGAAAGTCCCTGGTTCTGGCCTTTGTCGCCATGGTGTTATCCTTGATACTCATTCCTGAGGCCCGATCGACTACCGATGCGGCTACAACGGTTGTGGTCTCGGCTCGTCGCTGGACGGAACCGCTTCAATCGGTGCCCGGCGCGGTCACCGTTCAAACCGCCGATACCCTTCAATCGGCCGGCACCCGGGATTTGCGTGATGCGGCTCCCTCCGTGCCGAACCTGACTCTCGGCGATTTCTCCGTGCGCCGGCTCACTTTTCCCTATATGCGGGGCATCGGATCAGGACGTAACAGCCCCGCTGTTACCACCATCATTGACGGCATCCCCCAACTCTCCTACGCCACCGCCAACCAGGAACTGCTCGATGTCGAGCGAATTGAGTTCCTGCGCGGCGCCCAGGGCTCCCTGTATGGCCGCAACACCCTCGGCGGGGCCATCAACATTGTCCCCCGTCTTCCCACCCGGAATCCTGCCGCCTCCTTCAGCCTCGCCACCGGAAGTGAAAATTTCTTTGACGCCCGGGCCTCCAGCGAGGGGCCGCTCGGGGCCAACAAAGCCGCCGGAAGCGCAAGCGCGGGCTATTCCCGCCGCGATGGGTATACCCGTAATGATATCACGGGCAACCGGCTGGATGGCCGCGAGTCGTTCTTCGGCCGTGCGCAGATGCTCTGGCCCGACGAGGGGCTATGGACCTACCGTCTCAGCGCAGGCGGTGAAGTGGATCGCGATGGCGACTACGGGCTGGGCGATCTGGCGACAATCCGAGCCCGCCCCCATCATGTTGCCCATGATTATGAAGGCAGCTCGGAACGGGATCTGGCACAGCCGGTCTTTACCGCAACACGCAAAGGCGACAAGACTGATTTCGTTTCCACCACCGCCTTCCAATGGTGGCGTTCCCATGACCGGACCGACCTGGATGCCACCCCCGCCGATCTGATTCGCCGCGACAACGAGGAGACTCAGCAGGCATATATCGAGGAACTCCGCCTGATGTCGCCGGAAAACGCCCCCGTCACGCTTAGCGATCGCCTCAGCCTCCGCTGGCTGCTCGGCGCCCTTGCCTTCCACTCGTCCTATTCCCAACGCGCCTTCAATGACTACCGGCCTGGTTCCGTCGCAATGCTCGGCCTCCCCTTCCCCTACCAACACCATGATGATGCCGATCTTGCCGACACCGGACTGAGTCTTTTCGGGCACACCACGCTCACCCTGAATAAACGCTGGGAACTCGGCCTCGGGATCCGGGATGATTATGAACACCGGTCCGCCGACCGCCGTAGTTACGCCTCCATTCCCCTGATGCCGGGCTCGGGCGCGGATGACAGTGCCGACTTCAACCAGATCAGCCCACGTACCTCGCTCGGTTATCACCTGACGCAAAACGCCTTTGTCTACGGGGAAGCCTCCAAAGGTTACAAGGCTGGCGGATTCAATACCCTGGCGATTCCCGGCCACACCACCTATGGCGATGAAACCAGCTGGACCTATGAGACCGGGCTTAAAACCGACTGGTTGAACCGCCGCGTGACAGCCAACCTCGCCCTGTTCCACACCGATTGGAACGACCTGCAGATGGATGTCCCGACAGGTTCCCCCGGCGTCTTCTATCTCGACAACACCAGTCAAGCTGAAAGCCAAGGCGGCGAACTCGAATTGACGATCCGTCCGGTGAGCGGGCTCAGCCTGTTCGGCGGGCTGGGCGTTCTATCGACCGAATTTGGAAAAGACAGCACCACTGCCGGAATGGATGTCAGTGGGAACGACCTGCCTTTCGCCCCGCGCACCACCTGGAACGCCGGCACGGAGTACAGTCAGACGCTGCGCGGTCGTGCCATCGGCTTTATCCGGATCGAGGGTGTGGGAACCGGACGCTACCAGTACGACGCCCTCAATGGCGCGTCCCAATCCAGTTTCGCCCTGGTCAATACACGGGTTGGCGTGGCCAACGGAAGCTGGCGTATCGATGCCTGGGTGAAGAACCTGTTCGACAAGGATTATGTTCCCCTCGCCTTCTCCTACCCGCTAGCTCCCTCAGGCTATATCGGGGAAAGCGGCGCACCCCGAACCCTTGGCATCTCCCTCGCCCGTTCGTTCTGATCCCTATGAAATCAACACAAAGTTCCTCCTTAGTCTGGTTCGATACGGAATACACCAGCCTTGACCTCGAGCAGGCGCACCTGATTCAGGTGGCCATGGTCATCACCGACATGCAGGGGCGGCGGATCGCGCCTCCGGAGCAGGATCTGGTGACGGCTGTTCGTCTCCCGGCGGGAAGTTCCGTCAGTGATTTCGTTGCCAAGGAATGTCCCGACCTGGTCCGACAGGCTCACTGTGAAAGCACGCCCACGGTGGCTGAGGTCGACGACATGCTGACCGCGCGGTTGGAGTCACTGCTCGGTCCGGCACCTGAAAAAATCAAGGATCGCCCCATCCTCGCCGGGAATACCATCCACGCCGATTGGTGGTTTGCCCGACGTTATCTACCTCGCTTTATCGCCCGGCTCCACTATCGGAATCTGGATGTCAGCACCCTGAAAATCCTCTGGCTCGACTCCCAATTGGGGCCCGAATTTGACAAGGGAAACACCGCCCTGATTCAGGACAATCTGGAGGGCTGGACACTCCCGAGCGGCGCCAAACAGCACGACGCCCTCTACGATGTGATGTGCTCGGTAGCCGAACTGAATTACTACCGCCGCCACTTGTTAAAAGACTGGCCATAATCTTTCACGCCGAAACACTTTACCACCCGCTTCGCTGGAGAAAACGGAGGGTTTAAGAGAGAAACGCGAAGAGAATGTTGCGGGAATTGAAGGCGGCGAGTACCCCGCCTTCAATTCCCGCAACCCCGTTCTTTAAGGCCAATCCGAGACCTGCATCCCAACTCCCTCTATCCTTCAGGATGGTGTTTCGGCATTTTCGTGCGGGGTACTCGCTGCATGAAAATGCCGAAACATTCTCTTCCCTGTCCTAATCCGAAGGACTCTCCCTAAACCCTCCTCTTAACTCCGTGGTAAATCGCGAAACAGGGCGGCGGCGTTCCCTGACAGGATTTTCTGAAGAAGTGGTGCGGGGAGATTCAATTCACGCAACACCCGCAGGGGCTCTTCCGGATTGCCCCACGGGGAATCAGTGCCGAAAAACAACCGGTCTTCCGGATGCGCCAGAATCATCCGGCGCACCTGCTCCGGCGACAGAAATTCCAGTGTCAGCGAAATCTCCAGATTGATCGGCTTCCCGATCAACTTAGCCTCCACGTCGTCCCAATCGTTCCACGCCCCAAAATGGGTGGCCATGAATTTCAAGTTCGGGAAACGGGTCACCAGGTCCAGACTCCTCGACGCATCCGCCCGACGATCCCGGGGAAAGGCCATGTCAAATCCGGTATGCGACACCAGCACAAGCCCCGAGGACTCCACCGCGGCGTAAAACGAATCGAACGCGTGATCTGCCAGATCGAACCCCTGGTAATAGGGGTGAATCTTGATTCCCTTCAGTCCCGCCGCCTTGACCTCCCCCACCCGCGCCACCGCCAGGGGGTCGGCCGGATGAATCGAAGCCAGGGGAATCAGCCGATCACTCCTGATAGACAGCGACCATTTCAGGATGGGATCAAACTGTTCGGGCTTGGTGGCAATGGAACAGATCACGGAACGATCCACTCCCGCTGAATCCATCGAGCGGAGAAGCCCCGCCACCGTTCCATCCGAAAAGGCCCGGGCATTCCCCACCTCAAGATGGGCGATCGCCCGTGCCGCCAGGGAATCGGGGAAGGCATGCGTATGGACATCAATGATCATCCGGATTTTTTCACGAAGGGGGAAATGGCTCTCAATTTGGCGATAATGGGAGGAAGACTCTTCAGGGTAGTCTCGATCTCTTCTGCAGTTGTGAACCGGCTCAGGCTGAACCGAACCGAACCATGAACTGCGGTGAAGGGCACACCCATGGCACGAAGCACATGGGAAGGCTCCAGCGAACCGGAGGTGCAGGCCGATCCCGAGGAGGCCGCAATCCCGACATCGCTCATCATATAGAGAATGGACTCGCCCTCAATATATTCGAAACTGATATTCAAGGTGTTGGGCAACCGGCTGACCCGGTCTCCGTTGACTCGCGAATCCGGGCAGGTAGCCAGGAACCCGGCCTCAAGCCGGTCACGCAGGGCCGCAACCGTCGTCATCTCCCGACCGATAGACGCGCCGGCCAATTCCGCCGCCCGTCCCACTCCCACGATATAAGGCACATTCTCAGTACCCGCCCGGCGGTTGTCTTCCTGATGTCCCCCCAGCATGTAGGGCTGAAGCCGCGTTCCCTTGCGCACATACAACACGCCAATTCCCTTGGGCGCATGAATCTTGTGGCCGGAAAGGGAGAGCATGTCGACCGGGATCTTCCGGACATCAATGGGTATTTTACCCACCGCCTGCACGGCATCGGTATGCATGACCCCGCCCGCCGCTTTCACCATGGCGGCGATTTCCGGTATTGGGAAAATCACACCCGTCTCATTGTTCGCCCACATCACGCTGACCACGGCCGGGCCGTCCCGGAGCGCCTCACCCAATTGAACCAGATCCAACTGCCCTGCCGAATCCACGCCGATCTCGTGCACCCGGTGTCCCCGCTCGCCAAGATAGCGGCACGGGCCCAGAACGGCCGGATGCTCCACCCGCGTGGTGATGATGTTATACCGCGGCCCCAGGGCTTCGGCCGCACCCCGGATGGCCATGTTGTCGCTCTCGGTTCCGCAACTGGTGAAAATAATTTCCGAGGGATCGGCATGAATCAGCTCAGCCACCTGACTCCGGGCCCGGTCGATGTGTTTTTTCACCTCCCCGCCAAACGCATGCATGCTGGAGGGATTCCCCCACTGGTCGCGAAAAAAAGGCATCATCGCCTCGATCACCTCGGGTGCCACGGCGCTGGTGGCGTTGTTATCCAGATAGATGGTCTTCATTCCCGAACCTCCTCCACCGTCAGTTCACTGGAGACAAACTCCCGGAGCTTGACCTCCACCACATCCTTCAGGGTGAAATGAGCGACCTGACAGCCCGCGCACATTCCGCGCAGCGCGACCTTGACGCGGTTCCCGTCGACATCAATCAGTTCGATATCGCCCCCATCCCGCTTTAACAAAGGACGGATTTCACGCTCGATCGTCTGCTCGATCAGCCGGATCTTTTCAATCACCGTCAGTTTCTTCGGTGCGGTTTTTGCCCCGGCCTTACGTTCGGCCTCCAGCCGTTCCACACGGACTTTCTCCAGAATCGCCTCGATATCCGGTTTGCACTTCCCGCATCCACCACCGGCCTTGGTATAGTTGGTCACCTGCTCCAGGGTCGACAGGCCATTTTCCCGGACCACCCGCTCGATTTCCTCCCCGGTGACACCAAAGCAGTTGCAAACCACCTTGCCGGCCAGGATTTTCTTCTCGGTCGATCCACTCCGGTAATTCTCGATGGCCGCCTCCAGAGCCTCCCGCCCCATCACGGAACAATGCATTTTCTGCTCGGGTAGCCCGCCCAGAAACTCGGCAATATCCTGGTTGGTCACCTTCCCCGCCTCTTCCACAGTCATGCCCTTGATCATCTCAGTCAACGCCGAAGACGAGGCGATGGCGCTGGCACAGCCAAAGGTCTGAAACTTCACATCGGCAATCCGCCCGTCAGTCCCGAGCTTGAACATCAATCTCAGGGCATCCCCGCAGGCCAATGAGCCCACTTCGCCGACACCATCGGGCTTCTCAATCACTCCGACATTCCGGGGATTCCGGAAATGATCCATCACTTTCCCTGTATAGTCCCACATAATTCATCACCCTTTCATGTGTCGTAACGGTAGCCTTTTTCGAAGAACACGGTCAAGATCTAAATGCTACAACATTTGTATCATTTTGACGGAATTTCGGCCATTTCCCGGACGACTTTGCTGTGCTCCTTGCTGGCGGGATCCGGAAATTCAAGAATCGCCTTTTGATAGTAGCCGCGCGCCTCCTCATACGCCTGGCGCGCCGCAGCGGGATCCCCCGCCGAAATCAGCAGGTCGCCAATGCGTTTCGCATTAAGCCCCAAAATCATCTCGCGGGTCACCCGACAGCCCGTCAGGGGATCCAGTTCGTCCCGATCCTGCTTTTCAATGAACCCCATGAATTCGCGGAAATAATTGGCAGCCTCCCGGTATTGCTTGTTCTTCATGGCAAGATGCGCGTGGACTTTGGCGAGCATCTGCGGCTTCTGGCCCTCCTGAATTCCGCCCGCTCCCTGTGCAATCAATTTCAACGACGCCTCAAAATCCTCCAGGAAATAACTGATATCCAGCATTATACCCCCCAGCAGCATCCTGTCATAATCCGAGGTTAACCCTGTCTCCACAGTCCTACAGAGTGAAAACAAAGCCTGATAAGTATCGTGATCGTTACAACCCAACAGTACGGAATAGGCTCCATTGATCAACCGGATGATGACGCCCGGCTGGACTTTCCGGCGGTTGATCTCCTCCAGTCGCGCCACCATCTCGCGGGCGGATCCGTTCCGGGACGCCATTTTCATCCATCCATCGGCGGCAGCATCCCGGGTCATCCCATATCCGGACGGAGACTCCAGCGCTGCGGAATACAGGGCATCACCAGCCGGACGATCCCCCTCCTTGAAGGCCGCCTCGCCAACGATCCTCACATTACGGGCAACGCCCTCATCCGGCACCTCTGATATAAGCTTCAGCAATTCGACCAAAGCGTTCTTATAGCCATCCCGGGCCATCAGAAGGTCTATTGTCCCATTCGCCAGGAGGATGCGGGTGGCAGGCGAATCCTTAAACTTCGCTTTTGCGACGCCCAAGACCTGCTCAACCGCCGTCCACTGCTTTCCTTGAATCAGTGTCGCTTCGATCGCGTTCATAACCGGGGCGGCCACATCGGGCGCCTCTCCCGCCGCACGCCCGAACCGGGCCAGGGCGGCATCCATCCGGTTCGCTCCCATCTCAAGCTGAACCATTTCCCACAATAGTATGGCTCGATTATTCTTATAATGTCGGCTGGTGTAATAGGGCGATAACTTGGAAAGGGCCTTATCCACCTGCCCCGACGAAGCCAGACGCCGGGCCTCGCCCACCACACCCGCAAGATCCTGCCCGGCTTTGGGGCCGCACGATACTGTCAGAAGCACAACGCCTATCACGCATAAACCCCGTAACGTCTTGATCATGACCGTCCTCCGCTTGGCTTGTTATGTCACCTACGCCGGTTAGTAAAGTAACATTCACCGACCTGCCCCCGTCAACAAGTAAATCCCTGCAGGATATTCCTGATTGGCGGTTTTCTGCGGCTGTGATAGTTTTGGAACCTATGACAGCGCGTAAACCCATTTCCTCAAAGCGTCGAAAGAACCAGTCCGCCCACGCCGACACCTATGTGCAGCGGGGCCGTACGATCATCGATCTGGAGATTGAAGGGCTCCGGAACGTCCGAACGCACCTCAACTCGGGATTCGGAAATGCCGTGGATATGATCATCAAGGCCACCGGGGCTGGCGGCAAGGTGGTCGTCACGGGAGTCGGGAAGAATCTCCACATCGGGGAAAAGATCTCGGCTACCCTGGCCAGTACCGGAACCACCAGCGTCATGCTGAACCCCATTCAGGCCATGCACGGGGATCTCGGGATTCTCGCACCCGCCGACATCCTGCTGGCACTCAGTTACAGCGGAGAATCGGAGGAAATCCTCAACCTGCTACCCCTCGTCCGCCGGTTCGGAATCAAGGTGATTTCCCTGACGGGGGAACTGAACAGTTCCATGGCGAAATTGAGCGATGAGGTTATTTCCGTCGCGATTTCACGCGAGGCATGCCCCTTCAATATGGCGCCCACCACCAGTACCACGGCCACCCTGGCTGTCGGCGACGCCCTGGCCATGGTGCTCCTGGAGGCACGCGGCTTCAAAATCGAGGATTATGCCAAACGCCATCCCGCAGGTGCCATCGGCAGAACCCTCCTTCTCCGGGTATCCGACATGATGCGCAAGGGCGACCGGGTCGCCACCGTCCGGTCCGGTGCCAAAATCAAGGACTGCATTCTCGCCATGACCCGCGCCCGGACGGGATCCGCCGGAATCCTCGACTCAAAGGGACGCATCCTGGGAATCTTCACCGATGGGGATCTTCGGCGCCATCTGCCCCAGCACCCGAACCTGATCAACCTTCCGGTGGAATCGCTGATGACCCGGAATCCCATCACCGTGCAGGAAGACTGCCTGGCCGCGGATGTACTCCGGATCTTCGAAAAGCATAACATTGACGATCTCCTTGTGGTTGACGCCAATAACCGGCTCGTCGGCGCGGTGGACATCCAGGATCTTCCGAAGCTGAAAATCCTTTAGACCCTATCAAGGACTCCCTATGTCTGACATGACCCTGATTCAATCGGCCGTCCTAGGCATCGTCGAGGGCATCACCGAATATCTTCCCATCAGCTCCACCGGCCATCTCCTCCTGGCGCAAAAGCTCATGGGCATCGGCCAGGCCGCAGGAACCCAGGAAGCCTCAGAAGCCTATGCCATCTGCATCCAGGCGGGTGCCATCCTCGCGGTGGTCGGCCTGTATTTCAAACGCCTTCGAGGTGTCGTCGAGGGCGGATTGGGGAAAAACCCCGAGGGGCTGAAACTCGGAATCAATATGGTTTTGGCCTTCCTGCCCGCCGCCATCATCGGTCTGACCCTTGAAAAATGGATCAAGCAGAACCTGTTCGGGGGCGGCCATTATGGATTATGGCCCGTCGTAGCGGCCTGGTTTGTCGGAGGGGTGGTGATCCTCCTGATCGAGCGCCGTCGCAAGGCTGCCGGACAGGACAGCACAACAGGCCTCAGCCTCTCCGCCATCACCTGGAAAATGGCCCTGCTTATCGGGTCTGTTCAAGTTCTGGCCATGTGGCCCGGTGTCAGCCGCAGTCTGGCAACCATTCTGGGCGGGCTCTGGGCCGGCCTGTCACTGGTCGCCGCAGTCGAATTCAGTTTTCTTCTGGGACTCATTACCCTGAGCGCCGCCACCACCCTGGACACCCTGAAGTATGGCCACGAAATTCTCGCTCACTATGGATGGGCCACCACCCTGCTCGGAGTGGGGGTTTCGTTTATTTCCGCCGCCGTGGCCATCAAATGGCTGGTCGCCTACCTCCAAAAACACCCCTTATCGTTCTTCGGCTACTACCGGATTGCACTGGCCCTCGGAGTAGCCGCCTTCCTTCTTTTAGGCTGAAGCGGTTTAGACTGAAGGCTGAAGAGAAAACACGAATGGATAAACCAGAAACTATCGCAGACAACGTTATATGGAATTAAGAAATATGATGCGAATTTCCTAACAGTCTTCAGCCTTAAACCTTCTAACCTGCGTCCTCCGGGACGCTACTGAAACATTTCTTCCTTTTTATATTGAAATCCCGATTGAGTTTCGACAGACTGCGCACCTGTTTTTGGGGGGACGTAGCTCAATTGGTTAGAGCGCTGCCCTGTCACGGCAGAGGTCGCGGGTTCGAGCCCCGTCGTCCCCGCCATCCTTCGCTCCGCGCCCTACGGGCTTGAGCTACGGATGGCAAGCCAGATCCCCCC
>CAZOZF010000075.1:0-13301 GCA_964584205.1 uncultured Verrucomicrobiota bacterium
CCGACGGCTTGACCCATAGCGTGTCCGCCGTCTTACAGGAGGTATTGCCGCCCCCGCCCCTGACATAATCCGGGGTTCCAAATTCGTGCGACAACGCTACGATTTCATCAAGCAATTTCAATGTCCGCCTCCTGCCGCACCCTTGAGCCAGGTGCCAAAGCCGATGATGATGGTCGACAAGATCAGCGTCACAATACCGCCGGCAATCAAGCTGTGGGCCTTTTTGCTTGAGCCCTTCCATTCATGGAATATCCAGCCCCACATGGTGCTGAAGATGATGATGCTGGCCATGTGCAAGGTCCAGCTGGCAAACCCGAAACGCCCCATCTGGGTCTCGCCC
Organism: uncultured Verrucomicrobiota bacterium; assembly: GCA_964584205.1. Taxonomy (GTDB): domain Bacteria; phylum Verrucomicrobiota; class Kiritimatiellia; order CAIKKV01; family CAITUY01; genus JAABPW01. The sequence goes on from CAZOZF010000075.1 coordinate 341, forward strand.
ATGGTGTAGAAGAAGAACTGGAAATACCAGGTGATCCCCGCCAGCGCGGAGAAACCATAGTTCGCCAGCATCGGCACCCGGTTATCGCTACCCGCCTCGGCGGCGACGGGTGCCTGGCCCCGACCCGGAGCAGGCGCCTGAACAGTCCGGCTGAAATACTGGTAACCTGTCTTGTTTTTGATGTTCAACAGCAGGCACCAGATGAAGTTCGTGGTAAAGCCACCCGACAACACCACACACAGTTTCGGAAGCCCCGTCCACAGGGTGGAGGTACCCGCAGCGGCAGAGGCCTCTCCGATGGGCGTCCCGGCAGTGAGTGCAAATGAAAAACCGGCGCTCATGATACCAGAGAATGTCGCCACCATGATCCCCTTCGAAAAACTGAACTCGGCAATGGCTTTTTTCTTTTCTCCCTCGGGCATTTCCTTTTCCTTGGTCAATCCGGCCAGGGCGGCAATTGCGATCCCCATCAAACAGACGGCCACACCCGCCAGCGTGATGACCCCGGGCGTCGTCGAGGCAATCTGGGTAAGGGTTTCAGGAACAGGAATGGCAGGAATAAACGCCTTGAAAAAGGGCGGTAACAACGTCCCGAACGCCGCACAGTAGCCTAACGCCACGCCCATCCCCAACGACATGCCGAGATACCGCATCGTCAGACCAAAGGTGAGGCCGCCGATCCCCCACATCATGCCAAAGAAATACGTCCACCACAGGGTACTGAGCGATTGTTTCGCGAGCACTCCAAGCAGGTCGTTGGTCATCAGGGAGGCCAGAAGCCACGGGCACACGATCCAGGAGAAGACCCCGCCGACCAGCCAGTAGACTTCCCACGCCCACTTCCGCACGCCGCGGTAGGGAACATAAAAACTTCCCGACGCCAATCCACCCAGCCAGTGAAAAAACACGCCCAAAAAAGGATTTGCCATCATAGATAAAACTCCCGTTTCTTATATCATCCGCTCAGCAGTCTACCGTCGCTTTGAAAGAACATCGACCTCATAATGTTCGACCTCATCCAGCCAGTCCGCCCCGACCGGAACATCCCGGTTCACGCAAAGCCGATCCCAGACCGCACCGAAGGGCATGGTCTTCATCTCTTCCATCAGCCCCAGGCGGGAGGCGTTGTTGCCCTTCCGCTCCTCCTTCGCCAAACGGGCGGAGGGATCCAGAAGGGAGTACAGGATCGCCTTGCGCGTGGCGCGCAATCCGATGACATAGGCCGCAATGCGATTGATGCTGGCATCAAAGAAATCCGTGGCAAGGGCCACCTTGTCCCAGGCCCGGCCCCGTGAAATTTCCAGAAACAAGTGACGCAGGTCATCCCCGAACAACACCACGTGATCACTATCCCAACGCATCGGGCGGCTGACATGAATCAACAGGCGCGGATGAAACTGAAGGAAGCTCGAGACCTTATCATGGATGGTTTCCGTGGGGTGGTAGTGCCCCATGTCCAGACAAAGCCCCACCCCGCGGCTCAGGGCATAACTGCTGTAGTACTCGGCGGATCCCACCACATACTCTTCGCTGCCGATGCCGAACAGCTTGCTCTCCACATAATCCACGCACTGCGCAGGGCTCACACGCGGATCATTGAAAATTTCATCCAGAGATTCGGTGAGATTTGCACGCGGACTCCACCGATCCGCCGGATAATCCTTGGAACCGTCCGGGATCCAGTGATTGACCGAGCAAGGCGTTCCCTGGGAACGGGCCATGGCGGCGGCAATTTTACGGCAGGCCTTGGCATGACGCACCCAGAAGGCGCGAATTTTGGGATCCGGATGAGAGAGCGTATAACCATCATTCGCCTTGGGATGAGCGAAGAAAGTGGGATTAAAATCAAGGCCAAGCCCATTCTTTTTGGCCCATTTCATCCAGTTTGCGAAATGCCGGGGCTCGAGCTTATCACGATCCACACTCTTGCCGGCCGTCTCCGCATAGCAGGCATGGATATTCAGGCGCATCACGCCGGGAACCAGTTTAAGCACCAACTCATAGTCGGCCCGCGCCTCATCAGGAGTTCGGGCCCGCCCGCCCTGATTCCCCGTGGCCATAATTCCGCCACCGTTCACGGCACCCTCCTTAACCTCGAACCCTCCCACATCATCCGCCTGCCAACAGTGCATCGAGACCGGAATAGTCAGGGCCTGACGAATCGCCCGGTCGGTATTGATTCCCAGTTCCGCATAGCGAGCCTTCGCCATACCATACATTTTGCCGATATTTTTTGAATTCATAGGATCTCCTAATAGTGATGTCAGGATACGCTCTGCGGACAGGGCTGCCAATGGGAGGAATGACCAATTATTTATGTTTTATGACCATTGTTTGATTGCCACTAATATATGTTATTTGTAGTGTGGGGTGCATGAAAAGCCAACTGCCTCACGAAACCAGTCGATCTTATTTTCGCTATATGCCCGTCAACGAGGCCATGCGGGACTGGGGACTGGCCGTCACCAATGCGGGCCATTCTCTCACCGTTCCCGGCGGGAATTATCCTCCTGCGCGACACCCCTCGCATCACCATTTCACCTGGCAATCCGGGCGCGTTTTGAACTCCCCCTCTTTCATCTATATTACTCAGGGACGGGGCATTTTCGAGTCAGCTGGCGGAAAAACGGAACCGATCGAAGCAGGGCAGGTGTTTGTTCTGTTTCCCGGCCAGTGGCACCGGTACAAGCCGGATCCCGCGACAGGCTGGCACGAATATTGGATCGATTTTGAAGGGATTCAGGCGGATCACTTTTTTAAATTGGCTGGCTTCGACCCCGCGCAACCGGTATTGACGGTTGGACTGGACGAGGAATTAATTCTCGCCTTTACGCGACTGGTTGAGCTGGCGCAAAGCGAGCCGTTCCGGATGGAACTTCTCCTGAGCGCAGAAGCCCTGCGAATTCTCTGTCGCATCGCCACGCTCACGGATGCCCGTCGACTGGGGGCTCCCCTGGATGCCGCCGCCCTTTCACAGGCCAAAGCCGCCCTTCTGGAAAATTCAGGAGCCAATGTGGACTTGAAGAAACTGGCCCGGACGCTGGGCATGAGCTACACCTCATTCAGGCGGCTATTCAAGGCCGGAACCGGCTTCTCCCCCCGTCACTTCCAACTTGAGCACCGGCTCCACCGAGCCAAGGCTCTGCTGAGCCACTCCGCACTACCGGTGGGACAGGTTGCCGAAACCCTCGGCTTTGCCTCCGTGTATTACTTCTCACAGTTCTTCAAAAAGAAATCCGGCCTGTCCCCGGCATCATTCCGGAAACAGGCCGCACGGCCACACCCCCGGATTTCTGATTGAAGCCCTCACTCCCTCATGCTACCTTTCCGCCTCATTTTTCGGGGATACAAAAACCCCAGACCAGGAGTAATGCCGTGTATTTGAAATCGCTACATATGGTGGGCTTCAAGAGTTTCGCAAACCCCACCACATTATCTTTTGAACCCGGCATGACGGCCATCGTCGGCCCCAACGGATGCGGCAAGAGCAATGTCTCCGACGCCGTCCGCTGGGTACTGGGCGAAACCAGCGCCAAGGCCCTCCGCGGCAGCAAAATGGAGGACGTTATCTTCAACGGAACCGACAGCCGCAAGCCCGTGGGCATGGCGGAGGTCAGCATCACCTTCACCGACTGCGAAGCCACGCTCGGCACGGATTACAACGAAGTCACCGTCACCCGCCGCGTCTTCCGCTCGGGCGAGGGTCAGTATTTCCTCAACAAAACCGCCTGTCGCCTCAAGGATATCCAGCGGCTGTTCATGGACACCGGAATCGGAACCTCCTCCTATTCCCTCATGGAGCAGGGCCGGATTGACCAGGTCCTGAGCTCCCGCCCGGAAGACCGCCGCGAAATCTTCGAGGAGGCCAGCGGCATCACCCGCTTCAAGGCCGACAAGAAGGAAGCGCTCCGAAAACTGGATCAGACCGAGGCCAACCTGCTCCGCCTCGACGACGTGGTTCGCGAAGTCAAACGCCAGATCGGATCCCTCCAGCGGCAGGCCGGAAAGGCACGTCGCTATAAGGAACTGAGGGACGAGTTGCGTAAGTTCGACGTTTACTGGACCGCCCGGAAACTGGAAAAGATGGATGGCGACCTGAAACTCCTCGAGGACACCATCGCCGGGCTCGGCCTGAAAATCACCGAATTGCACACCGGCCTCCAGTCGGGCGAGGCGAAGGGCGCTGAATCGCGAAATGCCATCGTCGAAATCGAGCACTCCATCGGGGAAACCACCGAGGATCGCGCCACCGCTCAGACCCGTCTGGAACATAACCACGACCTGATCCGCATCAACCGTGACCGGATCGAAGAACTCCGCAATCTCGCCGAGCGCGACCGCCGCGACAGCGTCCTCGCCGCGACCCAGGCCGAGCAGCAGCGTAAAACCCTCGCGGAACTCAAGGACGGCCTGGTTAAAACCGAGACCGAACGGGATGAGTCCGAGAAGGAATGGACCCTGAAGAACTCGGAGCTGACCGCCCACGAAACCCGGACGGAAAATGCCCGCAAGGAAATCCAGACCCTGCGTTCCGGTGCGATGGCACTCGACCACACCCTCGCCCAGCTCCAGAACCAGCTCAGCCAGCTCGAGGCCCGCCAGCAGGCCGTCATCGTTCAACGCGAACGTATGGCCGCCGAGCATGCCCAGATCGCCCGGGGCGCAACGGAAACGGAAACCCAGCTCGGCCAGATCGCCGATCACCTGGGCTCACTCCAGCAGGAATTAGAGCGCCGCGAGGCCCGCCTCGAGGAACTCCAGTCACGCCGTCATGAAAAAACGCTCGAGATCGAGGGACTCCGCAAGGAGTGCGGGGAACTTCAGGCCCAACTGGCAGTGCGAAAAGCCCAGATCGAGATCCTCGAGGCTGATGAACAATCCGCCAAGGATTTCCCGGAAGGCGCCCGTCTGGTCATGGATGGCGGCAACCCGCTCGGCCTCAATACCCGGACCGTCCTGGGTGCGCTGGCCAGTCATATCCAGACGGATCCCGAATACCGAACCGCGCTGGAATCCGTGCTTCGCGCCTGGCTCGATGCCATCGTCATCGCTGATGTGCCTGATGCCCTCGCCATCCTGAAAGAGCTCCAATCACGCAAGGCAGGTGCCGCCCGGTTGCTGGCCGCCTCCATCGACGCCCCCGCCCTCGTCGCCGTGGTGCCGCCCGCCGGGGCGCGCCGTCTCTTTGACCTGATCACCTGCACCACTTTTGCCAAACCGGCCGTCGAGCGGTTCCTCACCAACGTGTTTGTCGTCGGGTCCGCCGACCAGATCCCCGCCAGCATTCCGGACGGGGCCGCCATCGTCACGCTGGACGGCATCGTGGCCCGGGCCAACGGCGCCTTTGAATACTGGAGCACCGATACCCGCGCCAGCAACCCGCTGACCCGCCGCCATCAACTCTCGGATCTTCACGAGGGGCTTGACGGAATTGACCAGGGCCTGGCGCGCCGGAACAGCGCCGTTGCCACCCTGGCCTCTGAACTGAATGACCTGAACCGCGCCATCACGGAGGCCACCACCCTCCTCGCCGAACAGCGCCGCTCCTCCGCCCTGAAGGAGGGAGAATACCAAGTGGTGTCCAACGACGCCCGCCAGGCCAAACAAAAACTCCAGGTCATGACCTTCGAGCTCGACAAGCTGCGCGAGCAGGTTGGCAACGATGATGAGCGTCAGGGACTCAGCCAGCAAATCGGAGACGGACGCGCCCGGCAGGCCGAGGCACTTAACCGGCTGGAATCCCTCACCCACTCCCTGCAGGAGATGGAAGGACTTCGCTCATCGCTTCAAGCCGCCGCTACCGAGGCCCGGCTCCGCTTCTCCGAGGCCAGACAAAAGGCCGAACATATGGAATCCCAGATGGATCCCATCAAGCACCGCCTGGCGGAACTGGATGCCGTCGTGAAATCGCGCTCCGAGGGCCTGGTTCAATACGGAAAAACCATCGAGCAACTCACCCACGCCACCGCCGAGGCGGAAGGCCAGCTCTCCACCCTTCAGACCAATGCCGCCACGCTCGCCGAGAAACTTGAACTCCTGAAACGTCAGCGAACCGACAAGGTCAAGGAATTGACGATCTTGGAATCCGATCTCGCCGCCAAACGCGAGTTGATGGATGAAGTCCGGGATCAGCGCTCCAAGCTGGAGGTCAACAACGCCGAGCACAGGATGCGTCGCCAGAACATGGTTGACCGCCTGGTCTCGGAATGGGGAATCACACCGGAAGAGGCCCTGAAAATCCCGGCCCCTGAACAGGCGGAAGGTGCCCCTGCGGAAACCGCGCCCGATTACGAGAAGGTCATCGCCGAGGTGCGCACCAAGATCGAGGCCATGGGCCCCGTCAATCTGATCGCCATCGAGGAATACCAGGAACTCGAGGAGCGTTACGCCTTCCTGACCAGCCAGCAGCAGGATCTGGTCAGCGCCAAGGATCAACTCATGGAGATGATCAAGAAAATCAATCTCACCACCTCAGAACTGTTCAGCGTCACCTTCGCGAAAATCAACGAAAACTTCCAGATCATGTACGAGCGGCTGTTTAACGGCGGCTCAGCCAAACTGGTCATGGTGGCCGAGGACGATGTTCTGGAAAGCGGAATTGATATCATCGCCAGGCCCCCTGGAAAACGATTGCAGAGCGTTTCCCTCCTCTCCGGTGGCGAGCGCACCATGACGGCCGTGGCCCTGCTGTTTTCCATCTACATGATCAAGCCGAGCCCCTTCTGTCTTCTTGACGAACTGGACGCCGCTCTCGACGAATCCAACATCGGGCGGTTCGTGAATGTCCTCAGCGACTTCCTGAAACAGTCCCAGTTCATCGTCATCACCCATAACCGGCGGACCATCGCCGCCGCCGATGTTATCTACGGCGTTACCATGCAGGAAAGCGGCATCTCCCGGACCGTTTCCATGAAGTTCTCGGAATATGAGAAGAGCAAGGAAATGCAGGCCGGAACACGGAAGATTGTAATCCCGGTAAAATAATGAACCACTCCCCTGAAATCTCCCCCGCCCTCCTTCTGGAAACCGCGATCAAGGCGGCCACGACTGCCGGAAATCATGCCCTCGCCAACCGTCACCGGAAATCAGAAACCGTTCTGGTGTCCGCCCACGACGTCAAACTCAAGCTCGACCTGGAATGCCAGGAAATTGCCTGGGATATCGTCCGGTCCGACTTTCCCCTTCATGCCATCCTGGCCGAGGAGAGTGCCGATAAGGGACAACCGGCGGACAACCCTCACAACTCTCCCTATACCTGGATCATTGACCCCATTGACGGGACGGTGAACTTCACCCACGGCATGCCCTGGTGGTGTTGCTCGATAGCCGTCACCCAAGCGGTAAAAACTGTCGCGGGTGCCGTATTCGCCCCCTCGACCCAGGAACTCTTCACCGCATTCCGCGGCGGACCCGCCCGTTGTAACGGGGCGCCCCTCTCCGTGTCCGGGGTCAAGACGATGAAGGAAGCCATGGTTCTCACCGGCCTCGACCAGAAACACACCACTCAAATGCCCCGACTGGCACTCTTCAGGGATATCGCCGATCATGTCCAGAAGGCGCGCGTCATGGGTGCCGCCGCCCTGGATCTGTGCCGGGTGGCTGCCGGGGAGTGTGACGGATACTTCGAGGCCGGCATCTACACCTGGGATGTTGCCGCCGCCGGACTGATTGTCGAGATGGCCGGCGGGATCACGGAAACCCTCGCCGAACCCGCGCCCCATCGCCTGATGGTCATGGCCACAAACGGCCAATTCCATGATGAGTTCAAGGCCTTTCTCTCGACACGCCTCCAACTCTGATCCGCTCTAAAGCGGATCCACTCGCGGCTCACTCCGGATACTCGTGAGAATCTCGTAGGGAATCGTCTGGCACCAGCGGGAAAGTTCGTCCGCCCAAAGTGACTCATCTCCCTGGGTTCCGATCAGAACCACCTCATCCCCCACCCGCATTCCCCCTTCAGGACCGATATCCACGGTAGTAAAATTCATGGTCACCCGGCCGACAACCTTGGCACGACGCCCCCCGATCAGGACATACCCTTTATTACTCATCAGCCGTGACAACCCATCCGAATACCCCACATCAATCGTGGCCAGCCAGGTCGGGTCAGGCGTCACATAGGTGCTCAGGTAGCCGACAGGGAAACCGGCTGGCACCTTTCTCACCTGTAAAACGCGAGTCTTCCATTGCAGGAACGGCAGGGTATGCACCCGCGAGTCGATCCGGCTTCCCCCGTACCCGTAGGCCAGGATTCCCACCCTGACTCCCTCTCTATCCCATTCCGGATGTCCCACAAAGGCTGCGCTGTTGGCGACATGCGTGAAAAGTCCCTCAAGCCCGCGTTTCCGGCATCCGACAACCACCTCCTTGAACCGCTCCGCCTGGATTCCGGGAAAGTCATCCCCGGCCTTACCGGCGGAAGAAAAGTGCATGCTGATACCCTGGATATCGAATCCCCCCTCGCGCTGTAGCCGGGCAAGAATTTCAGACGCCTGCTCCCACGGAAGACCAAAACGGCCCATGCCGGTATCAATTTTGAAATGGCAGGGAACCGTCACCCCCGCTGCCCGGGCACCGGCGGCCAACTCCTTCGCTTGATCTTCACACACAATGACAGGAATAATCCGCCGGGCAAGAATCACGGGAATGTCACGGGCCCAAACGGCACCCAGAAGCAGGATCGTGGCATCAGGAAGTTCAGCCCGGAGCGCGACCGCCTCATCTATCCGCGCCACCAGAAACCATCTCACGCCGCACCCGAAGGCTTTCGTTGCCACGGCGGTCAAACCATGCCCGTAGGCATTGGCCTTCACCACCAGGATGATTTCCGTGGACGGAGAGAGCACCGCCTTCATGGCGGTGACATTGCGGCATAGCACGTCATAATCAAGCTCCAGCCAGGCATTGCTTCGACGGATCACTTGCCTCTCCATGCTCTTCAGGTCAGACATAAAAACTACCTTCACGATTCAGCCGCTTGCAACCGGTCACGCCGGCATGGCACCACCCTGCGGCATGGGGGAAGACTGAACCCGGTTGACGCGCAGCGGGTATCGCAACTTGAGGTCGTCGTCCAGAAGCACCTCAATCCAATACACCCCTTCCTTGTCAAACTTCAGATTCATAAAAAACTCCACATTCGTGACGGTGGCTTCGGCGTTCTGAAGTTGGACGGGAATCCCCTGCCCTTCCGCAATCACGATCCCATTGTCCGGCCCCACAATCCGGGTCTTTTCCTTGAAAACGCCCTGCCCGCTGCACCAGCGGTTGACAATGCAAACCCGGGGAAACAGGGCGGGAAACTGGGGCATTCCAATCACATCAAAAAGTCCGATGAGAATAAATTTTCCGGATCGCTCCTGCCGGACATCGTCGCACAACACACTCATCTGGAGATCCGGAATCATGACGGCACCTCTCCCTTGACCGTTCCCCCCCACTCCAGGACATGGGCGGCAATAAATTTGACAATGGCGGCATGCTCCTCCCGGCCGTTAGCCACGATCGTGAGCGGGGCACCGAATGTGAAATGAATAGTTCTCTCCGGGTGCACAAAGCCCATATCCTTGATCCAGACCCCATTCGCCATGAAATCCGTTTTCAGCGCCAGCGGGATCACCGGGACACCCGCCCGGGCCGCCAGCTTAACACCCAGCGTATTGAATCCTTCAATATCGAATTCCGCCGCCCGGGTGGCCTGGGGAAAAATCACAATCGAAACCCCCTGCCGGAGCAGTTCCTCTCCGCGGGTCAGGACAGTTTTTAAATCCTCGCGGGGATTGCTACGGCCCACCGCAATATGTTTCACGGCGCGCATAATCGGACCGAAAATAAAATGGGTTCGCAGACTTTCCTTAACCACAAAAGCCACATTCTTGAAGGGCATGATCAGAACCGAAAGCGCCACGGTTTCCAGGGAACTCATGTGGTTTGCAATGAACACCACCGGCCCTGGAGTCGCGGCCAGATGAGCCAGACCGGTGACATCAAAACGTCCCCCGCAGGCTTCGGCCACAGACAGGGCTTTCCAGGAACGGTTCGCATAGGCCGCCAGGTTGAAGTTCCCCTTGCGGATGATTTTCCACGCCCCCACATATACCCACACAAGCCGGACATGGAAACACAGTGAACGAACCCATTCCAGGGGGCCCAGCCGCCAGGCAGGACCACGGGGCGTTTGATACGCCAAGGTCGCCACCAACTGCCGTTGAAATGCATTTGTTTCTTCGCTGTTAAACATGAGCGTTCATCCTGTCAAATCCGGCTCCCTCACGCGAGGGTGTTTAATTCATACTGCAACACGCACAATCCGTAAAGGGATGCGGTTTCAACCCGCAACACCCGTGACCCGTAGCTCACTGGAATCGCGCCCACCTTGCGGGCCAGCTCAAACTCACGGGGCGAAAAATCACCCTCGGGGCCGATCATCAACCCGATCGATTTCACCCCACGCGCCCGCACCCCGGCGAGGCAGGCTTTCAGGGAACAGGCATCCGGCTCCAGCGAGCCGATCAACAGAACATCCAACGGCAGGGACCGGCCAAGAACCTCGCCCAGCGGCGCCACCGGCTCCACCTTCGGAATCCAGGCTGTCCGGCACTGCCGGGCGGCCTCCACCGCAATCCGCTGCCAACGGCTCGTGCGCTTGTCGGCCCGTTCCTCCTCAAGTTTCACAACCCCCCGGTCCGTCATCACCGGCAGAATGGACCACACCCCGATTTCCGTCGCCTTCTGGATGATCCAGTCCATCTTCTGGGCCTTTGGAACGGCCTGAATCAGGGTGAGGAGAACCCCGTCACCCGACTGATACTGGCGATCCAGGATCCGGACCGAGACGCCCCGGCTGGTGCTCTCGATAATCACCGCCTCTGCGGAGCCACCCTGCCCGTTGGAGACCACCACAGGATCGCCGACCCCGATCCGAAGCACATCGGTCAAATGATGGGAATCATCACCGTTGAGCCACATCACCGGGTTCTGCCACCCAACGGGATCCACAAAACAACGCGGGGTCATCCTTCTGCTCTTGCCTTGATCAGGTCTTGTTTGGCTTTGAAAAACGCATCCGAGCGGTCGCGGATTTTCTGTCCGAGCGGATAATGATCCGGCTCGCAGGCCTCACTGAATTCCTTGAGAGCTTTCTTCTGCCGCGAGTTCAACCGGACGGGCACCTCAATCAGCACCCGAACATGCATATCGCCATTCCCGCGTCCATCCACATGGGGGGCCCCCTTCCCGCGCATCCGGAAGACCCGGCCCGTTTCGGTGCCCGGCTCCACCTTGAGCATCGAAAAACCGTCCAGCGTGGGAACGCTCACCTCGCCGCCCAGCGCCGCGATGTGCATGGGAATGGGAATTTCACAAATCAACTCATCGCCTTCGCGCTGAAAAAGATCATGCGGCCGGACATGCAGGATCACATACAGGTCGCCGGCCGGCCCGCCGCGAACCCCGCCCTCGCCACGCCCGGCCAGGCGCAGGCGTGAACCGCTCTCCACACCCGCGGGAATGCGCAGGGTCAGGCGCTTACGGGTCTTCTGGCGTCCGGCTCCCTTGCACTCCCGGCAAGGCTTGGTGATCATCTTTCCACTGCCGCCGCATACGGGACACGTCTGGCGCACCTGGAAAAATCCGCTGGCAGAAATCACCGCGCCACGACCACCGCAATGCCGGCAGGTTTCCTCGGTACTGCCTGGTTCGCTCCCCATGCCACTACAGACTGAACACTGCTCCGTAACGGGCAGGGTAATTTCCCGCTGAACGCCGAAAACAGCCTCCTCAAATTCAATTTCCAGGTCAAACCGGAGGTCGGCTCCCTGCTGGGGCCCCGTGCGCGAGGTCCGCCGCCCCCCGCCGAAAATGTCCTCAAACATCCCGCCCCCATCGCCAAAAAGGCTTCCGAACAGATCCTGCAAATCGGAAACGTGCGTGAAGTCACGGGAGAAATCAAACCCGCCGGGCCCGAAGGCCGACTTCATCCCGTCATGCCCGTATTGGTCGTATACACGCCGTTTTTCGGCATCGCTGAGTACTTCGTAGGCTTCGCTGACTTCCTTGAACTTTGCCTCGGCCGCCTTGTCACCCTGGTTACGGTCAGGATGATACTGCATCGCCATGCGCCGGTAGGCCTTCTTGATTTCCTCTGGCGTGGCCGCCCTCGTGATTTCCAGAACTTCGTAATAATCTCGTTTTGCCATTACACGCCAATCCTTACATGATCTTGAATATTGTTTACGCCATCACATAGCCCGAAGTCAGGAAGGAATGGCGGGGGAAAAAGAGGAAAAAAGGGCACGGAGCAGATTACCTCGGGGGAACCGGCTTGCCCGATTCCTGTGCGATGGTCCGGTTCAAATCCTCCTTCAAATACGCCAACACATCCTTGAATTTGATAATATTGTCCGGAGCCGCCTCAATCAGGATTTCATGGGCATCAATCATGGCCTCGGTCATCTGCTTTTTGTCGCCGTCAGAATGCCCCAGAACGTGCCCGTTGGCCGGCATGGAGCTCCCCGGCTGAGTCGAATTGTCAATCGTGACCAGATGACTCAACCCCAGCATGTTTACCAGAAAAAGATTCTTCTCACTCAAGTTGCGCAGCACCACAGACCCCTCGATCTTTTTCAAGGTCGTGGCCAATCCGGCCAGAATCCCCATGAAGGTACTGTCCATTCCTGCGCAATTATTCATCTCCACGATGAAGCGCCGGCATCCCCGCTCGACCGCCATTACCCCGAATTGCTTGAGGGAAGGGCCGATCTTGAATGTGGCTCGCCCATAAACCCGGACGAAGGCCTCCTGATCCCGAATCGCGACTTCTACTGTATCGACCGACATGTCCATAGAAAACCCATCCCAAATTTGCGTCAAACTAGCACCCAGCGCCTCGACTGTCAACGGGCGGCTGGAGCAATGACCATGACGATTTCCCCCTTCACCGTCCGGCCCTGGAACACCTTCC
>CAZOZF010000076.1:0-6389 GCA_964584205.1 uncultured Verrucomicrobiota bacterium
AGAACTTGCTTTCTATGCTCATCTCCTATCACTCAGTCATGCCCAGCGCACATTTCGTCCACGGGAATACCGTGGCCAAAATAAACGCTACGGTTTCTTGGAGAGGGAAACAGCCAGGGGGAGGAGAGGTATTGTTTGTTGTTCCATCTCCTCTTTCTCTTTGAATTACTCCAAGAGGGGTTGCGGGAATTTTGACCACGGTATTCCCGTGGACGAAATACCCGCAACATTTTCGTCGCGGCAGGGTATTCTCGGTGCCTCTGTGCCTCTAGCGAAGCGGGTGGTGAATCTTCATTTGAGTGGTTATTTAAGAGACGGTGTACTAAGGCAATGAAACGAAAGGTGACTGAATGAGCGACGCCCACATCGGCCTGAAAGACGAGCTGCACTGGGAAAAAAAGCATGTGACCCCTGGCCGGGACAAGGTTCCGGCCATGACCAAGCTCAGCTACGGCATCGGAGGGGTGGCCGATTTCCTGTTCATGGCGGTGCCCTGGCACATGATCTGGCCGGTCTACACCCTGCACTTCCAACTCGACACCCGGTTGCTGGGAATCGTCATGTCACTCCCCCGCATCTTTGGCGTCATCGGAGATTCCGTCATGGGCGGAATCTCAGACAACACCCGAACCCGCTGGGGCCGTCGAAAACCCTTCATCCTCATCTCCGTTATCCTCGGGGCGATACTGATGCCCTTTATGTGGACCCCGATCCAGGGATTTGGCAACTGGGGTATGGCCATATACCTGGCCGTCATGACCTCTGTCTACACCCTGGTTCACTCCGCCCTGCTCGCGCCTTACCAGGCAATGGGCTACGAATTAAGCACCGATTATGATGAACGGACCCGCATTCAGGCCTGGAAAGGCTATATCCTGGGCGTGGCCTTCTTTCTCAATCCGTCCTTCTTCTGGATCTGCAGCCGCAAGGAAATCTTTCCCAATATTCTAGTGGGCGCCCAATGGCTGAGTGTGATTGCAGGCGTGGTCATGATCGGCTGCACCCTGCTCTTGTTACGACACTGCCGCGAGAGCACCGAGGTATTGCGCCAGAAGAAGATCCCCCTGAAAGAGGCGCTCAAAACCACCATCACCAACCGCACCTTCCTGATCCTGCAGGGCGCCAACCTGTCCATGTTCATGGCTATCAGTTGTGGAGGGGCTGCGCTGGGCCTGTACCTGACGATGCACTACGTGTGCGGCGGCAGCATCGAATTCTACGGGAAACTGACCCTCGTCGGCGGGGTGGTGGCAAACCTGATGACCTTCGTGGGCGTGGCGATGGGCACCTGGATCTCCACGCATATCGGCAAGCGATCCACGGTTGTTGTCGGACTGGGCTTAATCATGACCGGAACTCTGGCCTTGATCCCCTTCATGAATCCACGCTGGCCCTGGCTCTCCATCATTCCCGGCATCATCATGAATCTTGGATTGCAGAGCGGAAACCTCATGTTCGCGTCCATGACGGCCGATGTCTGCGACGAAGATGAACTCGTCACCGGTTTGCGTCGTGAGGGAGCCTATTCGGCGGTGGCCGGACTGTTGCACCGGGTCACCCAGATTGTGCTCCTGATGTTCAGCGGCTTCATGCCGTTCCTGGCCGGGTACACCCTTATGACCACCCCGCCCACGACGGCACAGCTCCTGAATATGAAATGGCTCTTGATTGGATCCCAATGTTTCTTCTGCTTTCTGGCCCTGATCCTGATCGCCTTCTACCCTCTCACCCGCGCCCGATCCGAAGAAACACGCCGTCGTCTGGATGCACGGAATTCCGCAGTACGAAATTCTTGACATCACCCCCCGTCATCGGCACCATTCCGCGCCCTATGAAGAACACAACACGTATCGCTGTCCTGAGTGGAGATGGAATTGGTCCCGAAATCATGGAGCAGGCCATCCGGGTCCTGAATGCCGTCGACACGCGCTTTGAACTCGGGTTTGAATTCATCCCCGCCGATGTCGGAGGCGCCGCCATCGACCGGCAGGGTTGCGCCCTCCCGCAAAGCACCCTGAAAATCTGCGCCTCCAGCCGGGCCATTCTTTTCGGTTCCGTGGGCGGCCCCAAGTGGGAAACCCTCCCCCCGGAGCAGCAACCCGAGCGGGGTGCCCTGCTTCCCCTGCGCCGTCATTTCAGCCTGTTCTGTAACCTCCGCCCCGCCAAACTCCCGCCCGCCATGCTGTCCTGCTCTCCCATCAAAGACGAACTCTGTCCGGATGGATTCGATATCCTGTGCGTCCGGGAACTGACCGGCGATGTCTATTTCGGGCAACCCAAGGGCCGTGAAGGCACCGGCCCCTCCGAACGGGCATTCGACACCATGGCCTACACCCGTTACGAAATCGAACGCGTGGCCCATGTGGCTTTTGCCATGGCACGGAAACGGAATAAAAAAGTGACCTCGGTGGACAAGGCCAACGTGCTCACCACCATGGTGCTCTGGCGTGAAGTGGTCACCGGAATCGGCCGCGAGTATCCCGATATCACCCTGCAGCACATGTATGTGGATAACACCGCCATGCAGCTGCTGCGCTGCCCCCAGCAGTTCGACGTGCTCCTGTGCGGCAATATGTTCGGGGATATCATCAGCGACGAATGCGCCATGCTGGCGGGATCGCTCGGCATGCTCCCCTCCGCCAGCCTGAACGAAAAAGGATTCGGCCTGTACGAGCCGGCCGGGGGCTCCGCACCGGATATCGCCGGAAAGGGCATCGCCAACCCGATTGCCCAGATTCTTTCTGCCGCCATGATGCTCCGTCATTCCCTGGAACGCGACGATGCCGCTATGGCGATTGAACACGCGGTGGATCTCGTTCTGGCAACCGGCCTGCGCACCCGTGACATTGCCCGGGATCCCGGCCAGACGGTGGTCGGCACCGCCGGAATGGGCGACGCCATCGTCAACGCCGTCCTGGCGGGGTGATCTCCCAGCCCCGTGGCTTTGCCGGGGGCGCGGCCACCACCCGGAAGGACACTGCGGGAAGCGTAACCGGTACCGGGCGCGTCACCTTGAGGGACGTGACGACATTGGTCACGGCACCGGACTTGCCCGGCTCCGCATTTTTGGCCGCCTGTTTCTGACGCCAGGCAATCTCTTCAGGGGTGGCTTCACGTTCAACGAACATGGTCGCTGACAGAATAAGATTACCCGATAATCCAATCGGAACTTTGCTGTCGGCAAACACGATCACCATGGCTTTATTCTGTCCTACGGGAAGATGAGCCTTCCGGATGGAAATCCCCTTAGGCGGATCCACCAATTCTATCCGAACCGGTCTCTCATAACCCGGCCGCCGCATCAGGGTGACGGGAATCGCAGTCTCCTGACCGGGCGACAGCACGAGCCCGCCCGCCGCCAGTTTGGGTGTGACCGAATAAGGAACAACGGGACGAGTCACCCACACTGTTTCTTCCCGAAAGGGAAGCAGATGCTGGTACAAGAAGGCCTGCATAAGGTTTTCCGCAGGAACAGCCTGATGAATGAGGGTCTTGCCTCCCTCCGTCGCTCTCCCAACCAACCGGAGCGCTTGCTTTCCTGCGGCTTTGAGGGATGCGGATACCGTCACGGTTATTTTATCCACGCTCTCGGGGATGACAGCACCATCCAGAGATAATCCCGACGAGGAGTCATTCAAAGAGAGGGAGATGGGGCCCTTGAAATTGTCACGCCGGATCACATGAACCGTCAGGGGCACCGTGCCGCCTGCAGGAAGACAGACCGCCGCAGGAGTCATGCGCAGGTCGAAATCGGGAAGCGGCTCACTCATCCTCAGGCGATAGGCATATTCCGCCCCACCCCGCCCCTGCTTATCGGTGATCATGACAACATAGTTTCCCGTTTCCGGGAGCACCGCTATCAGCCAGGAGTCGGCTTGATGGGTAATAAACCCCTCGCCCGTGTCCTTGATGTCATCATTTTCCGTCAACACCCGGCTCCGGCTGTCCAGCAAGGCAATCGTGGAATCCAGAGGGGAACCCAGCCTGCGGGCATGCACATCCAGGCAAATGGACTGCCCTTTCGTTCCGGCAAAGCGGATGAAATGTTTTTCGCCGGCCGTGCGAATACAGCCGTTGAGCACCACTGGCAAAACCACTTTCTTCGCTTTGGTCTCGAGTGTCGCCGGGCGGGTCTCCGTGTATTCCGGAAGTTCGCCAAGTGAAAACGGAATCGGATTGGAAACCAGTTCCCGGTTGGTGACCACGATGTGTTGAAACGCTGGCGCCCCGGGCCCTGCCTCCACCAGTACGGGGCAGTCGGGCAGATTGACCCCGGTCAAGGTCACGCGGACAGGCTTGTCGCCCCGCAGGGCGCCCAGAGGGAAAACGCCGGTAATAAAGGGAAGCTCGCCGAGTTTGACCCGATAGACAAAATCCTCCCGTCCGCGATAGAGGGAATCCCGGATCGTCAGGGTGTATAACCCGTCTTCAGGAATCTTATAAAACAACACCGGATCCTGCCTGAATTGAAACTCACTCGCCTGAGCAACCTGCGTTCCCCGGGAATCGTAAAGGACAATGATGGCCTGAAACCAACCGGGCACGCCATCGGCAATGTAGGGTAACAGTGCCCGGGCCGCCACTTCAGCAACCAGTTGCTGCCCCTTCACGGCTGAAAACCTGAAGGCATCCACATCCCCCGGCAGGATCACTCCATTGACCGCAACAGGCAGGGCCGGGAGGGTCATGGCGGCCTTGAGGGTGTTGTTCGTTTCGACCTCCTGCACCTCATTCAACTGGCCGATCTGGAAGGTGAGTTTGTTCGACAGGGAATTCGTCGTCACCAGGCAGAGGTCCCGGCTTCCAGGCTCGACATCCGGCGCCACGCTAATCCGGAGGGTCACCACTTCATCAATCACCGCCTGGTTCTTTTTCTTGTTTTTCCGCTTTTTGAACTCAACCCCGGCCTCCGGATCCTTGGAGTCGATCACCTGAGCCGTCACGCCGGTCCCGGAGATCAGCGCGGTTGTGGCGCCGTAGACATTCTCGCCTCCAATTTTGACCGTCACGGTGGTTCCCTGCCTGCCCCCCGCCGGATAAAGGAATCCGATGTGGGCGGGCTTCTCCACTTTGAAGGGTTTCTGTGCGACGGCGGGCAAAACACACGCAAGTAGAGCCAAGAACACCCGGGTTTTCACATGATCTCCCGGAGTAATCCGCCAGTCTCCTTGGCGGGAATTTCATTGCGGGCCAGGGGCGAGACGCACACCTTGGCACCCTGGGGCGTCGTTAATTCCGACGCCGGGTCAATATCCAGCAATTCGAACATGCTGCCCAGGAGATCCCAGGGATAGATGGGTCGCTCGACAACAGTCTCGCCCCGCTCATCGGTCTTACCCACAACCATGCCGCCCCGGAAACCGCCTCCGGCCACCAGCGTTGAGAACGCCTTCCCGTAATGGCCCCGCCCCCCATCCCAAGGCGCCTCCTGCTGAATTTTCGGAGTGCGCCCGAATTCGCCTCCAACCCACACCAGCGTACTGTCCAGAAGACCGTGATCCGACAAATCCTGAAGCAGGGCGGACAGCCCCTGATCGAGGACCGGGAGCTTGTTGGACATTTCCTGGAAGTGTTTTTTGTGCGTGTCCCAGCCCTGGTGATTGAGTGTGATGAACGGGACACCCCGCTCCACCAGCCTGCGGGCGAGCAGGCAGGACTGCCCGAATTTGTTCCGGCCATAACGATCCCGCATTTCCGGCTTTTCCTCCGCGAGGGCAAACGCCTTGCCGGTCGTCCCGAGGATCATCTCATAAGCCTCATCCCGGCTTGCCTGTAGGGCCTTTACGACGGATTCATCGCGGTGATCGCCCCCGAATCCATCCAGCTCGCCCAGCAGGGCCCGCCGGTCGCGCTGCCGTTGCTCCGTCACCGTCTCGGATACAATGCCTTCAACCGCGAACGGATCGCGCCCGGGATCGCCGCCGGTCGAAAAGGGCTTGTACCTGGAGCCGAGAAAACCGGATTCCGAAAAACGGCCCTGGGGGGATGTCACGGTAATATAGGGAGGAAGCATTCCCTTATACCCGCCGTTGTAACCCTTGAAATAGGAGACCATCGCCCCGATACCGGGACACACCAGACCGTTGTCGGGTTTCCGTCCGGCCTGAACCAGATAGGCGGCGGTCTCATGCCCGTTGTTTCCATGCGTCATCCCGCGGAGGAGCGTATATTTGTCCGCCATCTTCGCCAGGAGCGGAAGCATCTGGCAGATTTCAATGCCCGGCACATTGGTGGCGAGCGCCTTGGTATAGGGTCCGCAGTAATCACGCCCGGCGCCCGGCTTGGGATCAAAGGTATCCAGATGCGACGGCCCGCCCCACAGCCAGATCTGGATCACCGCCTTAGCTTTTTTGCGATTCCCCGGCTTAAGCACCGTCGGCGCCGACAGC
>CAZOZF010000076.1:6489-8640 GCA_964584205.1 uncultured Verrucomicrobiota bacterium
AGCGCCGTCACGTTGTAATGAAACTGTACTCATGATAGTGTCCTCAATGCTTCATGATGAATTCCGTTGAATTGATCAGGGCCCATGCCAGGTCACACACGGACTCCGCGGGCTTCCGCTTGACCGACGTCAGGTAATTCCCCGCCTTCTGCCGTTCCTGCTCCGTCGGGAACCGCGAGAGGATCCGCAGGTACAACTCATCCACCAGCTCGGGATCGATAACGGGGCTCAGCACTTCAAAAGGCTTTTTCAATCCTCCCACCACGCCACTCTGCTGGGCGGACTTCCCTTTTCCATTGCCCTTTCCCTTGGCTCCCGCATTCATTCCCTTACCCGCCCCGCCCCCGGGAGCCTTGAATCCCTTTGCCAGTTTCATCAGGACTGAACTGCGTTCAATCTTCTTCTGGATCTGGCTTGAATTCAGCATGCACTGGGCCTGGAACATCGAGGGAACGGACGTGCGCTCCGACTCGAACGACGTGTTCCGGGCAGGGCGCCCGAACAACTCCAGAAAAGGCAACTCGATGCTGCCGTCCGCAAGACTGATCGCACGCTGATCATCCGGGAGAAAGGTGAACGGTTCCGGGATACTGCTCGTGTATTTTTCCCCGGTTCCCGTGATCTGGTTGATGGCATCCAGCAACGGCTCGGCATCAAGACGACGAAGCCGGTAATGGGAAAAGCCGGTTTCATCCGCGGCATTCCCGGCGTTCGGGACAGAGGAGCGCTGATAGGTACTGGAGTTCAGGATGAGACGATAGACAGACTTGAGATCAAACTTATGGCTGATCAGTTCCCTTTCCAAAAGCGTGAGTAGCTCCGGGCTCGACGCCGGATTGGACGGCCTCATGTCATCCGGTTCATGAATCACCCCGCGCCCCAGCAACCAGAACCAGATCCGGTTGACGATGCCCTTCGCAAACCACGGATTATCCCGTGCCGTCAACCACTTGGCGAAAGGCACCCGGGGATCCTGGTCGGGGGGAAGGTAATAGACCAGGCCATTAGGAGTCCGTGGAACAACGACTTTACCGGTGACGGAATTGGTAAGCCGCCCCGCCGGATTGAAGAAAACGATCTCCTCCTTCCATTCCTCCGTCCCCTTGTAGCCGATCTTGGCAAAAAAGGCTGAAAATTCCAAAATCTGATCCTCCGATAAATCGGCATTCCCGAGCCGGATTCCCATGAAGACCAGCGCGACGGTTTCCGCAATCTGACGGGGGGACCGATCCTGGAAAGGGCGGTAGAAATTCGAAGGCGGGGCGCGGAAATTACTGCCGGAGGCGGTGAGCAATTCCCTCACGAACTGATCGTAAGGCTTGTTCTGCCGGAGGCTCTCCCGGATCCAGCGGTCATAGGCCTGGACGGCATTGGGCCACAGGTTGCTGGGGAACTCGGCCTTGATCCGCAACAGGTCCCCCCATTTGAGCCCCCAGTATTCGGCAAACTCGGGTCGCTGAAGCAGAGCGTCAATGAGCGTCGCGCGCTTGCCGGGAGCCGGATCGGAGAGGAACGCCCGCACCTCGGCGGAGGTGGGGAGGGTTCCCATGACATCCAGGAAGACACGCCGGATAAAAACAGCGTCCGAGCAGCTTTCGGACGGCGGAATCCCCTTCACCTGCAGAACAGCCATCACGGGTTCATCAATCGGATTGGCGGGACTGTTCAAGCTCGCGCCCACAACAAGCCCAACCCCCATCACCCAACGATTTACCCCTCGCACCATCCGGAATCCCTTTCCTATGACGACACAGCTATACATTATAACGATTCAGACCACAGTATTATTGTGACATGGGGATCATATGTCAGCTGATTATCACCTCAACTCACTAATCGCAGGGATTTCTACTCACCACCCGCCCCCTTGCTTGACCAAACCCTCTTTAATCAATAAGTTACCGGCATCATGCTTTCAGTCGCACTCAAGTGTTTGAGCAAAATTTTCGGAGTGATCTCCCTGCACCGGGCGCTGGCGCTGGGTAGCGCCGTCGGCTGGTTTTATGGAATCGTCATCCGGCACCATCGCCGGGATGCGGCAGAAGCCCTTCAGCGTAGCCTGCCCGAAAAGACCGACGTCGAACGCAAACGCCTTTTAAATCAGGTCTACCGGAACCTCGGCATGAATGCCGCCGAGGAAATGCGCATGCC
>CAZOZF010000076.1:8740-13262 GCA_964584205.1 uncultured Verrucomicrobiota bacterium
ATTTCTTCGGGAAGCCTGCCTGCACGAGTCCGGGCCTCGCCTATATGTCGGCCCAGTCTGGAGCCGCCGTTGTGCCAGTCTTCATGATCCGGCTTGAAAACGGACGACATCGGGTCAAGGTGATGCCCCCTATTCCGCCGCCCCCTGACCGGAAGCCTGAAACCATCAGCCACTACACCCAGCTCTACACCAAGATCATCGAGGATGTGATCCGGGAGTATCCTGACCAATGGATCTGGGTTCATCGCCGCTGGAGAACGGTTCCAAAAGCAGGAACCCCAAGCGCAGTCTCTCCATAACAAAGATCACCACCCGCTTCGCTGGAGATACGGAGAGAGAAGAGGGAGATGAGATAAACCAAGCAGACAATCCGACTAAGGTGAGGCGACTAAGTGTAACCGCTTAGTCGATGCCGGCTTCAGCAGTCGGCGTAATAGGGATAACGCGAGGGATCACATCCAGGGAGGCGGCGCTTCCAGCGTTTATAGGTCCAAAGCCAGTGACCCGGATCCTCCCGGAGCTGATTTTCCAGATACCGGGTAATGCGGATCGTCACGTCTTCCGGCGTCATGCCCTCCATGTCTTCCGGCAACAGCAGTTCACGGGTATGACAATGATAAACCCCTTTTTCGTTGCTGGCGCAGAACGCCATCAGGATCGGGACTTTCAGCTTCAACGCCAGTCCCGCTGCGGCCGTGGAAACCGGAACAGGAACATCAAAGAACGGCACAAAAACGCCGCCTTCGGCAGGCAAGGTGTCCTGATCCAGAAGAAGCGCAATCGTCCCGCCTTCACGCAAGACCCGCACCAGGGAACGGAGCGCGCCTTCCCGGGGAATAATCCGCTGTCCGGACAACGTGCGCATCCGGTTGATTTCGGCATCAATCAGGGGGTTTTTCACAGGCTTTGCAACACTGGCAATCCTCGAGCCATGCTGGACAGTCAGCCAACCTAAAATCTCCCAGTTTCCGAAATGCGCAGTCACAGCAATCGTTGCACCCTGCCGCATCCACGGCCAATTGGCGTCATGAACAATCACCCAGTCGGCCATACGTTGTTCTCGATCCTTCGAAAACCAGAAATAATCCAAGCCGGTCAGAACAAAGGTGGAAAACGACTTCCTCACAAGATCCCGCTTTTCATCCGGCGACAGCGTTGTCCCGAAGGCAAGCTCCAGATTGGCCAGGGCGACACGCCGTTCCCGCCGGGCCACCAGCCATGCCAAACGGCCTGAGAAACGCGCCAGGGCCACAATAGACCACCTGGAGAGGACAGGAATCAGGTGTCCGGCAAGATGAAATGCCAGAATTTCGAACCGGGCACGAATCCGGCGTCGCATCGACATGACGGGAAAATCAGTCATCGTTGAAAAAAAGGCCCGGAACATCACTGTTCCGGGCCTTCAGCAGTCTCTTAATCTTACTTGCCTTTGGGCGCTGCAACCGGAATTACCGCGCCGACATTATTGACTTCAACCTGGGACAGGGGTGCCGTGGGCTCCGCCTGACCGGACTTGCGGATATAGACCTCCACGCGACGGTTGACCGGGTTCCCATTCAGGGAATCATTTTTGGCCTTCGGCCGGCTGAACCCGTATCCGACGGCAACCATGCGTGCGGGAGCGACATTCCACTTGGCCGCCAGATAGGTCAAGCAAGCCTTGGCGCGGCGCTCCGAAAGCTGCAGGTTATAGTCCGCACGCGACAATTTGCGTTTGTCAGCATGCCCCTCAATGCGGGCCGTGGCACCGGGATCACGGGAAAGAACCTTTCCAATGATGTCGAGATCCTTGAAATATTCCGCCTTGACGACGTCCTTGTTCCAGTCGAACTGGATATTCAGTTCGAACAACTGAAGGTCATCGGCACCATGTCCAGCGCGGGGATCCGTTAAATCCTCGATCACTTCATGACCATCCGCCACACCGCCGCCGTCCGTATCGCGATTCAGGGGATCCGTTGTGTAATTGAATACTTCGGCGCCATCCTTCAGTCCGTCAAAATCCGTGTCAGGATTAAGAGGATCGGTATGATATTTCCGCACTTCGTCAAAATCGCCAAGCTGATCGTGATCCGTGTCGGGATCGAGGGGATTTGTTCCCAACTTCGCCTCTTCCTCATCAGTCAAGCCATCGGCATCGCTGTCCTTCGGGCCGCCGGACACGACGAAGTTAGGGGCGACATTGGCGCCAAAGACATATCGCACGCCGACTTCGGTGATGGAGTTGACCGTTCCCTTGTTTCCGCTGTTTCCGAAGGCCGCGCGATAATCCGCACGGACGCCCCAGGAGTCATTGATGTTGTAGATCACGCCCGCGCCACCGCGCAAGCCGAGGCCGAACTGATCATGATTCTTCATGTCATCCGTAAACCCAATGGCCTGAAAGCCAATCGCCAAATAAGGATCCACGCGCTTCCAGGGGGTCGGATGAAACAAGGCATCGCCGACAAGGCCGTAACCTGTCGTTTCGTTCACACCCGCCTCTTCTTGAAGACGATTGATACGCACCCAGCTTCCGTCCGGATTCTGGTGGTTGTAGTACTGGGCTTTCAGGACCGGCGCGAGGAAAATTCCGCCTTCAAGGCTCCACCAATCATTCAGATCATAGCCCAGTTTGACGGTTCCGACGAATCCATCCTTGGTGGGAAAATCCCCCTCCATGTCCATAAAACCGGGTGATACGGAAATATTAAAGGGATGCCGGTCCCCTTTTTCTTCCGCCTGCACGGAAGCCGCATTCGTCAAAAGCCCCATCGCCAGTCCGGCGACCATCGTAATCCTCAAAAACCGCCCGTATTTCATGATATATCCCTTTTCTCGTCTAATGAGTTTGATTGTCAACAAGCCCACCGCTGCCGACTTATGGTTAATACCAAAACCAGCCCCCTAGGCAAATCAAAAAAGAGGCCGGACGACTCAGGGGGTTTTGATGGGCTCGACGGACTTCGCACCCTTTTCGTCGGATTTCTTTCCGCCACGGGGATTGGAGGCAAGGCGTTTTGCCTCCATGTGCTTCTGGGTCAGGGAGGTATCCTCGGGTAATCCTTCCTCCCGCTGAAGGGTCTTGGGATTGGCAAGCCCCACCGTCACGAAAATAATCGTCTCCGTTTGAGTGCGTCGCTTGTGGGTATGGGTGAAAAGATATTTCCCGATCAAGGGGATATCCCCGAGAAGCGGAACTTTTTTCACGACCTCACGTTCCTCTGTTTCGGTTAATCCGCCAATGGCGGCAGTCTTTCCACTTTCCAGGCTGAAAGAAGTCTTGATCGTTTTTTCAGAGGTAATGGGATAGGTGTTTTTGTCAGGGGCAACCTTATCACTGATGAACCGGCTGAGCGTCGGCACAATATTGACCCGGATATTGCCCTGGTTATTGATGGTCGGGGTAACATCCACGGTAATTCCGTATTGGAAGTACGGCATTTT
The DNA here is from genome assembly GCA_964584205.1 of uncultured Verrucomicrobiota bacterium. Lineage (GTDB taxonomy): Bacteria > Verrucomicrobiota > Kiritimatiellia > CAIKKV01 > CAITUY01 > JAABPW01. The sequence goes on from CAZOZF010000076.1 coordinate 12,167, forward strand.
GTCATCCAACGCATAGGTGGTGGTGTTGGCCTGCCCCTGCTGTCCGGGTGTAACCGTCCCCTTGATATTCGGCTCTTTGTTGCCGATTTTAATATTCGCAGTCTCTTCATTGGCCACAATAATCTTTGGGTTGGACACCACGCTAATGCCATTGATCTGCTGCAAAGCACTCATCACCACGCGAAAGTCATCGGCGCTTAACACTGCTGTACGAACATCGGAGAAATGTTGACCGGCGATTCGTTCCGACTCGCGAGAGTAATTGGCTGATTTTGTGATCGTATCGGACACATCCCGCCCGGATGAGGAGCTGACAGTGGACTCTAATCCGTCAAGAGTTGTATCGCTCAAGGACAGGGAATTACCGCTGGTGAGCGTATCCTTTGATGAGCGGCTATCTGTCGCCCCTGATCCCGGGAGTCCGGCGGATGAGGCGCCCGCTGACCGCAAGTCTGAATCCACGGTTCCCAACCCTGTGCGCTGTCCGTTGAATTTACTCCGGCTGTCGATAAGGGTCTGGCTCATGGTTCCCACTCCAACCCCGTAGCCTTCCAGAACCTGCCAGTTGATTCCCAGATCCTTGATCGCCTCATCGGTAAGTTCCAGGAATTTAGCTTCAATGTAAACCTGCTGCCGGGGAAGGTCGATTTCTTCAACCACCTTACGAATTTCATTAAGATTCGCAGCCGTACTCCGGATCACAAGCGCATTGGCATTGGGAAACGCCGAGACGATGCCATCTTTGACCAGCATGCGGGTAACAATTGCCGCCACATTGGATACCTGGGCATGGTTCAGAAAAATCGACTGGGATATCATCGGATCTGAGGCCCCTGGAGGTTTTACGGTCACGCTATAGATCGATGAACCGGGCACCTTTTCAAGAACCATCAGGCTATACATATCCAGGATGGAATCCAGCGCCGGCTTCCACTCGACATCCTGGAGATTGACAGTCACTTTCCCCTGCAAATTGGTGGATGAGGCGATAATATTCGCGCCGGAAATCTTGGTGAACAGCCGGACCACATCCTGCAAGGGGACATCATCCAAGGCCACGGAGATCAGGTTCTGTTTTTCAGAACCCGGGAATGAA
>CAZOZF010000077.1:0-5472 GCA_964584205.1 uncultured Verrucomicrobiota bacterium
CCGTTCGGTTAAGGGTAGACGAGTAAGGGTGGCGAGGAAGTGTACGGTTAAGGGCGCGAGGAAGTGTGGACTCACACTTAAACGCACTCTTCGTCGCACTCTTAACCGCAACACTTACTCGGATACCCTTAAACGCCCGACTTCATCGGGTCAACAGAGGGCCGATGTGAATGGAGACCAATGAAAAAACACCCAGGAAACCCGGAAGGACCAAAAAACATAGCAGATGAACAGTCACACCGGCACCACTTCCGAGGTAGATGTAGGTCAAAATTGCGCCCAAAAACCAAACGGAGAAAGACCAGTGAATCAGCAGAAACTGTCCCAATCCGGGTATAAACAACGAGAGTGCCGATGAGACCTCGATGTAATTCCTGAATCCTTTATCATTAGTCATGAGGTAATGCTTACAAATAGAGGCTGAAAGTCAATTATGAACGACAGCAAAACGAATTATCCATGTTCAGGGACGGTGGCTTGAAAAAGCCGCACCCCGGGTGGCGCTGGGTTCTATTCGATATCCGGTGGATGTTTTGATGATTTGTTTGTTTGGTTCCCCTCCGCCGCCCTCGACGTAATATCCATTTGGAGTTTTATAAGCGGTGCGGGTACCGGAGGGTGTCGTAATCGAGTAACCAGACCGGGTAGCACGGATCTCTGTTGCGTTCTTTGCGGCCGCATAGATGGCAATGACATCGTTCGTGGATGCCGAAGCGAAGAGGGGAATTACGATGGAAAACAAGGTAAATGTGACAATCGTTTTCATGTGAATAGAATAGCAGATCGCGGGTAATATCGAATATAAAAATACTAACTTTACTGACAATGCGAGGTAAGGAGGGATAGGGGTAATGGGTTAAGCACCCAAAAGATTCTTTTCTTGCCGCTTCGAATAAGAAAGTGCATATGTGATTGATTCAAGGGGGAGAGAGATGTAGTTATTATGAAAAATAAACGCTCCCGCCTCTTTCCTTCTCGTAACCTTCGCACCCAGATTGTTTACGCACTGACAGCTCTATGCCTACTGTCGGCCGCTGCCTGGGCGTTTACCGCTATCAGCGAGAAGATCATTGACGCCCGCCAGGAGGCGCTCGTTGAGCACTTGAAGAGCAATTTTGCGGACAGCCCAGAAGCCCTCGTCAAGCAACTGTGTTCTGCCCAAACCGAGTTCATTATCATTACCCCGCCCGGGATGACGCGGCTCCATCAGTCTTATGGGATGATGTCCTTTGAACCCAAGTCTTTCCCGGCAGAGTTTCTCAAGGGGTTGGTTTATGATGTAGAGTCTGGTTGTCCAGTTTACACCATTACTGTCCAAGAAAACAAAAAAACACGAGAAATCCACATTTACAACGGCAACGACGAGCCGATTTTGACTATGGTCCGGGACGGGTACGATCCTTTATGGCTGGTCAAGTTGCTGAGGCCCGACACGTACGATTTCAAGTATACGCAGGAATTTCGGGCCAGAAGGGAAGCATGGCTTGATCCCTCCCGTGTTGAAATTGAACTCAAACTGTTGCCGGTGGATTTCATTGACCTCTACGCCGAGAATTCCGTTGCGTCGTTGATTGACGCTTTGGCGTCGCTTCGTTCTGCAACCCCGCCCAGTGGCATGATGATGCGTTCGATGCAGGCGTCGAGCAATGTCGTGTTTGATGCCGTTTTCAAGGTCAGCACCGGCATGTGCCTTGTCGTCAGCTATCCGGACAATTTTACCAATCGTTTGGAGATGTTTGTTTCCTCGAATCTTCTCGATTTCGGATGGTCGCTCCTTGCAACCAATCTGGTGACGGCTGGCACGAACACGCTGGTCTGGGTTGATACAAGCGCGACCAACAGCGGTGTCCCAAACCGGTATTATGCGGCGGGCGATGCGGATTTTGACTCCGATGGTGATGGGATTGCAGATGGCCGGGAACTCCGCATGTACCGAACGGATCCGTACAGTCGCGACAGCGACGGTGATGGTCTGGTTGATGGATACAGCGGGGTTGTCACCACGAATAATTATCCCGGCGGGGTAGCGACTAACGGGTGCCTTTATGTTGAGGGTGAATTATCCTGGCTCACAAATCCGAAAGTGAAGGACACCGATGGGGATGGGATGGAAGATGGCTGGGAAGTGGTGCACGGGCATAATCCTCTTGATCCTAACGATCCCCCGAACGTATCGGGAACCGTTTTCTATTCCGGCCGCCAGACGGGTACGGTCTGGGTCATTGCGGTTACCAGTTCCAATAGTTGGTCCACCAGCCACTGTTCGACGTCATTGCCAGCCTCTTCCCCTAATGCGTTTTCATATCTGATCCCCGACTTGGAGCAAACCAATTACTGGGTGAAAGCCTGGCTGGACTCCAACATGAATGGAGGCACCAATACGACCGAGGCCCGCGGCAGCCTGACCAACATTGCGATTATCGTGACAAACCGTGTCACCGCACAGGATTTTGCGCTGGCCGATCCTGATGATGACAGCGACAACCTGCCTGACTGGTGGGAAATGGCCTTTTTTGGAAGTACCACCAACACCGGGATCGCTGACAAGGATGGCGATGAGTACACAAATCTTGATGAATATGAGGCAAATACAGACCCCGCAAATAACCTGAGCCACCCCTGGAATTTGAGTGGCGCAATAACTTACACCGGCCCGCAGACGGGAGTGATTTATGTTGTGGCTTGTACCAACGGAACAGACTGGGCCTGGGCAAAATACGATAGCCTCACCAATCCGGGCTCCTTCACCATCACACACTTGCCGCCCAATACCGATTACTGGGTGCGGGCGTGGCGGGACAGCAATGGCGACGACCAGCCAACATCCTGGGAAGCCTGTGGCAGCCACAACAGCAATCCGGTTTTTCTGGATGATAACCGCACTGGTCAGGATATTGCATTGGCCGATCCTGATGATGATGGAGATGAGATTGCGGACTGGTGGGAAGTCCGTTACGGGCTGGATCCAAATCACGGGGGTGAGGATGGCTCGGCTGCATGGTGGAAGCTTGACGAAACCAGTGGTATTAATGTTCTGGATGCCACAGCCAATGCGTATAACGGGGTTTTGTTCAATGCGGGGAGCAATGCGTGGGGCATTGGCGTTATCAGTAACGGTTTACTGTTGAATGGCACAAATTCCTACGGTGAAATTCCCGACAGCATCGGGCTCAAACCCGAGTATGTCAGTGTCGGGCTTTGGATCACGCCCGCCCGACTTTATACCAATGGGACGGCACTGTTCTTGAGCAAGCGGGTGTCGGGCGGCACCGCAGGGTATAGTCTTGGCTACGAAAACGGAGCGCTGGTCTTTACCTTCTGCTCCAGTGGCGCGAAGCCGCTGGCCTACCCCTGCGCCCTGACTTCCGGCGTTCCGGTTCATGTGGCGGGTACCTATAACGGGACAGTTCAGGCACTTTATCTTAATGGCGCCATGGTGGCCTCGACCAATTACGACTGGGGAATGTCCGGGTTTGGCGCCATCTTCCAAAAAACAAACGAATTGCGGTTGGGGGCTACATCGGGAACGCCCACGAACTTCTATGCGGGCCAATTGGATGATGTGCGGGTTTATCCTGGCGAGTGGACGACGAACCAGGTTCATGCCATCTGGGAACTGGGGGCCGATCCGGACCAGGATGGGCTAAGCAATACCGAGGAATACAAACACGGCACCAATCCGACCAATAGCGACAGCGATGCTGATGGAATGCTGGACGGCTGGGAGGTAAAATACGGGCTCAATCCTCTTTCTGCCGCTGACGCCACGGAGGATAAGGATGGCGACGGGTACCTCAATATTTATGAGGCAAAACGCGGGAGCGATCCGACTTCGAGTAATAGCATTCCCACGCCAACCCATATTGTGACCAATGGCGTCAGCACCATCCAGGCAATGATCAATTCCGTAACGCAGGAATATGCCGTGGTGCTGGTGAAGTCTGGCATCTATACAAACTCCGGCAACCGGGATGTGACATTTGGTGGAAAGAAATTAATGCTGGTTTCTGAAGCCGGTGCGTCCAATACGGTGCTTGACGCTCAGCATTTGGGAAGGTGTCTGGCATTCACGAACGGCGAGACACGTGCCACGGTGGTTAAAGGCTTTTCCTTGCGCCACGGCACCGGCAGTGCAGTGGGATGTTTTGGAGCCAGCCCTATTGTGGAGAATTGTGTAATCGAAAGCAGTTTTGCCAGTCAGGGAGGGGGTGCTGTCTATTGTGCAAGTAACAGCGCCCCATTCATCTTAAACTGCACGATGGCTGGGAATGCCGCGTCGAGTCATGGAGGGGCCGTTTACACGACTGAAGCCACACCTGAGTTCATGGGGTGCGATATTGTCAGCAATAGTATTTTTACAAGCTATGAACATGTTGGTCAGGGGGGGGGAGTTTATGTCAAGAACGGCAGCCCTCAGTTCACAGACTGCAAGGTCAGAGGCAACACGGTTAATTGTCAAGGGGGTGGTATTGGGTGGCTTGGGAGCGGTCGCTGGATCGGCGGTGAGATTGTTTCCAATCGGGTCGAGACATTAGGAACATCCTCGGACTCATGCGGATATGGTGGGGGCATTTATGTGGGATCGGTTAGCGATGTTCTTGTCAGCAACGCTGTGATAGGCATGAATTATGTAAATGGATCAACCGACCCCTACATCATCGGCGGAGGCGGCGGTATTTGGGCGGGGCACCATGCGTCGGTTGAAGTTCATAATTGTTTGATCACTAGTAATCTCGTCGGCACTGGGTATGGGGGTGGCGTTTATCATGATTATTCTTCTGGTGATGTCCTGCCGTATGTTTCGGTCTTCAATTCCACATTGTCTGGAAACTCGATTACAAATAGCGGGAATGGCGGCGGGATTTATGGCGGGATGTTGGAAGCTTGTGTTCTGACTCAAAATACAGCGGTTGATAATGGAGGAGGCCTGGCAGATGCAATGGCAGTAAACAATTGCTTCATCTCGGGCAATCTCGCTCAGACCGGAAATGGCGGCGGTGCTTATTCCGAAAGGCATGAATCCATCTTTCAGAATTGCACAATCGTATCCAATGCCGCCTATGTAAGAGGAAATGCAATCTATCAAACCAATGTGCTGAGCTTGATTGTTCGCAATTCCATTATTTGGGGAAATGGGCGCAATGCTTTCCGCGCCTACCCGGGCCAATGGCTAGATGCGACAGGCACAGTGTCGGTCAGTTATTGCTGTATTCAAGGTGGATATTCCAACGAGGTGAATATTATCACCAACAATCCACGGTTGGCCGATGGATGCCGTCTTTTGTCCCCCTATTCGCCTTGCGTAGATGCGGGAACTGCTGAGGGGTTGCCACCCCTCGACCTCTATGGGAAAACCCGGTTTTCCGGATCGGCACCGGACATTGGTTGCGATGAATTGAATTATGTGGATACAGATGCGGATTCAGTATTTGACGATTGGGAAAAGTATTATTTCGGCTCACTGACGAATTC
>CAZOZF010000077.1:5482-10616 GCA_964584205.1 uncultured Verrucomicrobiota bacterium
CATGACTGTGGAGGGTGAGGCCGATGGGGTTTCCCATTTGGATGAGTACCAGCATGCGACCGATCCAACATGGGTAGGTGATTGGGATGGTGACGGCGTGAATGACGATTACGAAACGTTCATTGGTTCCAACCCGGAAAGCAGGGATTCGGACGGAGATTCTCTTCCCGACGGGTGGGAGGTGGCCCACGGCCTTGATCCACTTAATCCGAGTGATGCCGCGGCTCTCAATAGAGACGGGATTTCCAATCTGGATGAGTTCAAACGGCAGGCTGTTTTCTTGCGGGTATCAGTCGCGGATCCGGATTACAACGACGATTGCTGGAATTTACTGCTGAATGGGGCGGTAGTCGCGTCTTCGACATTTGAAAACGGATATTCCGGTTCGGCAACGGTCGGTATTCCCTATGGCCAGGCTGCTGTTTTCACGCTGCAACTGGCCGGTGACGATGGCGTTCCCTCTAACAACGACGAATATACCGTCAGTTTTTCGATGGCGGATTCCTCCGGCGCTGAGATTCCTTGGTTGGCGTCAGCCGGCAATCAATCGTATACGGGGGTCTTGCCACCTCCACACGACACAAGTTCTTTGCGTTGGGAGTTCTTTGTCCCGCAAGACGGAAAACTTCTCCTCGTCAATGCCGATAAGGCGAAAGCCCTCACCAAGGAACCCATTAACACGATCAACGGCAATATAACATTTGCGGAAACAGACATCATGGTCCCGTGTCCGGCATTTAATCTGGCATTCAGCCGCTCCTATAACAGCAAAGACAGCGATACAAACAGCGCCCTTGGCCGTGGCTGGGCGCATAGTCTGGACTGGTCGCTTTCGACGGTATCCAGCGCCGCCTATGGCGGCAAGGTTGGAGCTTTCAAGATACTAAAAACTGGGGATGAGCAAGCCCTTTGGTTTCATGCTGAGACGAATGGCCTGTATTCACCACCACCTGAAGTAAACCTTTCTTTGATTTCAACGGGAGGCGTTTCTTGGGTCAAATGGCCCGGTGGAGTTTCGGCACAGTTCGGCTCGAATGGCGTCATGTCGCGCATCGTGGATGGTTTCGGCGCCGGGCTCACGTTTTCATCCGCATCAGGAAGAGTCACGAGAGTGCAACACGATAACGGCAAGGCAATCGATTTCACCTATAATGGGGGTCTGTTGACCCGGGTTGACTCACCCTCAACCAATCTATATGTCGTTTTTGGGTACAATGCGGATGGAAATTTAACCAATGCCATGAGGGTGGCGGATGGGCTTGCTCAATCGGTGAGTTATGCGTATGAAAATGTTTGCTACGCGATGACGCAAAGGGTGAATAGCGCCGGGCAGGTATTTGCATATGGGGTTGAGTATGTCACGAACCAAGTTGCCTGGGCTGGCAATCCGGCACAATTATCGGCGCGTGGGACTTCCATGGCACTGGATCCTTCAGGGGCCGCCTGGTACCGCCATGCGCTCAGTTACACCAATCCCGGCGGATATTGCACACGGGTGACCTATGACCATGGCGCTACGAATGCGGTTTTCGATTATGCCTACGATCCGATCAAAATGCGTATCACCGGCATTACCGGACCCGGCACACCAGGAACGGCCGACTGGACGAATACCTTCACCCGCTTCAATTATGATAACGCCGGAAACGAAACGAATGTGATGGTGAAAGACGGCTTGAGCGGCGAGACGCTGGCATCAGTCGCGTTTTACGATAATTGGCACAACATGGTGAGCAATGGTGTGGCGTACAACGGAGCGCCGGTTTCGGAGTGGTACCAATATCAATGGAACACAAACAATGGCACGTTGATGGCGGCAGTAGATCCCGGCGGGCATGTAACGGGAATGGAATATACAAACGGACTGGTCTCTCTGATGCAGGAGGGCACAAGGAGTTCCTTTGAGTATAATGGGGAGGTGATTTATTCGGATGACTGGATAGCCGAAACCCGGTTTTCCTATACCACGAATGGCCTGCTTGCAGCAGTGACGAACGCCAATGGGCACGTTCTGGGCTATGAGCACGATGCGGCCGGGTATGTCAGTCGGGTCGTTCCAGCGCTTGGACCGGATTTGCGTTTTGTGCGCAATGGCATCGGCCAGGTAACGGCCGTCATAGTGCCAGGCGAGGCGGGTTCCCGCACCAATGCGATGACCGTTAACACCCTTGGGCAAATCACGGCCGTAACCCATCCGGGTGGGCTAACGGAATCCTTCGCCTTCGATATTCTTGGAAACCTGACGAACATGGTGGATACGGCTGGGAGAACCAACGTTTTGACATGGCTTCCTACAGGGAAGCCGGCATCGCTTAGCCGCTGGCTTGATGGCCCGAATCCCACGAATGTTACAATCAGTTTCGCTTATGATCGGCAGTTCAATACCTTGAAGATAACCGACCCCATGGAGCGGCCTGTGGAGAACTACAAACTCGACATGCAGGATCGACCGCTGGCGGTGACGAACATCGAAGGCCAGGTCATGACAGTAAACTGGGGGGTGGGGGATTATGTCCGCTCGATGACCCGGTTCGACGGCACGGTGGTGACAAACCTCTACGGGATGGATGGGCGTCTCTCGGAGGTACGCCTGCAGGACTTGACGAACCGGTTCACGTATTACACGGGCGGTTCTCTCAAGACGGCCGCCAACGAGGTGGGCGTAGTGTCGAATGCGTTAGACGGGGTGAACCGGCTTACATTCACGACCGGTGCGGTGCCGCAAAGCGCGGTAAGTTATGGGTACTATCCCGCCGGGCAGGTGTCGAACGTGACCACTGTGGCGGGCACCACGACCTACGCGCTAGATGTGGCGGACAGGCTGGCAGGGATTGCGGCACCGGAGGGCAGCTTTGGGTTTGGCTATGCAACGAACGGCCTGCTGGGGGCGATGGGCTATCCCGGCGGGGTGACGCTGTCGAACCGGTTCGATGTCCTGGATCGCGCCACCTCGCTGGTGTGGCGGACAAGCGGCGGTAGCACGAGCCGAAGTTTCGCCTATTCATTCAATGCCGCCGGGATGGTCACCAATGTGGCACGGGAGGATGGCGGGTGGACGGCCTACACGTATGATTCGTTGGACCGGCTACTCTCCGAGAAGCAATATGCAAGCACCGGCCTGACCTATTCCGCAAGCTGGAATTTCGATCTTGCCGGAAACCGCACGATGGCCATAACGAATGGCGTGACGAATCTCTACAGCTATGCGGCGGGGAATATTCTGACGAATTTCGGCACTGGGACTCTTGTGCAGCATGATTTGGCCGGAAACATCACGAACCTGCAATATAGCGCCAGCCGGAAACTGGCACTGTCCTGGAATGGTCGCTACGAGCTGACTGAAGTCAAAACCAACGGCGTAACGGCTGAAAAATATGATTATGACCCGTTAGGTAGGCGTGCCCGGATCATTGCCGGAACGGTCACAAACTCGTTTGTATACTCCGGCCCGCATATCGTCGCCGAATGGAGCAACAACGTGCTGGCGCGGTCGTACTCCTATGGGCCCGGGGTCGATAATATATTGTCGATGACCACTTACGGTGCGGCGACGAACACGTATTTCTACCTCAAGGACCATCTCGGTAGCGTCCATGCGCTGGTCAATACAAACGGCGTAATGGTTGAGCAATACCGCTACACTGCCTGGGGTGAGGTGACGGTGCTGAGTAGCAACGGCACTGTGTTGGCGACATCGGCGTATGGGAATAGGTTTACCTGGCAAGGACGAGAGGTGTCGTATTCGACGGGGCTGATGTTTTTCCGGAATCGGTACTACTCCGGAATAATCGGGAGATGGCTCGCCAAAGATCGTCTTGGCATTTCTGGCGGCGCTAATCTGTTCGAGGCATTCAACAACGCCCCGACTATGTACCTCGATGCGTTCGGTAACTGTCCTGAAAAATCAAGTTGGGTGGATTGGTTGCAAGGGGTGCTGGATGTCGGCGGCTCATTTGAGCCAACGCCGTTCTGTGATATCGCCAACTCGTTGATCTCGGTTGGTCGGGGAAACTGGACTGATGCCGGCCTGACGATTTGCGGGGTAATTCCGTATGTAGGGGATGCGGCCAAAGCAGGGAAATATGGATTAAAGGCCGCAAAGAGCGGAACTGAAGTCGTTCAGCGAGCCATGTCGCGTGCCGAACTTGAAGCAACCGAGGCAAGTGGACTGCTCCGAGGCGGTCGTAGTGGAACGCACTATGTCAGCGATGCTGTTAACTCCGACGCACTTCGGGCACGCCAACGGTTAGCGTTACCACAAACGCCAGAAGTCCGCGCTACTTTGGAAGTTCCTTCCGGTCGCTTCTCTCCGCCTTCACGCGTTCCCGCCAATTACGATATGCCGGGCGGGGGGATGCAAAGGACCGCAACTGGCGACATGCCGGCACGAATCCTTCGAGTGGAGGATTACTGATGCCAACGAAACCAATTCCCATCACTATCACCGTCAGTGACCCATGGGACGTGGGTGAAGCGGTAAACTGGCAGCCAATCAAAGCTCATCTGCTCCAAGTCAAGAATGACGAGCACGGGGGCCAGGTACTGGTCAGGTTTGATGCACCAATCAGTTATCGCAACTCGATCTATCGTTATGCAGTTGCTTCGCCGCGTCTGGCAGGACATCAAATGGCCGAAGTCACAAATGGAGAGAAGGTTTGTTCAGCGTTTACGGGAATTTCCGACGAGCAAGCCGAATCGGACAATCCCTTTGACATCAGCAAGTGGCGAGGCGGTCTAGCGATAATCGGTGACCTTGAACCTTCTTCGGAGCGGATAGAATGATGTTACGAGACCTGATCCAATTGATGTTCATTGGGTTGGCCTTTCTCCTGCCAATCACAGCACCTGCGAGTACGACGTACCCCGTTGCCAACAGGACGGTTGTCGAGCAGATCATCTCTGCCTACGACGCTGATTCAGTCCATAGCATTTCCGACAATGTCTGGGCCGGATCGGAGGCGATGGCCCAACCCGTGACGTTCTTTGGCTCAGTCGGCGGATTAGTTGCCGCAAAGAGCACATCCAAAGGCGTTCAACTCGTTGAAGACATTGTCGGACCAAACGCCAAGGCGACGTTGAATGAGGCCGGGGATCTGGTGATCGAATCGCAGAACGGCCTGACAAAGGTCCGCTT
>CAZOZF010000077.1:10716-13072 GCA_964584205.1 uncultured Verrucomicrobiota bacterium
CCGCTTCGTTATCACGGTCAAGGGCGACATCAAATTCAGGAACATGATAGCCGATAGGATCGGCGGTCTAACGTTCACGAACGACGATTTGAAGCAATGGGAGGCAGGCTGGTAATGTTGAAACGAATATTCGGCGTTCTTGCTGTGATCCTGGGGGCAATCGTACCCCTGACGGCACATGCACTTATGACTACGTTGGTGTCCGTCACAGACACAGTCGAACAGGCTGTCTACGACTATGACGCCGGTTTTGCCCATGCCGAATCCGTCAACGTGTTGCCGGATTCGGCGGTCATCACCCAACCCGTAACATTCTTTGGCCCTGTCGCCGGATTTGTTGCCGCAAAGAGCGGAACACAAGACCTTGCGTATCTTTACCAAAAGGTGGGAGCGGACGGTCAGCATCTAAAGTTCGGCATCACTAAAACCCCTGCCACACGTTACACACAGGAAGAACTTGCCGGCGGAAAACTGAAGATCGTGGGTCAAGGCTCCAGGGAAGAAATGTTGAAACTGGAGCGTAATATCCACGAGGCTCTTCCCATCGGGCCTGAAGAAGCCCTGAAGTTCTACATTCAGAAGCAGGTTCAAAAAGGCCTCAAACCGCCGCCCTACTGAGGAGACTGATTATGAAGTACCAACTAGTTGTCCAGTGGCATGACTCTTCGCTGATCGATTACGACAAGCTGATAAAGATCGAGAACACCCTAATTGAAGGACTGAGTACTGACCATGATGTAGATGGACATGACGAAGGTTCCGGCCAAATGAATATCTTTGTCCGAACGGATGATCCCAAGAATGCTTTCAATTTGGTCAAAGCCCTTCTTTTCAAGGATGACGCATGGAAGGATGTTCGCATTGCGTATCGGGAAGTTTTCGGGAATACATACACGATTCTTTGGCCAAAGGGTCTGGCCGAGTTTAGGGTGGTTTGAAATGGCACATTCGAGCCAACCCCGTTCTGTGACATTGCCAATTCATTGATTTCAGAGGGCCGTGGCAATTGGACTGATGCCGGTCTGACGATTTGCGGCGTAGTTCCGTATGTCGGGGATGCGGCCAAGGCCGGGAAATATGGGATCAAAGGGGCTAAGGCATTAGGTCGCACCGGAAAACAAGCGAAGTTGCGACATTTATAGTTGCGATGGGCCTTGGCCTGGCCTACGACTTATTCAATCGTGTAACCAACACGGCGAACTCGAAGCGGTTGAGTTGGCCATTATCCGGCAGAAGGAGGCGAATGGCTTGGTGGAACGTGACGACCCTGATTTTGACCAAGATGTTGATGGCATTTCCACCGATGCCGTGATGACTTTTGGTCACCATTTGCCGACGGAAACCGGCGACGAGGTGCAAAAGCGCTTTTGCATTGGCGTTCTGAATCTCCGCAGTCAGCGGATGACGAGAAAGTCAGCTTCTATGGCGTGGGGCTGACAACGGTTGCCGCCACGTCACTTTGAGATTACAATCAGCACTAGGGTCAAGGCGGTAATTAAGAAATTGGGTTCGAAAAGTCTTCCGACTTAGAAAGTGCTTTCCATTTCGGGACGAGCCGCCATAATTCGGCCAACTTGAGTGGAGTTTTTGGAATCCAGCAAAGATAGAGAGGGTGGAATGGAAAACATACCGGTTCTTCATGTGACGGGAGTCTCTTTGGCGGAGGCTTATGAAAAGGCGTTGCTGGCCCTTCATGAAAACGGAACCCGGTTCCGCACCCAGTACGACAAGGCCGGTGATCCCGCCAGCCTGGATTCAACCATGAATATCACGGTCGAGAATCCTTTGGCCGATCCCATGATCCACAAGGCATTCCCCGGCGGAATTGAGGATCTCCGCGAGTATGTGATGGAATTGCAGGGCGTTAAGGATCACTGGGTCAAGAACATGAATGACCCGGCTGACACGCGGTGGGAGTATACCTATCACGGGCGGCTTGCGAATTACGGCGCCTGGAAAGAGCTTCGCAATTACGAATCCATCGAGACGGGGTTTTTTAAGGTTAACCAGGTTGAGGCGGTCATCAACAAGTTGGTGAAACAGCCTTTTACCCGCCAGGCGCAGATGATCACCTGGATGCCGAATATGGACCTAGATTGCTATGATCCCCCGTGCCTCCAATCCCTCTGGTACCGTATCCTGGAGGGTCAGGACGGGGTGTGGTGGCTGAATTGCAATATCCGGTTCCGCAGTAATGATGCCTGGGGCGCCAACTTCATGAATATGTTCGGCTTTGTGCTGTTCAACCGGGATGTCATCGCGGCCGAAGTCGCGCGCCGTGCCGGGAAAACGGTCAAGCTTGGCCGACTGAACTGGCAGGCGGATTCCTTCCATATCTACGGCAAGGATATTGACT
>CAZOZF010000078.1:0-13047 GCA_964584205.1 uncultured Verrucomicrobiota bacterium
AACCGACGACCTGCGCATTACGAATGCGCTGCTCTACCAGCTGAGCTATGTTGGCTTTGGGGAGATAAAACGCGCTAAACCATAGCGAAAATTGGCCTGCTGTCAACTCTGGCGTGACGCCTTCCGTTTTCTGCGTGGATCCGGTGTTCGGTGATTCATTTTGACGATCCAAGCCAGGAGGGCGTACGGAAGGGCGAAGCCCAGGAGGAGTACGGAAATAAGCGAGGGCGCAGAACTGTCAGGAACGATGATCTGAGCCCCATTCCAGCCGGTGAGTAAAAGCGCCAGCCATATCAGACAGGCTTGAAAGTGAGTCTCTCGGGAAGGAAGGAGAAATTGGATCCCAGTCCAATTTTTCCGAGTGAAGGGAAATACGAGTGCTGCCCCGTTAAATCCGAATTGGTCGACGAGACAATGAAGCGCGTAGGCTCCGCCTGCAATGCAGCCGGCCGCCGCCCCCCACACCACTCCTGCCACGACACCGATCCCCGCCGCGATTACCAGACTGTGGCTCCATTGTTGCTGATTCGGATCCGCACGGAGACGGATCCGTCCGTCAGGAATCCAGTCCAGTTCAAGGCATAAGGGTGTGTCTCCTGTCTTCAGAGTGAAGGAGTGATCCGTTGTGATGGCACAGGGAAGAGGGACGACGGTGGTGATGTGATCGTGCGTGATGACCAACAGTCTTTCCAGATTGTCAAAACGAAGTGTGTAGCGGTGCCACTGGCCGGTTTGGGTCTGGCCGGGATAGAGTTGAAGCCGGATCCGGCTGTGTCCGTCACGGCAGCGGGCAATGGCCAAAACTAGCGACTCGGCGATCATGTGTGTGTCAGGCGACAGGGGGTCTGGCACGATATGAATGTGGATTCGTTTGAGATGCCGGGCGATCCAGTGATCAAGCGTGTCGGGTAACACACTAAAAACGGCACCCAGAAGAAACAGGGTTGGATTGCCGCTTTGCGCCGACTCCCAAGCGGCTGGCCAGCATGAGGCCCAGGCGAGTCCCGCCATCAGACGTGTCGCTGCATCCAGTCGGATTGACCGGATGAACCCACTGGAGGGAAAGACCCGGAGGAGGAGACCGGTTCCGATTATGGCTAGGATAACCCAAATTCCGGTTTCCATGAACCAGACGGACAGGCTCATATCCAGGAAGGAAGGAGCCCTCCGGAACAGCAGAAATCCCGCGAGTGCGCTGGCGAGGGATAGGGTCATGACGGAGACGGCAACAGGGGTCATTCCCTGAATGAACTGATCCCGACCTGAAAGGGCGGTGCGGGGCGGGCGCGGGACACGGGTGAGAATCAGGAAGGCCGGCAAACACCACAGGGTACAGGCGAGGGAGATCCCCATATCATGTCGCTCCCGGAGCTCCGTCGAATTTCAAGGTGGCCAGTCCCGGCAGGTGCCGGTAACGGCTGTTGTAGTCCAGGCCGTATCCAACCACGAACACATTCTCAATCTGAAACCCGATGTAGTCCGCCGTAATGGGGACTATCCGCCGCGACGGTTTGTCCAGAAGGACACAGGTGCGGACATCCATGGCCCCCCTCTGGATCAGCAATTGGCAGGCCGTCTGAAGTGTGAGGCCGGTATCCAGGATGTCGTCAATCAACAGCACGCGATGTCCTTTAACGGGAAGTGAAGGCTCCTGGTGAAGGAGTACTGATCCGCTGCTTATGGAGCTGGATCCATAGCTGGAAAGGGCCATGAAATCCACCAGCGGATGCACCTGATGGGCAGCCAGTGCCCGGATCAGGTCGGCCGTGAATACGAAACTGCCTTTGAGAATGGAGATCGCCAGAATATCATCGGGTCCATAGTCACGGGCAATGTCGTCCGCGAGAACGTTAACTCGTGCCCGGATCTCCTCCGCGCTGAATAATTCCTTATCGAGGGTTGGGGTGGCGCTCATGACAGGAGAAGCCCCAGAAACCCGGCAAGCGTAAACAGAACCGCCACCCACCGGAGCGTGATCTGGAATCGGTAACGGGGTATTTCCGCGCCGCAATAGGGGCAATCCGGGGCAGAATCAATAAACCGGGAACAGGCGGGGCAGGGGAATCCCCCGGAGGGATGGTTCATATTTTGCCCACAATCTCCTGGAGGACGTTTTGGTTTGTGATCAGCCCGGTAACATTTGAGCTGGCATCGACAACGAGGCACATGGCCTGGTGGGAGAGGCGGAGCTTGGCAAAGGTTTCCATGAGAGGGGTGTCTTCATTAATGAAGAAGGGCGGGCGAACGAAACGGTCGATGGGACACTCCTTGTTGTCCTCACAACCTGCCATCACGTCGAAGAAGTTAATCGTGCCCTGAAAGGTGTGTCCATCAGCGGCATAGACTGGGAGGCGGGGATGAGTGGAAAGGCGGACGGTCGCCATGAGATCATTGATTGTTGAATGCGCGGTTAGGATTGTCATTTTATCGCGGGGCGTCATGATGTCCCGTGCCTTTTTGCCAGACAATTCCAGAACGCGCCGGATCATGATTCGCTGCCGGGGGGAGAGTGTCCCGTGCGCCTCGCTTTCCTGGGCGAGTATGTTGAATTCATCCTTGGTTGAAACAAGCGGGCGAGAGGAGACGTTTTCTCCGTCGGACGGAATGATCCATGCCGTCAGCCAGTTGATGATATTGATGAACGGGCGGAGCATGAGAGCGCTCCAACGGAGGGGAATGGCGAAGGGGCGGCACCGTTTGAGGGGGCGGCTTTGGAACCAGGCCTTCGGGAGGTACTGGGAGAAGATCAGCGCCAGAAGGGTGGTGATAATGCCTGCAACGGCTTCTCCCCATTCCCCCAGGCGGGAGCCCCGGTTGGCGGCAATGACGGAGGCCATGACGATGAAGAGATTGGTGCCCATCAGTGTGGTTCCCAGCAGTCGGTCGGGATGTTCCAGAAAGTTCTGGAGGATGCGCGCGGCTTTATCGCCCTGTTCCGCGAGATGACGCAGGCGCATCCGGTTAAGGGAGATGACGCCGGTTTCCATGCCCTCAAAGAAGGCGGCACCGGTCAGGCAAAAGAGCAGGAGGATGATGTCGGAGATAATCATATCATGACCTCCTCCTCGGACTCCGTCGGGGAATCTGGCTTTTCGATTTGAACCCGGGTGATACGGTGTTTGCGCATCTGGAGTACGGTGACCCGGCACCCGGGGTCTTCGACGATGTCGCCGGTCTTTGGGAAACGACGGGCGCGGGCGGTCACCCACCCGGCAATGCGATCCGCCCCTTCGGCATCGAGCGTGAGATCGAGTTCGTAATTAACCTCTTCGAGGGAGGTGCTGCCGTCGACTTGCCAGCGGCGGATACCCGTGGGTTCAATATTCGGGCTTTGTCCATCCGGCTTTTCTCCGGCAAACTCGGCAATTTCGTCCAAAATGTCACCGCGTGTAATGAGGCCGGCGGTTCCTCCGTATTCGTCAATGACAATGGCCAACCGGCGCGCCTGCTGCTGGAACATGGTCAGAAGGGTGTCCAGGGGGGCGGTGTCGGGAACATAGAAGTGTGGGTGTAGCGAGGCGGAAATGTCGCTATCGGGATCCATCAGGAAGCGGGCGACATCCACAAACCCCTTTACATGGTCGAGATCCCCCGTGAAGGCGGGAAGGAAGCGGAAGCGGGCTTTTCGGCAGATGGTGCTCCAGGTTTCAGGGGCGTCCTCAAGGTTAATGCCAATCAGATCCACGCGCGGGGTCATAACATCCCTGGCCTGAAGTTTCTCAAGCCGGATGATACCGTCGACCATCATCCGTTCTTCCTTGTTCAGAACTCCCTCCTCGTGTCCGATATCCACGGCGGTCAGCAGTTCGTCATCGGTCAGGGCGGGACGATGGGGGATCAGGTGTTCCCGGAAGGTGTGGGTGATTTTGTCGAGGACGATATGGAGCGGTGTGCACAGCCAAATCAAAGCCTTCAGCGGCTTAAGATAGCGCAGTGCCAGAAGGTCGGGGTGCCGAACGGCCAGGCGTTTTGGGGCCAGATCCCCAATAATGATCAGGATCAGCGTCATCGCGGGGATGGCGATTATTTCGCCATGGTTTGGAACCAGTTGCTCTGCCAGGATATAACCGAGGCTGGCGGCGGTCATGTTGACAATGGTGTTTCCGATCAGGATGCTGGACAGGAGGTCGGCGGGGGCGGCGAGAAGGGATTCAATCCGGTTGGCGGCCTTGGGATGGTGGCGGCGAAGACGGTGAATCTGCATGGGGGTGAGGGAAAACAGGGCCGTCTCCGCGCTCGAGAAAAAAGCGGACAGCGCGACCAGCGCAGCAAGCACTGAAAATTCCCCTATAAGTAGTCCTGCCATAATGAACTTTTAACCAATGGTCATCATAATCATCGGGCCGTAAAGAGGCAATCCCTACTTCTTTTGCCTCTCTCTGGCATGGATCAGCCAGATGCACAGCTCATAGAGGGTAATCAGCGGGATGGCGAGGATAAGTTGGCTGAAGGGATCCTGGGTGGGCGTAATGATGGCGGACAGGATCAGGATAACCACAAGCGCATGGCGCCGTTTGTTCCGGAGCTGGCGGGAGTTAATAAGACCCAGTTCGCCCAGAACCAGGAGCACAATCGGAAGTTCGAAGGTCAGGCCGAAACTCAGGAGCAGTTTCAGAACGAACCCGATATAGCTTGTCACGGTGAAGTATTCGATATCAATGCCCATCCAGGAATTGAACCAGAGCATGATTTCAAGTGCCGGACCCAACGCCAGGAAGTAGCACATCAACACCCCGGCGATGAAAAGAAACGCGGCGAATAACAGGCCGCCGAGGAGTGTGCGCCGTTCCCGGCGGGTCAGGCCCGGGAAAACGAACCAGCAGACGGAAAACAAGATGACCGGGGCGCTGAAGAGGACTCCGCCCCAGACAATCGTCTGCATAGCCACAGTCATTCCCCCCGTCACATCCAGGGTTCGGATAAAGGTGTCGGGGTTGGGAACCACTCCTTTCAAGGGAACCTTTAGAATTTTGAAAAAGGTGGGGGCGAAATAACAGGCCGTTCCCATGCCGATGAACAGGGCCAAGGCGCTCCAGATCAGCGCCCGGCGAAGATCTTCAAGATGCTTCAGGAAGGGCTTCATCGTTCCCGCCAGCACGTTGTTGTCATCCTGCGGTGTCATGGGGCTCCGACGGGGTGTCTTTGCTCTCAGACTTCAGATCTTGGGGTTCTGACTCCTGGTCAGCCGTCAATAACTGTTTTTTGAAATCATCCGAGGCGTGCTGCAGATCCCGTGTGATTTTTCCGATAGAGCGCGCAATACCCGGAAGTCCCTTTCCTCCGAAGAGGATCAGGATAGCGCCCAGGATTACCAGCAACTCCATGCCGCCGACATCACCGATGAGGGCAAGGCAGGAGGCAGACGGCATGGAAAAAAGAAGATTGATGGCAGTCGACTTACTGCTTCATGACGACGAATTCAACGCGGCGGTTGACCGCCCAGGCATTCTCGTCGTGGCCGGGATCCTTGGCTTTCTCGGAGCCGAAGCTCTTGGTCTGGATCCGGGTGCTGTCCACGCCGAGGTTCATCAAGTAAGTCCGGACAGACTGAGCGCGGCGTTCGCCGAGCGACATATTGTATTCGGCGCTCCCGCGTTCATCGCAGTGACCTTCCAGAGTCACGAAGGTGCCGGAGTTGGCTTTCAGGTAGCTGGCGGCGGCTTCAGCCTTGGCGCGCTCGGAATCGTCCACCTGGGCGCTGTCAAAGGCGAACTGAACTGAGACCAGTTGCGCATCAATGATCGCGCCGGCGCCTTCAAAGCGGGTTCCTCCCGTTCCGTTCATGCCGCCAAGTCCATCGGCATTGCCCATTCCCTGAACATCGGTGACGCTGCCATCCTTGGCGCCTTTCTTGCCGAAAAAGCCCTTGCAACCCGTCATGGAAATCGACACTGCACAAGCCAGAAAAACAGACACCATCATGCGTTTATTCATCATCAGTATTCCTTATTCCGTTCGTTTACTTTGATTAAAGGGGTTATTTGGAACACCACGCAGGTGAGAGCCAACTTCCACCATTCGGCGTCAAACATACGGGCGCATCTCCCATTGTGTCAAGGAGATATAAGCGTGAATTGTTCCCTTCCTGCTTGCAGCAGACGATATGGCGGCCATCGGAGGCCCAGGCCGGATCCTTGTAGTTTCCGTCCGACGGACTGATGAGTCTTTCATCCATGGAGGAGGGGTTGATGATGTAGATTCCATAGAGCCCGCCGCGGCGGCTGGAGTAGGCGATCAGGTTATTGGCGCCCCAGTCCGGATCCACATTTTCCCTGCCCCGCGACGTCAGGCGCCTGCTGGTGCCGCTCCGGTCCATGACATAGAGCTGAGGGGAGCCCGCTCCGGCCAGATCGGAGACATAGGCAATCTGGGAGCCGTCGGGTGACCAGGTCGGGCTGGCTTCACCGGCGCGCGGAGTGCGGGTCAGGCGGGTCAGCTGTTCGCTTCCAAAGGATTTGGAATACACTTCGGGATTACCGTCCCGCGAGAGCACCATCAGCATTTCCCCGCCGCCGGGCGAGATGGCTCCCGCCATGTTGATTCCGGGATAACGGGCCACCGCCGAACGACTTCCGCTTTGGGTGTTGATCATGAAGATGTCGGCGTATCCCTTCATGAAGGAGGTGTAGACGATGCGTGAGCCATCGGGCGACCAGTGTGGCGACAAGCTGATCGAGCGGTCGCGCGTGAGCTGGCGGATATTGCCCCCGTCGGCATCGCAGAGATAGAGTTCCTTGTTTCCGGACGCGGTTCCCACCATCGCGATTCGCCCGGAGCAGATGCCGCGAAAGCCTTTGATTGCCATGATAATGTCGTCCGCCACCCGGTGCGCCAGACGCCGGGCGTTGGCCGGGGTGTCGGTGTAGGTTTTGTTGAGAGCGACTGTGGATTTCAGAATGTTCATCACCTGGCAATCCACCGAGAGGGATCCATTGTTGTCATGACAGGAGCCGGTGACGGTATAAGAGGCCGGCCGCGTCAGGGAAAACCAGCCGCACCGCGATAGGTCGTCAGTCAGGGTTTTGCGGAAGACGAATCCGCCCGCTCCCGATGCCCCGTAGGCGGACAGGTCAAGGCTGGTTTTGGTGCCGCCGGATTTGGTCACCACCACTTCCTGGGCAAAGGTGGGAACAACAAACATCACCGACATCCAGACGCAGACTAGTATAAACTTCATCATTTCTCCAAATTTCTTATCCTGAACCCCTGAACCCCTGAACCCCTGAACCCCTGAACCCCTGATTATCCCCCTCATCGTGTTCCTGTCAATTCAAACGAAACGGGAATTCGGCGATGTGATGAGAGGTATGATGGTGGCAGACCGGACACGCGGCGAACCGATTGAACGGCGCGCATGACCGAGGCATCCATGACGGCGTTCCCGGAGCTGTTGATCAGCCGGCTTCCGATGATGGCGCCATCGGAGCTGAAGGTCAGTTCCACTTTGGTCACCAGCCCGGCGATCCCGATGTCGGTCGGTTGATCCCAAGCCCGGTACATGGCCTGGCGTACCATGTCGAGCACCACGAATTCCTGCGAGATCGGGGAGCCGTCGCCAAAACGGGAATCGCCATTCAGGAGGCGGCGCATATCCGCCTCGGAAAGACTGGACTTTTTGCCGAGCTTGGCTCCGCGCTCCAGCAGTTTTCGCACTTCCTCGGGAGTCAGTTTGCCCTTGCCGTTGGGCATCGATTTTTTCACCAGTGTTTTGCTGATCTTGATTCCGCCCGTTTTTTTTATCTCAGGCTTCGGGGGGGCCTTCGGTTTGACATCCGGTTTTTTCTTTGGTTTTTCAAGGATCGCGACCTCATCCTTGTCGGGGGGCGGTGTCTCCTTCTTTTCCACGGCTTTCTCATCAGCCTTGTTTTCCGGTTTAGGGATATCCTTCATCAGGTCGGTGGGGGATGCTTGCGAATCGCTGGGCGGCGGTTCGACGTAGAGTTCAAGGGGTTTACTCATATCTGTCTCGGACTCGTCGCAGCCGTGGATTAGAGGAAGCGCGAGAAGCAGGCCAATGAGCAGGCCATGGCCAATGGTGACCAGCAGCAGTTCGGTCGAATAGTTTTGACGGGATGCAGTCATGCGAATAAAACTTAGTAACTTATGTGGCGCATGGGGTCAAAGGAATACAGGAAAACCGGCTGGTCGAGAAAATAATAATTAATAATTGACATATTCCGATATTTGAATAGATTGATCATCGTTTTGAGTTGAGGAAAGAGGTAAGCATGAGTGTGACACTAAAATCAGTATGGATGGCCGGGGTGGTTCTGGGTGCAACGGGTTTAGCCCTGACGGGGATGGCCGGGCCGGCGCCGACCCTGTCTGAATGCATCACAACGGCGTTGAAAGGGAGTCCGGATATTCGGTCGGCATCCGCCCGTGTAGAGGCCGCACTCGCTGCCGTGAATGAAGCGTCCTCGGCCTATTACCCGCAACTGGGGCTTGCCGGTAGCTGGATGCGGACAGACAACCCGCCCCAGGCGTTTTTCATGTCGCTGAATCAACGGCGCGCCTCATTGGATAAGGATTTTAATCATCCGGATGATATCGAAAACGCGCGGGGTAGTGTGGTGGCACAGTGGCGGGTATGTGATGGCGGCCGGCGTATCGCGGACAAACGGGCCGCGAAGATGGGGGCCCAGGCTCAGGAGTCTTCCCTTGACACGGTTCGCAATGATCTGGTGTATCAGATCACGCGGGCCTATTACGGAACCCTTCAGGCGCGAGCTTTTGTCACAGTTCGGGCAGAGGCCGTCAAGAGCATTGAGGAAAGCCTTCGCGTTGCCACCGAGCGATTCAAGGCAGGAGGCGCCCTGAAAACCGATGTGTTGAATCTGGAGGTTCAGCTCTCTCAAGCGCGGGAAGACTTGATCCGCGCCCGGAACGGTGTGCAATTGGCGGTGGCGGCCTTGAACACGGCGGTCGGGGAGGAGTTGTTGAAATCATCCGACCTGGCTGATTTGGCTGATCCGTCTGGTCTGTCGGATCCGTCTGGTCGGTCGGATCAGGCCGGAAAAATCGATTCCCGTCCCGAGTGGTCTGCAGCCCAGGCCCAAGTACGGATGGCGGAGGCCAAGGTCTCCCGGGCCCGCCGGGACTATGCGCCCGTCCTTAACGCCTTTGGCTCGGTAGACTGGGACACCGAGCCTTTCTACGGAGCGGAGCAGAGTTACATCGTTGGAGCCGCCGTTGAACTGAATGTTTTTGACGGATTCCGGACCCGTTCAGGGCTGGCCCGGGCCTCCGCAGGACTGGTGGCGGCTCAGGCGGAAGCCGACAAACTTGGAAATATGCTTCGATTGGACATGACCCAGTCTCTCCTGAACGAGCAGGAAGCCCGCGAGAGGTTTGAGGTGGCGGAAAAGAGCCTGGCCAGTGCCGGGGAATCCCTGCGGATCACAGAAGAGCGTTTTAAGCAGGGCTCGGCGGATATTACGGAATTGATGGCAGCGCAGGTGGGGATGACCGCCACCCGCACAAGAAAAGTCGCCGCACAGTATGACCGCCTCATCGCGCGGGCTAATGTGGAGCGGGCGGGTGGCAGGCTGGGGGCAAAGTATACAGTGGAGGAACGAAAATGAGTGCAATGAAAGAACGATTTGAAGCTATTATGAAGATTGCCTGGCGGCCGGCCGCAGGATTTGCGGGATTGGTCGTCATGGCTCTGTGGATGGCGGGTACTTTTGAGTCGAAGGTGGGACCGGGGAAACGGGAGCATCTTCCGGGGTTTGCCCTGCCTGATGGTGCCCGGACCCTCACGGTTAAAATGAACCGAACCGCGTCACCCGTGGAGGTGGTCGGTACGGCCGCCTCTGAACGCTGGGTCAATCTGAGCGCCCGGATTCCCTCAACCCTTCAGTTGATGCGAGTCAAGGCGGGCGATGCGGTGACAAACGGCCAGGTGTTGGTCACTCTTGATGACCGGGATATTCGCGAGCAGCTTGCCGGTGCCGAAGCGCAATTCAAGCAGGCGGAGGTTGAATATAACCGGACACTCCGGCTTTTTGAGAAGGGCGCGACTACCGATCAGGCGAAAGTGGCCGCCCAAACCGGGCTTGAGGCCGCCCGAGCCCGGCTCCAGCAGATGCGCGTCATGCTCAGTTACGCCGAGATTACCTCGCCACTGGATGGGATTGTGACGGACCGCCACTTTGAGTCGGGTGATCTGGTTGCGCCGGGACAAATTCTGATGTCGGTTTATGACCCGCGCGTGATGAGATTCGAACTGCCGGTTCCCGTGAGGCTCCTGCCGAAATTCACCTTGAATCAAGCCGTTTCAGTGGATCTGGACGGGATGACCCAGCCGGTCAAGGGCGTTGTTCGTGAAATCGTGAGCGAAGTGGATCCGCTGAGCCGTTCCCAGAAGGTCAAGATCACGCTCGAACAGACGGCTCCTGTCATTCTGCCCGGATCGTATGGCCGGATTACTCTCGACGGAGAGGCTCACGAGTCCCTGTGGGTGCCACTGACTGCGGTCTACCGGATCGGTCAGCAGGAGTTTGTGCAGGTGGTATCGGAAGGTCGCGTCATCCGGCGCATGGTGCGCACCAGCCTTATCCGGGACGGACAGGTGGAAGTTATTTCCGGCCTGGCTGACGGCGAGGTGATTCTGGTTGAGCCTGTGAAGGAGGGTTGATCCATGGACGAAAAACTTTCATTTATGGGGCGGGTGGTGGATGGGTTCCTGCGGGGGAACCTTGCGGTATTGCTGATGATTATCAGCCTGGTTGCCGGGGTGGTGGCTCTTGTGGCGACCCCGCGCGAGGAGGAACCCCAGATCGTGGTTCCCCTGGCCGACGTCATGGTTTCCTATCCGGGCGGTAGCGCCGAGGAAGTTGAGCGTCTGGTTTCCTCGCGCCTGGAGCGCATGCTCTATCAGATAGACGGCGTGGAGTATGTCTATTCCATGTCCCGGCCCGGTATGGCGGTGGTCACGGTCCGGTTTTTTGTCGGCCAGGATCGTGAAGCCAGTCTGATCAAGTTGTACAATAAGATTTTCCAGAACATCGACAAAACCACGCCCGGCATTGCCGGCTGGGTGGTCAAGCCGATTGAAATTGATGATGTGCCGATCGTCAATGTGGCGCTGTACAGTGGTCGCTATAATGAGCATGAGCTCTATCGGGTCGCGGAAGAAGTGGCCAGCCGCCTTCAGCATGTTGAGGATAGTTCCCGGGTCACGATCCACGGCGGGCAGAAACGCCAGATTCAGGTAAACCTGGATCCCGAGCGGCTGGCCGCCTCCCGGATCTCCCCTCTGGAGATTGCCGGCGCCCTCAAGGTCGCCAATGCGCAGGGAGCGAGCGGATCATTTCAGAAGGCCGACCGGGAGATCGCGGTTCAGACCGGGGCGTTTCTTCGCAGTGCGGATGACGTCCGCAATCTCATGGTGGGACTGCATGGCGGCCGGCCGGTTTATCTGCGCGATGTGGCGGAAGTGAAAGATGGCCCCGAGGAGGCGACTTCATATTCCCGGATCGGGTTCGGAGTAGGAATGGAAGGGGTTCAGGGTTCAGGGTTCAGGACGAGTTACCCGGCAGTCACCATTGCGGTTGCCAAGAAAAAGGGGAGTAATGCGGTCTGGGTGGCGCGCGACATTGAAAAGGCGCTGGAGGGGATGCGGGGCGGGACGATTCCCGATGAGGTGAAGACGCGAATCACGCGCGACAATGGTGAGGCGGCCAATGAAAAGGTCAGTTATCTTCTGGAAAGTCTGGCCATCGCGATCATTACGGTGATCGGGCTGATTGCCCTGGCCATGAACTGGCGGGTGGGGCTGATCGTGGTGATTGCTGTTCCCATTACCTATTCACTGACCCTGGTGGTCAACTATCTGGCAGGTTACACCATCAATCGCGTGACCCTGTTTGCGCTGATCCTGGCGCTGGGGTTGCTCGTGGATGACCCGATTGTCGGCGTGGAAAATATTTACCGGCACCTGGCCATGAAGAAGCTCCCGCGGTTAAAGGCCATATCATTTGCCATGAACGAGGTTATGCCGCCGCTGGTGCTGGCAACCCTGGCGGTTGTGGTTGCGTTTCTCCCGATGTTTTTCATCACCGGAATGATGGGGCCCTACATGCGGCCCATGGCGCTCAATGTGCCCCTGGCGATGCTCAGCTCCCTGATTGTCGCCGTGGCCATCACCCCCTGGATCTCGAACAAGATCCTCAAGGTCGAAGGGCATGAGCATGAGGAAAATAATGTCAAAGAGACGGCGACCTACAAGTTGTATGCCAGAGTGATGAAGCCGTTGGTTGAATCCAAATCCAAAACCTGGACGCTGGTCATCATCATCGGCTTCCTGTTTGCGGGCTCGATCGCGCTCGCTTTGACCGGACTGGTTCCGCTCAAAATGCTCCCCTTCGACAATAAGAATGAATTCCAGATTCTGGTGGACACGCCGGAATCGTTTACTCTTGAGAGGACCGATGCGGTGGTCCGGGAATTGGAAGCCTATCTTGGAACCGTACCGGAAGTCACCGATTTCACCTCCACGGTCGGCTCGGCCTCGCCGATGGATTTCAACGGGCTGGTGCGACATTATTACATGAGGCAGGGTGCCAATGTTGCGGATATCCGGGTGAGCCTGTTGCCCCGGAAAGAGCGTGAGATGGATAGCCATGCCCTGGTGTTGCGGATCCGGAATGACATCGCGGCCCTTGCGACGCGGACAGGGGTCAGTCTGAAGCTCGTGGAACTTCCCCCGGGTCCGCCCGTGTTATCCTCGGTGGTGGCGGAAGTATACGGGCAACCGTATCAACAGTATGATGAGCTGATCGCCGCGGCGAAGATTCTTGAGGATCAGATGCGAAAGGAGCCGGGGGTTGTGGATGTGGATTCGTATGTGGAGTCCAATCAGGAGAAGGCCTTCTTTCGGGTGGATCGTGAGAAGGCGGCCCGGAGCGGGATTGCCACGGAGGATGTGGTTCAAACCCTCCAGGTGGCGCTCTCCGGCATGCCTGCCGGGGCGGTGCATATCTCAACGGAACAGAATGAACTCTCGATCCTGTTGAAAGTTCCCCGGGAAAAACGCTCGGATAT
>CAZOZF010000079.1:0-12954 GCA_964584205.1 uncultured Verrucomicrobiota bacterium
ATTCCTGGCTCATCGATTCGTGTTTCGCCTTCAGTCTTCAGTCTAAACCGCTTCATCCTTGGCGTCCCTATGGGACGCCAGTGAAGCCATTAAATGTTTCCGAATCCCACCCGTAAGGGCTATTGGATCGGTCCGGTTCAGCCGGTCGAGCACTCGTTCCCATCGATAGGCAAAGCTGCCTCCCTCATCGCGTGTACGTTGCTTGAAAAGCGTATCGAAGGACCGTTTCCGCCTGGTATAATCCTGTTTTATGTGGAGGAACCGTTCTGTGAACGCAGCCAGATACGCCTCCACCACTTCTCCGGGAGAGGGAAAAAAGAGAAGCCGGCGCCGGATGGGTTCCGCGTAGGCCTCCGCAAAGGAAGCCAGATCAGACTGATAATCCGTGAAGGTGCCGGTGTGATCGGCGACGATGATATCCTTGGGAATGCCGAACTCGTCCTCTATCAAAACCTCATCGCCATCATCGAACAGCACGGCGTCTTTCAGGTTCAGGCGGCCTGTGATGATATTGGACGCGGCGGCCCGGCCCAGTAATTTCGCAAAGGCGAGGGAATACGTGAGGCTTAGGAAACGGGAACGGGGGATCTTGTCGGTGGCCATGCCGGAGAGATAGTCGCGTTCGAAATAGGTGGACCAGATCTGCTGGCCGTCATATCGGATTCCGTAATAGTGCTCGCTGATTTTTCGGGTGGTGATGCGGGTGGGCAGATTCATGCCCAGTTGACGGCAGCCCAGTCGCCGATCCAGGATATATTCGGTGTATTCTTCCGCTTCCATGATGGCGGGGAGAAGGTCCTTGCCCTCGTTCAGATGTTCCCGGATTCCCCATTTCTGCATGCGAAGAATACGGACAACAGGGTGCGGCGAACTGATTTGCTTGATCTCCGCGACATACACATCGCGGCGGCCGGAGCTGGAGGGGCGGCGCGATAGCGAGCCGATGACCCGGCCGACATTGACATAATCAATATCCCCGAATTCGCGAAGGAAGTTAAAGATGAATCCGCGCGCCTTTTCGTCACAGAGGGTCCTCAATTCGGAATCAGGGGGCGAGCGATCCGCTTCATCGAAAAGGCTGTCGAACATCAATTCCCCCTCCTCGATGCGACCGCCGGGGAGCCATTCGATCTGCATGAAGAATTCGGAACTCAGTCCGAGGATGGTTTCCTCGGGAAGCGCTTCATCTCCCTGGCCGATCAGGCATGAAAACATCAGGTTTCGCCAGTCTGGATTATCGGAGTTGTCGTCCCTCATTTCGGGTCGCACAGCATCACAAAAGGCCGCTTTGAGGTGTTCATAACAGGTGCGGATATCCGGAGGAGACTGATCCATGGGTGCGCAGGGCTTGAAGCTGGAGTGGCCGAATGATTTGTCGACGGCAAAAAAAGCCACTTCGGGGTGCCCCATGCGGTTGTAGCGGCATGAAAAATCCCGGATTTCAACCAGATGTGCCTGCAGCTCGCTGTCCGGAAGGCTTCCGAGTTCGCAGAACTGCTGGTAGGTCAGGAATCGCGTGCCGATATCGCGGCTGTAGTAGTAGATGGAGAGTCCCCCGATCGGCAGCATTGCGGAGGCGATCATGCGTTTCATTTCGGCGGGACTTTGGGGGAGCAGGGCAATCCGCCAGTTTTCGCCGCGTTCCTTGATGGCGGTGCGGACTTTTTCATTCATGAGGTTGAGAAATTTGATTTTCTGCTTGGAGACCAGTTCCTGAAGCAGGTCGTCGGCTTCAAAGGCCAGTGCCATGTTCTCGGGATCAGGCCGGATCAGGATGCTCTCGGGATCCATGATCAGGTCAACCGAAAGCTGCCATTCCAGCATCTCGTCCTCTTCGGACAGCGGGGGTTGGTTGGCTTGTTTCCGGATGGCATTGAGATCGGCGACATAAGCAAAGCGCTGGGTGGCGTGGATGCCGGGCAGGGTGACGAGGGTCCGGCTTCGGGGAAAGATCGTGCCGATCCGTGAAATTAATCGTCCCTGCTGATCCTTCGCCAGCGGGTGTTCGCCTAGAATTCGAATAGTCATTCCGGTTCATAGTACCAATCCCGTGAAAAAGGGGAAAGAGGAAAGGGATTCAGGGGTTCAGGGATAAAGAGAAATTGTTCTTTCGAACTATTCGTATTCCCTTCTTAACCCCTGAACCCCTGAACCCCTGAACCCCTTCCCTCTTCTTTTTCATGGTGACAGTTTGGCTGGATTGAATACGATGGATGGCTATGAATTCGGTATACACCACAACGATTACGCGGGAGGCGCGCAAGCGTGGGATTCACATTGACGTGATTGATTCCCGGACTCCGATTTTCGTGCTCAGGCACAAGGGAAAGTCAATCCGGTGTTATAATGCCCTGACGGATCGGGTCGGGGCGGTGACTTTTCAGATGACCCAGAACAAGGCCCTGGCCAATGGCTTTCTCAAGTCCTGCGGGTTTCCCGTTCCGGCCCAGCAACGTTTCACGGAGCCGGTGTCGGCGGAGCGGTTTTTGAAGCGATACCGCAGTATTGTTGTCAAACCCTGCTCCCAATGGGGCGGACGCGGGGTGTCGGTGGCAGTGAAAACAGGGACGGAACTCGCCTGTGCCGTGCGTTTTGCGAAGCGATTTGAGGAAGAGATCATTCTCGAGCAATATGTCGAGGGAGTGGACTACCGTTTGATTTTCGTGGATTTCAAATTTGTGGCGGCGATCCGCCGGCGAGCCGCCCATGTGGAGGGGAATGGCCGGGATTCAATCCGGAAACTGGTGCAGGCAAAGAACCGGCGGGAACGGCGCGTGGATCCGAGCCATCTCATTCCGCTCGATGCCGAGACGGCTCGCAATCTCAAGGTGTTGGGTTTGTCGTGGGATCAGGTTCCTGCGGCGGGGCAGGGTGTTCGCGTCAGGTTGACCTCCAACTACCATACCGGCGGTGATGTGGATGTGGTGACCCATGCGGTCAACCGGAAGCTGGTGGCATTGGCCAGACGTGCCGTGAAAGCGTTGAATGTTCCCGTCATCGGTATTGATTTCCTGGTGAATGAAATAACCGGCCAACACTGGATGATTGAGTTGAGTCCGGATCTTGCGATTTCCCCGCCCGAGGGCGAAGAGGTGGCCCGGCATTTCATAGATTTCCTGTTTCCGGAGACAAAACGATGAAATCCTGTCATCTGGTTGGCGTTGCCGGCGTGGGGATGAATGCCCTTGCCCAGGCTCTTAAGGGTGGCGGATGGGAGGTAAGCGGTTCGGATCGCTACGAGGATCAAGGCCAGGATCTTGAGGTGATCCGGAAGCTGAAGGAGGCGGGTATCCGATTTTACCCGCAGGATGGATCCGGCATATCCCGGCAGACGGGTGCGGTGGTCGTGAGTACCGCGATTGAGAAGGATAATCCCGATATCGCCGCTGCGGAACGGTTGGGGGTTCCAGTCCGGCACCGGGCCGAGATGCTGGCCGAACTGGTGCAGGGGAAGGAAATCGTGGCGATTGCGGGCACTTCCGGGAAAACGACTGTAACGGGCATGGTCGGCTGGCTTCTTGAGCAACTCGGAGCCGACCCCACGGTGGTTAATGGCGGGGCGCTGGTGAATTGGGCGGATGAGCATCATGTGGGGAACGCGCGAGCCGGCGGTTCGGGACTTTGCGTGATTGAGGTCGATGAGAGTGATCGCTCGCTCCTGCGGTTTTCACCCGACCGGGCTTTGATAACCAATATGTCGGCCGATCATTTCAGTCTGGAGGAGACCGCCGGGCTCTTCAATCAGTTCAGGAGTCAGGTCCGGCGCGAGTGCATTGCAGGCTGGGATCCCGGGATGCCCTGGCAGGGGCTGAAGCCGGTGCTGAGCCGGATCGGGTGCCGCTTCGCTTATGGCGGGCTTGAGTTTGAAATATCGTTACTAGGAGCACACAACGCCGAAAACGCGCTTCAGGCGGTTGTGTTGTGCCAGCGAATGGGTTTTGACCTGGCTCGCATTCGCGATGCCCTGAGTCAATTCAAGGGTATTCAACGCCGTTTGGAGCGGGTGGGGGAAGCCGGCGGGGTGACGGTGGTGGATGAGTATGCCCACAACCCGGCGAAAATTGCGGCAGCCTGGCGGGCCGTGGCGCCCTACTATTCCCGGGTCACCGCGTTCTGGCGCCCGCATGGATTCAAGCCGTTGTCCCTGATGTTCAACGATCTGGTGGCGATGTTCGGGGACGTGTGCCGCCCGCAGGACCGGCTTTTCCTGATGCCGGTGTATTACGCGGGAGGGACGGTGAGCAAGGCGATGGATTCGGATGTGCTGGCCTCTGCGTTGCAGGCTCGCGGTGTGCCCGCCGTGTGGGTTCCCGATTACGATAAACTCATGTCCGGGATTATGACGGGCCGTCAGGCTGGCGAGGTTGTGTTATGCGTGGGGGCCCGGGATCCCGGCATCCCCCGGTTTGCCCGCGAGTTGGTGAATCGTCTGGGATGAGGGAGCACCACCCTCTCATTTAATGGATTCACGTCGCAAGACCACCCGCTCCATCAGGACGTACATGGCGGGTAGGACGAGCAGGGTCAGCAGTTGGGAAGTGATGATGCCGCCCATGACGACCACAGCAAGCGGTTTCTGGATGTCGGCGCCGGAACCCGTCGCATAGAGCATGGGGAGATGCCCGATAAAACTGGTCAGTGCCGTCATCATCAGGGGCCGGAACCGGATGTCGCATCCAGTTCGGACAGTGTCGGAAAGGCCTAATCCGCTGGCGCTCAACTGGCGAAAGAAGGCGACGAGCACCACGCCATTCTGAACGGCGATACCCAGCAGGACGATGAAGGCCACCGCCGAGGAAACGGAGAGATTGATTCCGAATGCCGCCACCGCCAGAACGCCGCCCACCAGGGCGAAGGGTAGATTCGCGAGGACGAGCAGGGAATGCCGGACCGATCCCAGCGCCGCAAAAAGCAGGATGAAAATCAGGATCAGAGCGATGGGCACCACGATGGATAACTGGCGCATGGCGCGCTGCTGGTTTTCAAACTGGCCCCCGTATTCAATGAAATAGCCGGGCGGTAACTCGCGGGCCAGCGGCGCGAGTTTCTGTTGGATGTCTTTCACGAACCCGCCGAGGTCGCGTCCGCGGACATTGGTCTCGACCACCACCCGGCGCATCCCGTTTTCGCGACTGATCTGGGCGGGCGACTCGATGCGCGTGAACGAGGCCAGCTGATCGAGCGGAACCCGCTCCCCGCCGGGTGCGACGATCCATAGCCGTTTGATGGCCTCCTCGTCCCGGCGTGACTTTTCCTCGAAGCGGACCACCACGGCGAAGCGCTTTTCCCCTTCAATCAGGGTGGTGGCCCGGGTGCCTGCAATGGCGCTTTCGATGGTGTCGTTGATATCGCCGATCCGGATGCCATGGCGGGCCGCCGCCTGGCGGTCAATCACCACATCCAGTTGGTTCATTCCGGTGACTTGTTCAACTTTCGTGTCCTGGGCGCCGGGCGCTGAACGGATGACGCCTGCCGCGCGGTCGGCAAATTGCCGGATCAGGGTGAGATCGGGGCCAAAGA
This sequence comes from uncultured Verrucomicrobiota bacterium, assembly GCA_964584205.1. Lineage (GTDB taxonomy): Bacteria > Verrucomicrobiota > Kiritimatiellia > CAIKKV01 > CAITUY01 > JAABPW01. Next base: position 5,521 of record CAZOZF010000079.1, read on the forward strand.
CTTTTACAGCCAGATCGCTTTTAATTCCCGAAATCAGTTCATTGACCCGCAGGGCGATGGGTTGCGAGAAGGAAAACCGGAGGCCGGGAATGATGGAAAGATCCCGGTTAATGGCGTCCACAAGGTCTTCCCGGTTGCGTCCGGATGACCCGTGTTTCCCCTGCTTGAGAACAATAAAGACGTCCGTCTGTTCGGGACCCATGGGATCTTCCGATATTTCCGCCCTGCCGGTTTTGCAGATCACGCTCTCGATTTCCGGGAACTGGCGCAATTGCTTTTCCATGAAGTCAGCGACCCGTACCGAGCCTTCGATCGAGGCGTTGGGGAGGCGGACCACGTTGATGGCGATCGCCCCCTCATCCAGTGCCGGCATGAATTCCGTCCCGATAAAGGGAATGGCGCCCAGTGAGGCGATCAGGATTCCCCCCGCCAGGCCCAGGGTCAGGCCCGGACGCCGCATGGCCCGGTCAAGCAGGGCCAAATAGCCGTGATGAAATTTTTTGATAAATCCGAATTCACGTTCCGGTTCCTGTTTGAGCGCCAGGTCGGCCAATACCGGAATGGTTGTGAACGCGACGCCGAGCGAAACCAGCAGGGCGATGAGCAGCGTCAGCGCGAGCGGGGCGAACATTTTCCCCTCAATGCCCTGCAGGGTGAACAGCGGAACCAGGATGATGGCGATAATCATTATCGAAAAGGCCACCGGACGGCCGACTTCCTGGACGGCCTCGGTAATGACGGTCCGCTGCGGTTCACGCAGGCGCAGGGCCAGTTGGCGCCGGATATTTTCGATCACGACAATCGAGGCGTCCACCACCATGCCTACCGAAAAGGCTAGTCCGCCCAGGCTCATCAGGTTCGAACTGAGACCGGCCCAGCCCATGAGGATGAAGCTGACAAGGAAGGTGAGGGGTAGCGACAGCACCACAATCAGGGCGGTTCGCATCTCGGCAATGAAGAGAAACAGAATCAGGATCACGAAGAGCGAGCCTTCCAGCAAGGCGGTCATAACGGTCGAAATGCAGGCCTTGACCAGCGAGGTCCGGTCGTAGAAAACATTGACTCGAACTCCTTCGGGAAGCGTGCCGCGCACCTTGTCCAGGGCTTCCTTGACGCGGGCGACCACCTCGCGGGAATTTTCGCCCTTCAGCATGATGATCATTCCCGCCACGACTTCGCCGCGGCCATCCCGGGTGACGGCGCCCTGGCGGGGCTCGGTGCCGATCACTACCTCGGCCACGTCCTTCACGCGCACCGGGGTGCCATCCATGGCCTTGATCACCAGTTGCTCGATGTCTGGAATGTCCTTGAGCAGTCCCACGCCCCGCAAATAGACCTGTTCCCAGCCGCTGACAAGGACGCCTCCGCCTGCGTTGGCATTACCGCGCTCGACGGCGGCGGTGACCTCGGCGACGGTCAGTTTGTATTGAGCCAGCTTTTCGGGAGTTAAAAGAATCTGATACTGCCGAACCGCACCCCCGAAACTGTTTACTTCGTTGACGCCAGCCACCGGTTTGAGCATAGGGGCCACAAGCCAGTCCTGGAGGGTGCGGAGTTCCATGGCGTTGTGCCGGTCGCTCTCCAGGGTATATTGGAAAATTTCACCCAGGCCGGTGCTGAGCGGGCCCAACTCGGGTTCCGCTCCCGGAGGTAACTGGTCCCTGGCCATGGCCAGCCGTTCGAAGACGATCTGGCGCGTCCAATAGGTGTCCACTCCGTCCTGGAAGATGACGACCACCTGCGACAGCCCTGCCCGGGAGAGGGAGCGTACCTGGCTGACTTTGGGAAGGCCCCGCATCACCTGTTCTAGCGGATAACTGATCCGCTGTTCGACATCAATGGCCGCCAAGCCACTCGCCTTGGTCAGGATCATGACCTGGGTGTTGGTGACGTCCGGGAATGCATCGATGGGGAGGGTTTTCCAGGCGACGAACCCCGCCAGAACCAGGGCGACAGTGCCAAGCATGACCATGAGTCGCTGGGCGAGTACGGCTTTAATCAGGATGTTAAACATGGCAGTGATTCCTTAATCCGCGCAACCGGCGCCCATTTTTTCGCGCAACACATCCGACTTGAGGAGAAAGGCGCCTTCGGTGACGACCTTCTGTCCCTCAACCAATCCCTCCAGGATTTCGATTGAATCGCTGAAGTCGCGTCCTTTTTTGATGGGAGTGCGGATGTAATAGTCATCCTTCAGATGAGTGAAAACAAAGCACTGGCCCTCGTCCTCCAGAACGGCACTACAGGGAACCGCCAGGACATCCTCGTTGCAAGTCCAGATCAGGTTGGCCTTGCAGAACATTCCGGGCCGGAGAAGGCCTTCCGGGTTTGGAATCAGGGCACGTGCTTTGACGGTTCGAGTTGTTTCATCCATTGTGGCTCCGAGGGTTTCCAGAGTTCCTTTGAATGTGCGCCCCGGGAAAGCCCGGGTTTCAAGGGTTACCGACAGAGGTATCTTGGCGGCCGCCTCAAGAACGGGGGCCAGATCTCGTTCGTAGAGATCGAGCCAGACCCAGACGGATGAGAGATCCGATAGGGTCATAGCCGTCTGGCCGGGCTGAATACGATTTCCGGAGACCGCCTGCTTTTCAATCAAGGTTCCGGCATGGGGAGCCCTGAGTGCAAGGGTACGCGGCGATTCTCCGGTGAGGGCGGAGATGTCAGATTCTAAAAACCCCAATGTTTTAAGGGTATGAGCGGCTGCATCCCGATCCGTCTTGATTGTTTCATAACGGATTTCGGCCTCGTCGGCTTCCACTTGGGCTGAGACTTTTTGCTCAGCCAGTCCTTTTTCCCGCTGATAGTTGCGCAGAGCCGTTCCGGTCAGGGCACGATTTTTGACATAGGTACTGATGGCATCGCCCAATTCGGCGCTCTCGATTTCAGCCAGGATGTCGCCCGGCTTCACGAGTCTGCCGATGTCGCTCCTGACATTCCGGAGAATGCCGGGAACGGGGGAGGCGATGCGGACGGTGGCGTTTTCGTTGAGTCCGATTTCGCCGACTGCCGCAAGTCCCTGTTCCAGTTTCTGGCGGGTGGCGGTCCCGAATTGAACCAGTGCCGGACTGTTTGTGCCTGGGGTGAGAAGCGCCGGTGCCAGTTTGACCACGCCGGGTTCATACCGGCATTCATCGCAGGTATAGATCAGGATTTTATGCTCGCACATCCGCGTCATCAGGTCGTCTTTCGGAGGCTCGGCTTGAGTTGGAAGAAGGGTGCTCATGAGTAAGATCATGCCCGTTACGATCAAGGGTTGTGTTTTTGTCGTCATTGGTATCCTCTGCTTAGGGTTGGTTAAAAAGTGTCAGTTCTGTTGTTTCACCGGTGAGTCGGCCGATTGCGGCCAGGATTTTATGGTAGTCGGCCAGGGTGTTGATCCATCGGGCGCGGAGAGTGACAAAGGTGCGCTCCGCGTCAGCCCATTCAAGGTAGGAGAACTTGCCCTGTTCATAGCCGATTTTTGCTTTCTCCATGGCGTCACGGGCGGCGGGCAGAGCCTTGTTGCGAAAGGCAGTGATTTCCTGCCAGGCATTTTCCGCCGCCACGAGCAGATCCTCATGGTCAGTTTTCTGTTGAAGCATGACGGCTTGTTGAAGCTGTTCGGCGCGTGTTACTTCGTGACCGGCTTTTTGAATCCCGGCCCGGTTCCGGTTAAAGAGGGGGAGTGGCAGGGCGATGCCACCCACCCAGGCGAATTCCTCGTTGTTTTCGAACCGGCGCAGACCGGCCGAAACCACGACATCAGGATTGGCCATTGCCTTTTCGCGGGTTAGGGCGGCGTTCCGGGCGGTGAGTTCAGCGTGTGCCCGGATGAGAGCCGGCGCGGCCGACTGGAATGGGATTCCGGAATCGGGGAGGCTTGCTTTCTGAACGGAGTCAAGACGTCCCTTCAGGGAGTTGAAATCCGGCTTGGTTTGGCCCCAGAGGACGGCCAATCGGCGATGGGTCAGTTGGGTCTGGCGGCGGGCCTTATCCAATTCGACCTCGGCCAGGGCGGATTCCACCTCGGCTCGTGAAGCTTCCAGCGGGGGCACTTTGCCCGCCTGTACCCGTTGTGAAACAAGAAGGAATCGTTCTCTGGCAAGTCGCAGGGTATCCACGGAAATCATTTCCTGTTCCCCGGCTTTTAGGGCTTCCACATAGCGCTCCACAAGGGTGTGCCAGAGTTCAAGTTGGCAGGTTTTCTGTTCCGCCAGTGAAAGGTCTGTTTCGGCGCGGGCTTCTGCAATCCGGGTTCTGCGCTTTCCGCCTGTCTCGACGGATTGGTTGAGCAGCAGGGTTGTTTCGGCCGCATCCCAGCCTGAATTCGGACCGGATCCGCCGAAATTTTCAGCCTCCACCGAGAGTTCGGGATTGAGCCTGGTGCCAGCTTGTGTGGTGGCGCTTCGAGACGCCTCGACGCTGGATCGTGCGGCGGAAAGGGTTGGATTGAGGTGCTGAATCTTTTCCCAAGCCTGATCGAATGAAAGACGGGCCTCGTCGGCGTGAGCCGTTGGCAACAAGCTGAGGGTCAAGCCAATGGCGATAAGACAATGTTTTGAAAATAAAGACATAAATCCCCTGAAACGTTATGAGTGTCGGATTTGGAGAGCGGTCATGTGACCTGTGCTCCAGAGTTAAGACGGACTTCCGGACGGATCAGGCAATCGGAGGACGGAAGATGGAGGAGGAAAAAGAAAAAGCCGTTGAGAAGGGTGCCTGGGGAAAGATGCATTCTGTCGTGGAAGGCAACAAAGGAACAATGTCTGACAAGGCCGCCTCTGTAGGGGAATGTGTCGCACAGGAGCATTCCAAGGCACACTCCTCAGCATGGCCATGGGTGTTGCAAGGCAAAAGACAACCCAGCAAAGCGAGTGCCAGCATGATTCGGATAATAGCTGAAACTATATTTTGCATGTGAGAAGGCGATGCTAGATTGTACGGAGGGATAGTCAAGATTTATAGTCTGCCCACTCCTGGTGAATAAGTGATCTTGAGCGGTGTCTTGAGACGGGCCCGGACCTGCTCAACGCAGGATGTCCAGGCGGCGGCATCAGCGAAGTCGCCACTCAGGGACCAGCCTGCTCCAGCGTACCAAACAAAAAGCTCCGCGGGACGCGCCAGGGAAGTCAGATAGACATGATCTTTATCCTTGGTCTCCCCGGCGGCCCCGGGGATCAGGATGGCCGTGGCCGTCGATCCGTGGTTTTTCTTCACGTTCTCCCAGTTGGCAAAGAATCCCTGCGCACAGCTCCCCACAAGCGTTCCGCTGTGTTGTATTGCCTTCGATACGCCCATTCCGACCGCCACCGTCACGACATTGGTCCCGCTGATGTCAAAGCAACTTTCAAACCGGTTGAGGTTCGCGCCCGCATCCAAAATGATCCGCCGGGTCTCGGCCACGCTGACCCCGTCGCCACACTTCCACGGCGAATAGGTGAGCTCAACCACGGTACGGATCGGCCCAACAGCAAGGGTTTTCTGCGTTGCCCAGTTTTGCGACGTGGAGAACTTTTCATTGGCCATGACGGCGATTCCGCCGCATCCACGGCTGGTTCCAACATGAAAATTATCCAGCCCCTCACCGCGATCCGTATGGTAATTTCCGGACTTATACCACTTGTCCAACACCAGATTCCGGGTTCGCTTCAGCCATACATCAATCCCGCTGGAAATCAGTCCCTGGCCCTTTGGTGGCTTCAGCATCAGGGCCGGTCCATAGATACGAAAGGCAATCCGGTCATTTTCCCAGGCATAGTCGTCCATCCGCTCGGGCACATAACGCCCATAAGCCCGGACGGGAAACGCCGGGCCCGGGGAATCGGACAGGGTGAACGTCTTGGTTTGACCGGGCAAGAAATCGGACTGGAATAGAAGCTTCCCCTCAAATATCTGGGAAGGAATGGGCGTCCCGGCCTCACACACCGTGGCAGCATTACCGGACCAGGGAAGTTCAATCGTCTCCGCCTGGCGTGCCACAGGGAGTGGATTTTCAACAGCAACGTTCGTTGCCAGCTCCGCCTTAACCGGAGACACCAGGGCCGCACCCAACACCATCACTGCGGCAACAATACGATTTACGGTCAATGTCATATCAGTACTTCCTCTCTTTATCGTGTTCATTCTCTCGTTATCGTGCCAACCAGCCGCCATCCACAGTCAGGGTCAAGCCATTGACATAAGCCGAAGCGGGCGAGGCCAAGAAGATCACAGCACCCTGAAGATCATCCGGCGCCCCCCAGCGCCCGAGCGGAATCCGGTCAAGAATAGCCTGGTTCCGTGCTTCATCGGCACGAAGCGCCGTGGTGTTGTCCGTTGCCATGTAACCCGGGGCGATGGCATTGCAGGTGATCCCCTTGGGACCCAACTCACAGGCCATCAACCGAGTAAGGCCAGCTACCGCGCTCTTGGAAGCGGTGTATGACGGCACCCGGATTCCGCCCTGGAAGGACAGCATGGAGGCCACACTGATGATCCGTCCGCCGACCCCCTGCTTCACCATTTGTTTTGCCACCGCCTGGCTCAACAGGAATACCGCCTTGATGTTCAGGTTCATCACGTCATCCCAATCCTTTTCGCTGAACTCCAGGAAATCCGCGCGGCGGATGATGCCGGCATTGTTGACTAAAATATCAACCGTTCCAAGCGTGGCTACGGCCTTCTCCGTCACCTGGGCTGGCGCACCAGCCGCCGTCAGGTCAACCACGAGGGTCTCACACCGGCGCCCCATGGCCCGCACCTTGGCAAGCGTGTCGGAACACTCCAGCACATCCACGGCAAAAATATCGGCCCCGGCGCCGGCCAAAGCCAGCGCCATCCCCTGTCCCAATCCGCGGGACGCCCCTGTCACCATCGCCACTTTTCCATCCAGTTTAAATTGGTCTAATATCGTGCTCATTGAAATTTCTCCATGTTGACTGCATCCATATCTTCAAACACCTGGTTCTCGCCACCCATTGCCCAGGCAAACCTGTAGCCGCCGGTACCGACCCCGGAATGGATCGACCAGGGCGGCGACAACACCACATCCTTTTCGCGTACCACCACATGCCGGGTCTCGTCCGGCGCCCCGAGCAGGTGCAAAACCTGCCCTCCGACCGGCAGGTCGAAATAGCAATAGACCTCCGTGCGGCGGTCATGCGTGTGCGGCGGGAAGGTATTCCAGACACTCCCCTCGTGAAGTTCCGTGAACCCCATTACCAACTGGCAGCTCACGATGCGGCCGGGCCGGATGAACTGGTAAATCGTCCGGCGATTCGCCTGGGCGGCGGAACCGAGTTCCACACGGTTCGCCATATCCAGCGTCGCCTGCGTCGTGGGATAGGCGGCATGCGCGGGGTAGGACACCAGATAGAAGGCGGCGGGAGTCTCAGGCGACTCGCTGGCGAACACCACCTCACGGCTTCCGCGGCCCAGATACAGGCATTCCCGGCTGCCGAGGCGATAGGCCTTGCC
>CAZOZF010000080.1:0-12821 GCA_964584205.1 uncultured Verrucomicrobiota bacterium
TCCTTCGCTCCGCGCCCTACGGGCTTGAGCTACGGATGGCAAGCCAGATCCCCCCTTCACGCTTCACGTCTCACGTCTCACGCTTCACGTCTCACGCTTCATGTCTTGCTCTCTTTCGCGCCTTTTGCTTTGATTCATCTGAATTCCCGCACAGGAGTATCCGCATGTTTCAAATAGACGATTTTCTGCGACAGGCCGTCACACGGGGAGCATCCGATATCCATCTCAAAGTGGGACAAAGCCCCTACCTGAGACTGCATAGTGAACTTACTGCCATCGACGCTCCTCTCGTAACCGAAACTGATCTTGTGGAGGTGATCAAACAGATTCTGCCCCTTCATCTTCAAAAATCCTACGAGGATCAGCATGAGGCAGACTTTTCCCATTCTATTGAAAATGCGGGCCGTTTTCGTGTGAATGCCTTCATGTGCCAGGGCATGCCGGCCTTGGCGTTCCGTCATGTCAAAACCAAGGTCCCCACCGTCGAGGAAATGAATCTTCCCCCTTGCATCAAAACCATCTCGGAATCCAAACGCGGTATCGTCATCCTCAGTGGCACCACGGGCAGTGGAAAATCGACCACCCTGGCCGCCATGCTGAATCACATGAACGAAACGGAACCACTCCGGGTGATCACCATCGAGGACCCCATCGAATACCTGTTCGTCGATAAAAAATGCGTTATTTCTCAACGCGAAGTGGGTTTGGACACCCTGAGTTTTGAGGCCGCCCTCAAGCATGTCCTGCGTCAGGATCCCGATGTGATCGTGATCGGCGAGATGCGCGACCAAACCACCTTCCGGACGGCTCTCGCCGCCGCAGAAACCGGGCATCTGGTTCTCACCACCCTGCACTCCGGAACGGCCGCCATCGCCGTACAGCGCCTGCTCGAGCTCTTCCCGGCCTCCGAGTGGGACCAGATCCGGCTGAACCTGGCCAGCAACCTTCAGGCCGTGATCTGCCAGCGATTGATCAAGGGGAACCAGGGCGGCGTCGTGCCCGCCGTGGAAATCATGATTAATACCCCCACCGTCAGGAAACTCCTGGAAAAGAACAAACTCGATGTCCTGCCCGCCGCCATCGAAACAGGCAAGGAAGACGGCATGCAGACCTTCAATCAATCCATCTATACCCTCATCAAGACCGGCATGATCTCCCAGGAAGAGGGCATGGTTTACGCCACCAACCCGCAGGCGCTGAAGATGAACCTTCAGGGAATCTTTCTGGATGAATCCAACAGGATTCTGGCCACCATTTGATTATGAACACCGCTTTCTTCCCGCACGATATCACGGAAATAGCCATCCTCGCCGGAAAAGGCGACTACCCGCTACAACTCGCCCAATCCGCCCGGGCGCAGGGGGTAAAGAAAATCTTCGTGATCGCCTTCCGGCATGAAACAGATCGCTCCATCACCCGCTATGCCGATGAAGTTCAATGGCTTTATCTCGGCCAGTTTGGAGCCGTCCGGGACGCCTTGCAGTCACGCGGCATCACAGTCGCCGTCATGGCCGGCCAGATCACTCCGACCCACCTCTTCAGTCTTCGTTTCGACAAATTCACCCTGGATCTCCTCTCCCGCCTGAAACACCGTAACGCCCATACCATCTACGGAACCGCCTGCGACGAGTTGAAGGCCGTCGGCGTTGAACTGCTCCCCGCCTGCCTGTTCATGGAAAACGCCATGCCCGAGGCGGGCTTGATCGGCGGACGCCACCCAACGGAATCCGAAATGGCGGATATCCGGTTCGGTCTTGATGTGGCCAAAATCACCAGCGGTATCGATATCGGGCAGACCGTAGTGGTCAAGGACGGCACCATTCTCGCGGTGGAAGCCTATGAGGGAACCGACGACACCATTCTCCGGGCCGGTCGCCTCGTCAAGGGGGGCGGCGCCATCGTCGTCAAGGTCGCAAAAAAAGGCCATGACATGCGGTTCGATATCCCCATTGTGGGAATGCGCACCCTGAAAATTCTGCGCAAAAGCAAAACCGCCGTCCTGGCCGTGGAAGCCAAACGAACCATTCTCCTGGATCGAGCCAAATTGATTGCAGAAGCCAACCGGCTGGGAATCTGCCTCATCGCCATGAACACCGAGGACTCCGTCACGGGGGCTTCATGAGCCGTCCCCGTGAACTCCTCGTCATTGCCGGCGAAATTTCCGGCGACATGCACTCCGCAGGCCTGATTCGGGAACTCAAAAAGCTCGACCCCACCATCCGGTATTACGGCATCGGCGGCCCTCGGCTCAGAGCTGAAGGGGTGGAAACCTTTCATGATGTCCGCGAAATGGGCGTGATGGGCTTTGTGGAGGTCATGAAGCGTATCGTATTTTTCAGGCGCGTCTTCCGGGAAATGGAAGCCCTTGCCCGTAGCCGGAAGCCGGATGCCGTGCTCCTGGTTGATTATCCCGGATTCAACCTCCGGTTTGCCGCGAGCGCCCATGCCATGGGGATCAAAGTAATCTATTACATCTGTCCCCAGGTGTGGGCCTGGAACCGCGGGCGCATTCCAAAAATGGCGGCTGTGGTCGATCGCCTGATGGCTATTTTTCCGTTTGAACCGAAAGTCTTTGAGAGCACAACCCTGAAGGTTGATTTCGTGGGTCATCCTCTGGTCACTGAGATTCAGGAAGCGTTGCACGCACCCCTTACTCCCCTTCCCTGGCAGGGAGATCCGAAAATCGGGATGCTTCCTGGAAGCCGACATACTGAAATCGACCGGATGTTGCCCGCGTTCTGTGCCGCCGCCAAAAAGGTGGAGCAACAATTCCCCAACGCCTCATTTATCATCCCCGCCCCCACCCTTGAAATTGAAGCCCATATCCAAAAACTCCTGAAATTGTTGCGGGAGGTTCCCCGCCACATTTCCATCGTGCAGGGTGAAGCCCGGCAGGTCTTCCGGCAAAGCAGGGCGGCCCTGGTGAAATCGGGAACCGCCACCATGGAATCCGCGCTGGTCGGGTGTCCCACGGTCATCGCCTACATCGTTTCACCGCTCACCTGCTGGATCGGACGGAAGCTGGCCACCGTCCGGTTCATGGGCATCGTGAACATCATCGCCGACCGGCGGATCTGTCCTGAGTTTCTCCAGGAACAAGCCACACCAGAGGCCCTTGCCGAGGCTCTGATCCCGCTGCTGACGGACACCCCGGAGCGGGCGGCCATGCTGACGGGCTATGATGAGGTTCGCGAAATGCTCGGCAACGGCGGAGCCGCTGAGCGCGCGGCCCGGGTCGTCCAGGAAGAACTCGCCTCAGGCTTGCCAGATCTCAATGGAAGTCGCATTTCGTAGCGCCAAGCCAGCCACAACCTGATCCGGGGTCTCAATCAGCTTCGCGACAATGGCATTCTTTTCAGGACCCGCAACCAGAATGACCAGCCGCTCCACCCGGCGCAACAGTTCCGGCGTAACCGAGATACGGTCCGGTTTTGGTTCATGGGGAACCGCCACCGCATAGAGGTTTTCGCCCCTTGCCACATCCGCAGGAGTGAACAGCGACGCTGTATGGCCATCCGCCCCCAGTCCCAGAAGGCCCAACGTGATGCGTCCATTGCCATTCATGAAACGGCGAAGCTCCTCGTGATACCGGGTGGCGGCGGCCTGCCACGCCAGTTCGGTGTGAACCCGGAATACCCGCGATTCAGGAAGACCCAATTGACTCAGGAGCGGAAGGGTGGCGCCGTAATTGCTGTCGGACGAGCCGGTGGTCACGTATCGCTCGTCGGAGTAAAGGACTCGAACCGAATCCGAGGCCCGACTTTTCCGCCGGCATAGCTCCTGGTAAACCCGAACCGGGGTTGTGCCCCCGGAGAGCATGACGGCTACGGGGCCTGTCTCCAGAAGATGGCGTTCCAGATGATCGGCCGTCTCCTGCGCCAAGGCCTCCGCCGAAGCAAAATGCCGGAGCGTGTACCGGGTCACAATATCTTCTCCTGCAGAAACCCGTATCGCCGGGCCAGACTGCGCCCCGCTGCAGGGCCGGCGCTTCCATAGGGATAGGCCTCGGGGACGATTTTCCGGGATTCGAGTTCGTGGAGAACAGGAGTGAAAATATCCCAGGCCGCCGTCAGCTCATCGGATCGGATGAATAGATTGCGATCCCCCTCAATCACGTCAAGCAGGAGGCATTCATAGGCATCTGGAATCAAAGTATTAAACGCCGACTGGTAGCGGAGGTTGAGGTCTGTCCGGGCGAGTTCCAGCCCCAATCCCGGAACCTTGTTCATGATTTTGAGTGTGATCGCCTCATCCGGCTGAATGCGGATCACCAACTCATTGGCCTCCACCCGTGCCTGCTGATCCCCCCATACATCACCCGGAACCTCATGGAACCGGATCCGGACCTCGTTGATGCGCTCATCCAGAGCCTTACCGGCCTCAATCAGGAACGGCACACCCTCCCAGCGGGGATTATTGATTTTCAGAATTGCGGCGGCATAGGTAGGTGTCAGCGAACCGGAGGGAACCATCGACTCCGCCACATAGGCGGATTGTCGTCCGGACTCTGAAGCGCCATACTGGCCGACCACCAGGTCATCCAGAGACAGCGGTCCGATTGCCTTGAGCAACTGTACCTTGGCGTCGCGGATCGCTCCCGCATCAAACTTCACGGGTTGTTCCATGGCCAGGAGTGACAGGATCTGCAACAGGTGATTCTGCATGACGTCCCGGATAATGCCGAACCCGTCAAAATAGCCCCCGCGCGCCCCCACGCCAACAGGCTCAGCCCATTTAACATGAACGCTGTGAATCGTCTTCCGGCTCCAGAGCGGCTCGAAAATGAGATTGGCAAAACGGAGCACCATGAGATTCTGGACAATTTCCTTCCCGAGATAGTGATCAATCCGATAGGTCATGTCCTCGGCAAAAACCTTCTGCATTTCATGAATCAGGGCATCGGAACTCTGCCGGTCCCGCCCAAACGGCTTCTCAATGACAATCCGGGACCACTCATCGCGGTCTCCGCAGGCCACCAGGCCTGAATCACCCAATGCCTGGGCCACATCCATGAAGACCGTGGGCGGAATGGCCATGTAGAAGATCCGGTTCACCGGCTCGTCGCCTTCCTGTTCTCGCATGAGCTGATAAAGATCCAAAAACGAGTCTGACGATGAGTATTGACCCTGACAATAATAGCATCGGCTCAGGAACGCTTCCGTTCGATCGGCGCAGGATGACACGCCGGGCGTATACCGGCAGGTGAGATTTTCCGCGATCTTCCGGCGAAATCCCTCATGGTCAAAGTCACTTCGGGCCAAACCATAAAGATGGAAGCCGGCAGGAAGATACCCCTGGCAGAAAAGTGCAAAGAGTGCGGGAATCACCTTCTTCTGGGCAAGATCACCGGAGGCTCCAATGACCACGATTCCAAGCATGTTTTCCCGGCTCATGAGAGTATTCCTTCAGGTTCCCCGACAGGCCTTGCAGCGGGCATCCGAACACCACTGGCACATCCGGCAATCCGGACAGCGATGCTTTTTATCCCGGCATTTCCCCTTCTTAGGCTTTTCCGTCCCTGTGCCTATTTTGGCCCCCTTACTCATGGCCCAGTTCCCTCAGGGCGCGGCTTGAGAACGACGTAGGTGGGTAGCCCCTTAATGCCAAAAGCCTCAAGCGCTTCACGGGTTTCTGAATCCGTTGATTTTTCCGCCTGAAATTTAACAACCAGGTAATGGGAAAGGCGTTCCTTAACCCCGGCATCCTTAAAGGTCGTCAACTCCATTGCCTCGCAATTCTTGCACCAGGTCGCCCAGAAATCTATCAAGACCGGCTTCCCTGATCCCGCCGATTCGCGAAGAATATCTGTCCACCGGCCACGGTCCGACGCGGTAATTTCATAGACACCCACACCGGCCGCCTGTTGAGAAACCGGCGCTCCCCGCCAACCCTGGTAAGCCAGGGAAAAATAATATCCCGCAAACAACAGGATAAACACACCGAACCCCTTTTTAATCCAAGTCATCCAATTACCCGGCTTGGGAAGGAAGGCCAGCCCTGCGCCCGCCAGCGGCCAGGGCAAGGCCATCCCCACCCCCAGAATAAACGGCAGCGCCAACCCGATCCCGGCTCCATGGGAATACAAATTACCGGACAACAAAAGCACCGCAATCACCACGGGTGCCACACAGGCGCCTGCGAGAAGCGCGGCTACCCCACCCATGATGAAGGCGGTAGCCACCCGGCCCTGACTCGGACTCCCCGTCCCGGCGCCAACGCTCTGGAACCGGGTAAAATCAATCGTGAAGACATCAAACATTGCGAGCGCCAGTGCCACGAAGATGAGCCCGATCACCCCATTGAACCAAGGCATGGAATTGAGGGCGCCGAACTGGGAGCCGGTCAACACAACCACCAGACCCAATGCCCCATACACAAGGGCGATCGCGAGGCCATAACAGGACCCCAACAGCAGTCCCCGCGCGCGGGTGCTGTTCTGCGCCCCAACCCCCAGTATAGCGAGATTGATCGGAATCATCGGCAAGACGCAGGGTGTCAGATTCAACATGAGCCCCCCCAGAATAATCAACAGAATAGTCCACCAGACCCCGTGAACCTTCAAGAACTCGACGGGATTGATTCCGAAAAGAAGAAACCCGGCCTTGATCCTGGACGCCCATGTTGGCCGCCCCCCCACCCTGGAACCGTCTTTTCCCTCGGCACGATCCAGAAATGCCAGGAAATCAGAAGCTCCCATATAGCCTGAAGCCCGCGCGGAAATAACAGGCGAATGAGCCATCCCGATCCAGCCGGGAGCGCGATCGGAGACGGCATCCCCATCTCCCTTTGCCAGCGGTACCGGCTGATCCAAACCCACTGTTTGAAGCTTGTAAACAAGGGTTTTTGGGAAAAAGCATTCCTGTTCATTGCAGCCCTGATATGAAAACTTCATTACCGAACGCCCGGGATCCGGAACTCCGGCATTATAGATCAGAATGACATCACGGCTGAACGCAGGGCGCTCAGAATCCGTCTGGGAATCGTGGATGGTAACAGGACGATCACCGCCCACCTGGAGTAAACGCCCCCCCTCCTCCAGACTGGCCTCGACCTGATCGGCATAGACATGATGTCCCGGAGGAACCGAAACTGAAACCGATACCAGAATATTCGACCCTTCAGCGGCCTGGCTGAAGACGACCGTGAACGGATCCGCCGCAAAAACGGAAGCGACACCTGCCCATGCCATCAGCCCTATCAGTAGCGTTCTCATGCGGCGGATCGCTTCGGCCAATTTTTGACGCAGGTCACCACTTCCCGAACATAGGCGCACTCACATTTTGCCGGACAGGGCGCAAGATTACTTTGATGCAGACATTGACCGGAACATTCAAAAGAACCCGTAATCCGATCCTGGAAGATCGTACCACTGTAAAGATCGAGAAACTCGGCGGCCTGAATCGACATCGTTGTGAAACATCCATTCTCCAGGTGATTAAACAGAAAAAAACCCTCCTTCAAATGATCAAAGTTGACCTGATAGCCAACAATACAGACGTTCGGATCCGCGAGAAAATCCTCCCGGGTCTTCCACGAGAACCCGCATGTGCAATCTCGAAAATTCATTCCGTCTCTCCCTGCTGAAAAAGAGTGCGGGCGGCCGGGGCCGCCCGCACTGCCCCCCATCATTCCGCATCGCTTATGACGCCGCGCCCCGCTTCCCCAACTGCTTATCGATCATCAACAGCGTCCCCGTCGAACTTCCCGCCATTTTGAGCATCGAAAGGATATCCACATCATTCGCTTCCTCTTCGATCTGTTCCGTAATGTACCATTGTAGCAGCGCCTGGGTGGCATAATCCTTCCCGGCCACGGCAAGATCCATCAACTCATTCAATGACTTCGTAATGAACTGCTCGTGCTTGAGCGTAGACTCAAACATCTCGAGAAGAGACTTCCAGGTTCCCTTCGGCTTCTTGATCTCATTCAGAACAACGCCTGCTCCCTGGCTCTGGAGATAATCATAAAACTTCAGGGCATGTCCCTGTTCCTCCTGGAACTGAACGCGGAACCATTTTCCAGCCCCCTTGTAACCCTTGGCGGTCGCATCCGCGGACATCGCCAGATACAAATAAGCTGAATAGAGTTCCCGGTTGAGCTGTTCGTTAATTGCTTTTTCGATTTTTTTAGTGATCATTGTCAGACCTTCCATAAACCATGCAGATTACAATACTCGCGCGCGACAATCGTCGCAGCCTTGACGCCATCAAAAAGGGCAACGGCAGGCTGTCCGGGCTTCAAATACTGGCGTACCACGGTGTCGCCAGCGATCAATTCAATCCACTCGATGAAATGCTTTTCCTCCATCGGGTGGGGCACGCTGCCGACTGACACCTTGATCCCGCTGGGAAGGCACTCCATCACCGGGATATGCTTCTCCTTGGAGGCATCCACAGTGTTTTCAGAAAGCCGTTTCATTTCCGCCCCGCAACATGAGAGGGTGCCACCGGAAGCGTGCACCACTTCAACGATATTGCCGCATACTTCGCACTTATATATTTCCATTCTATTTGTCATTCCTGATGCTCCTTAATTATTAACTTACCGACACCCCGTCACTGGGGAGAAAAATCATCCTTGCCGACGCCACAATCCGGACAGGCCCAATCCGCCGGGATATCCTCAAACGAAGTTCCCGGCACGATTCCATGGTCTGGATCACCCGTTTTCGAATCGTAAACATAACCACACACATTACACACAAACTTCATTCCCTATCCTCCACCGTTATTGTCCCGTTAAGCGGGACTATTTCTTTCCAACCAACGACTTCACATGCTTAACATACGCTTCCGCGCCACCCGGCATATAGCCTGTCCGAGCCAGTTCTTTCCCCTGTGCATTTAAGAGCAGAACCGTCGGGAACCCCTGAACCTCGAACTTCTCCGCCAGCAGATCATTCTGCTTTTTGATATCCGCAGGAAGTTTTGATTTCCGGGGAAAATCGACCAGAAGCAACACCAGATCAGTCTTGGCATACGCCTTGAACTCTTCCTTTGAAAACACTTCCTTATCCAGCTTGATGCACCATCCACACCAGTCTGACCCCGAGAAGTCTACCAGAATGGGAACCTGTCGCTTGGCCGCCTCGGCCTTAGCCGCCTCCAACGATGTCAACCACCCGTCACCACCCGCCAGGGATGAAACGGCCAACAAGCAAACCAACGCCAAACCAGAAACGAATCCTTTAGTCCTCATTGTCATTCTCCTTTTAAACTCTTTTTCACAGGTTTTTCCAAATGTGCGGCAAACTCACGTTCCGCTTCAGTCCGTATACGGTATCCACAATCCTTCGCCAAGCCAAATAACCCTACACAATTTTCGTCCGCACAGCCGGCAAGACCCGTATCAGCCACCTCAATCATAGTATCCGCCACATCGAGCAACCGTCTCACATTTTTATTTCTATCCCGCATTCACATCTCCTTAAGAAATATAACGTCTTAAAGTAGACGCAAGAGTTGTGCCAAAATTTTAAAACTATCCCGAAAAGCGTCATAACTTACACGAAGAAAACAGGTTAACAATTTATGAACCTGCTATGACTCCAAAGCCGAGTGTCTCACAGTGTCGCCTGATTGTGTATCAGGAGACGATTTATCTGTTCTCATCAAGAAAACGATAGAGAGTGGCACGAGACACGCCCAGCAGTTTGGCGGCCTCAACCTTATTACCGGCTGCCTGTGAAATGGCGGCGTCAATACTCTCACGAGTCAGGCGTTGACGTCCCCGCATCGGAGGCGGAGCGGGTCGCTCGGGGGGTGGCGGAGTTTTCGCAAGAGCCATCGGATTCAGGGCAATCGGCGGCAAATGATCGCGCTGGATCACATCGCCCTTGCATTTGATCAGTGCAAATTGAATCCAGTTCTGAAGCTCACGGACATTACCGGGCCAGTTGTAATCCAGCATGAAGTCAATGGCTTCCGGCGAAAAACTAATCGTCTTCCCGGCCGCCAGTTGCATTAAAAAGTGATTGGCCAGCAAGGGAATGTCGAGTCGCCGTTCCCGGAGGGGAGGCACCACCAGGGGGACCACACTCAAGCGGTAAAACAAGTCTTCCCTGAACTTTCCCGCCGCCATTTCCTTCTGAAGGTTTCGATGGGTCGCGCTCACCACCCGGACCTTTACTTTGATGGTGTGTTCGCCCCCCACCCTTTCAAAAGACCCCTCCTGCAAAACGCGCAGTAATTTGACCTGCATGGCCGGCGAAATATCGCCGATTTCATCCAGAAAAATGGTGCCGCCGTCCGCGAGCTCGAAACGTCCCTTCTTGTCCCGGATCGCACCGGTAAACGCCCCCTTGACATGCCCGAAGAGTTCGCTCTCCAGCAAGCCTTCCGGAAGCGCCCCGCAATTCACAGGCACAAACATTTTTCCGGCGCGCGGCCCCTCGTTATGAAGCGCGGCGGCAACCAGCTCTTTTCCCGTTCCGCTTTCCCCCTGAATGAGCACTGAGGCGGAGGATTCCGCAAGCTCGGGAATCAGGTCATACAAGGCCAGCATTTTAGGATCACGCCCTACAATTCCCGCAAACTGCTCAATGGCGCCTAACCGGCGTGCTAATTGCATCTCGCGCGTCACATCCCGGAAGCAGGCCAGAACCCCCACGGGCTTCCCGGCCTGATCGGCCATGCTGTTGACAGACATGAAAATCCGGCGACGCTCGCCGCTGGCGGCTACAATTTCAACCTCTTTGTTCACCACGTCTTTCGGGGGCTCACCCCCGTCACAAAACAAACACTTTGCCCCGCACAAGCCCCCCGGGATAACCTGATGGCAATCCCGGTTCAGAAGGGCCTCCCGCTTGTAACCTGTGATGGTTTCGGCGGCGGCATTGAAATAAAAAATGCGGCGATTCAGATCATGCGCAATCACGCCGTCGGACATATTCTCAAGCACCAGATTCCCCGTGCGTTTCGATTGCAGAAACGCATCCAGATATCCCTGCTCATAAAAGTCATCCACCAGCCTGCGGATCGTCTCGCATTCACGGCGCAAGGAGTCCAATGCCGCTGCCTGATCCTCGGCGCGACCCGAAAAATCATCCAGATTCCAGTGCAACTGCACGGGATTGCCCGGCAATACGGCGCATGGCCCATTCGCTACGGCGCATAATGAAACCGAGACATCGAAAACAGCATTCCCCACCTGCCCCAGGAGCCCGCCATCCCGCTCCTCGGGAACCACGCGAAACTCGGACAGCACGCGCCACGCCAGAGGCGACACCCGTCCTGAGGAGATCCCGGCATAATGAATCGCCACATCCGCGCGGCCCTTTGCCCGGGCAAAGGCCGCCGCGATCGCGCTGATAGTGGCGTCTTGCCCACCCACAAAAATCAATTGGTTGATCGGTTTAGCCATATTATGCTTCCAAATACCCGCGCTTCACGGCATCCCGGATCATGTCTTCCGCGAATTCCCATAACACCCGGGATCCTTCCGCAACATGCCGGTTCCGTTCCAGAACCTGTCCGCTTCGAACCCCGTGCGATTTCCAGACCACTCCGGCCGTTCCAAAATTATGCATCAGGGGCTGAACCCTGTCCAACGCTGCCGCAAATTTCGCCTCCGGGGTCTCACGGGCCTCGAATTCCGCCCATAGCGACATCATCTCTTGCCGCTGTTCATCCGGAAGCAGTCCAAACAGAC
Source organism: uncultured Verrucomicrobiota bacterium (assembly GCA_964584205.1). GTDB lineage: Bacteria > Verrucomicrobiota > Kiritimatiellia > CAIKKV01 > CAITUY01 > JAABPW01. Next base: position 11,650 of record CAZOZF010000080.1, read on the forward strand.
GTTTTGCGGCAACCTGTTCACGCGCCACTTTATCACGGTTTCCAATCTCGTCATAACAATAGGTGTCTCCGGCATCGATTTCCACAATGTCATGAACCAGAACCATCCTGATTACCCGCGCCAAATCCAGCCGGGGTTCATTCGCGTGTTCACGCAACAACACGGCCATGACCGCCAAGTGCCAGGAATGTTCGGCATCATTCTCGTAACGGCTCCCATCCAGGAGCAGGGTTCGCCGTAATACGGACTTCAATTTGTCAATTTCCCGGATGAAATCCCACTGCTTGGCCAATCTTTCGGAAGCGGCCCGCGAGGTGAGGCCCCTATCTCCAGCCGCCGTTTTCCCCATCTCCATCCAGTCCAGAATCCGCTCGGCCACCTCGCGCTTGGACAGAAGCGGAAGTCGAACAACCGACCCGTCACCCGTCAGAAAAACAACCCGGTTCGTGTCCACATCAAATCCGGCATCGGACTGGCTGACATCATTGGCAACGATCATATCCAGTCCTTTGGCCGCCAACTTTCGGCCAGCCTCGGCCTCTACATCCGTCGTCTCTGCCGCAAATCCAACAAACGTCCGACTCCCTTTCCGAGACTTGAGGGTCATCAAAATATCCGGCGTGGGTTCCAGGTTGAGGATTGAGGCCGTCTGATTTTTCTTCACCTTCTGCTCGCTCACCGTAACCGGCCGCCAGTCGGCGACTGCGGCCGCCATCACCAGAGCATCACAGGACTCCAGGTGGGCCGACACGGCCTCCAGCATCTCAGCCGCAGACACCACGGACACCACCCGAATCCCGCCGGGGGCAGGCAGGGACACTGGTCCCGAAACCAAAACCACCTCATGCCCCCGATCCCGAGCCGCAAGGGCAATCGCATACCCCATCTTCCCGGAGGAGCGGTTACTCAGAAACCGGACGGGATCCATGAACTCGCGGGTCGGCCCTGCTGTGATGAGAAAACGCATGCCGCTACCTTGCGTCAAACTCGCGAATCTTTTCGCGCACGGTCGCTTCCGCCTCGGTGTAAATCTCCTGGATCATCTCGTCCTTGAAACAGTAGACGCGATCCTCGAATGACGTTGTTTTGATCCGATCGAAAAGGCGCTGGCGGGCCAAGTCAATATCCTTGCCGTAGATATGGAAGGAATCCGCCTGCCAGTTCAGTCGGCC
>CAZOZF010000081.1:0-12316 GCA_964584205.1 uncultured Verrucomicrobiota bacterium
TGAAGGGAGAAGGGAGAAGACTGAAGGGAGAAGGGAGAAGACTGAAGGGAGAAGGGAGAAGACTGAAGGGAGAAGGCTGAAGACTGAAGGGAGAAGGGAGAAGACTGAAGGGAGAAGGCTGAAGACTGAAGGGAGAAGTCCGAGGGCTGAATAGAGGCCTCCTCACTTCGGCCTTCAGACTTCAGTCTTCGGTCTTCAGCCTCCTGACTTCGGTCTTCAGTCTCCTGACTTCGGTCTTCAGCCTTCAGCCTTCCCCCTTCAGTCTTTTGTTCCACGTGGAACATTGTCTGGTTCATGCCGATTTCGTAGGAAAAGAAAGGTGGAGGGATCTCACCTGGCTGTTCCGTCGTTTTCCGCCAATCAATACTATCCCGGTGTAATCGAGGTGGCGTGCCGGTCTTCAGCCTGTCGAGCCTGAATCCGAGTTTTTCAAGGGATACGCTGAGCTGGTTTGCGGCCGGCTCGCCCTTTCTTCCCCCGGGGAAGGCGGCTTTCCCTATGTGAATCATTCCTCTGAGAAAGGTCCCGGCGGTCAAAATTACAGCGTTTCCCTCGATTTTAGAGCCATCTGAAACAATAACCCCTCGTAATGTGCCGTTTTCAATCCACAGATCCTCAACAAGTGCTTCGAGGATTGTCAGATGGCGAGCGGTTTCGGTAACTCGCTGCATTCTCCGGGAATAGGCGTGTTTGTCGCATTGGGTTCGAAAGGCTTGTACAGCGGGGCCCTTCTTGGTGTTCAGGGTTCGAAACTGAATCCCCGTGTAATCGCTGTTTTTGCCCATCTCTCCGCCGAGGGCGTCCAGCTCGCAGACGATATGCGACTTCGCTATTCCACCGATGGACGGGTTACAGGACATCCTGGCTATAGCCGTGCGATCCAGCGTCACCAAGGCCGTCCTGGCACCCATCCGGGCTGCCGCCAGTGCCGCCTCGCACCCCGCATGACCCGCACCAACGACGATGATTTGATATGCTTCCATGTTCTTGGAGAGGTCCTCAATTTAACATGGATTTACAGGATAGGCAGGATAAGCCTATCGAAAGAGGAACTGAATTAAAAATATCCTGTCTATCCTGCTCATCCATGTTAAATCCCTTTGCATTCACTTGCCGATACAGAAGCGGCTGAAGATGTTGTTGAGAAGCTCTTCGTGATAAACCCGGCCAGTAGCGGTCCCGAGTGTTTCAAGCGCCATCCTGAGTCGGGAGGCCACCAGGGTCGGATCCGCACCGGCTCGCGCGAGAATCAAATCGGATTCGACAATATCCTTGTGGGCTGAAATCAGAAGATGGCGATGGCGTTCAGAGATGACGGCATGATGGGGGATCCCTTCCCGAATACCCAGATGCTCAATAATTCCTTTTTTGAGGTCCTCTAATCCCTCCAAGCGAGCTGCACTAATATATAGGACTGACCAGTCGGACGCAAGCGGTTTGATGGTATCGTTTATTGAGATGTCTGATTTGTTGACTACGAGTATCGTCTTATGCTTTTGAAGTATTTTGAGTTGATTCTGGTCGTCCTGGTTATAGGGAAGTGATCCATCAATCATGTAAAGAATCAAGTGTGATTGAATGACGAGCTCCCTGGCGCGACGGATTCCGTCTTGCTCGATCAGGCACGAGGAATCGCGAAGGCCGGCTGTATCAATTATTCGGACTGGATAGCCATCAATGGTTATCTGTTCCTCTATCGTGTCGCGTGTGGTTCCGGCAAGTGGGGTAACGATAGCTCGTTCCTTGCCAAGAAGGGCGTTCAGAAGGGTTGATTTTCCAACATTAGGCCGTCCTGCGATGGCGACGCTGGCGCCATCTCTTAGAACATGACCTTCGTCCCAGGAGTCAAGAAGTCGTTTAAATTCGGCTCTGATGCTCTTCAATTTTACTGCAACATCAGCCATTAAGGTCGCTGGAAGCTCATCCTCTGAGAAATCCAGCGTTGATTCGAGATCCGCGCAGGCGGCCAGCGTTTTGTCGTAAAGGGCGTTAAAATGCCCGCTTAGACGCCCGTTCAGTTGTTCCAGAGCCGCCTGGGCGGCCCGATCGGTCCGGGCTCGGATAAGATCCAGAACGGCTTCCGCCTGAACAAGATCAATCCGACCGCTTAAAAACGCTCGTTTTGTGAACTCACCCGGCTCGGCCAGCCGGGCACCCGCATCCAGAACCGCCCTGAGAATTCGTTTTGCCGCTGCAGAGCCCCCGTGTCCCTGAATTTCAACGGCATCTTCCCGTGTATAACTGTGTGGCGCCTTGTAGATCAGAAGAATGACCTCATCGGCCACTCCCTCTGGCCCCTCAACGAGGCCATGCACAAAGGCCCCCCCGGGTCTCAAGGAGGGAAGGGGAGCCTTGCCCCTGAAAATCTGATCGGCGATGACCAGGCTTTCGGGGCCCGACACTCTCACAATTGACACGGCACCTTCTCCCGGTGCCGTAGCAATCGCCGCGATGGTTTCTGGTCCTGATTCATTCATGGGCGCTTGATTATTCAAAAAGATGGCGGTGACACCACTAAAAACGGAACAACCCCCATAGAATTATCGAAGCGGTATGGGAGGTTCAACGCGTCTGACGCCACTTTGACACCAGTGTGCGCAGCCGCTGTCCCCAGCGTGATTCCTGATTCCTCGCTTCGCACAGCACCAGACTTACGCGTTCCGCGAACGCTCGTGTCGCTGCCCGGCACTCCGCTAGTGCCTCGGGATACAACAGAGGGGCTTCGCTCAAACGGGCGAGCCAGTTTTCGCGCGTGCATTCAACCAGAGGATATCGCATGAGGGCGAACTTCGTGCACCACGGCTCGTAAACCACCACGCGTCGTCCTAGCAGCGTCGCCCAGTAGGCCCCGTGATAGCTGTTGGTGATGACTGTGCGCCCTGATGCCAGGAATTCCGCCACCGTCTCGATTCGGGCTGGCCCTGTGTTCGACATGCGCGGCAAGCCGCCGATGGCGATCGGGTCGAGATCACCATGCTCATAGAGAACGCAATCCTGCGTCGCCTGCGCCGGGGTATCAAAGACGGGATGCATGCACGTACTGCAGGGCGCATAGACGGCCCAGTCTACGACGTCGCGTAACCCGCACAAGGCGAAGCGGCTGAGGTCATAGTCAGTCTGGTACTGTTCGAGTGATGAGCGCCAGTTACGCTCAATTGTCCCGCTGTGCCCGTGCACGGCGTCATGGTGGTGGCCGATGCCCCATGCGATCACGCGATTACCGCCCGTCAAAAGGGGCTGCACGACGTGCTCCCACGGCCAGGGGTGCAGCATCCCCCCGCCACCGAGGATGACGATCTGTCCCCGCAACGAATCAATTCGGACGCGATCGGTTGCGGCGACATCCCTGACCTCCCATCCGCGGCAAACTTCGGGGAAGTAGTCCAGCGGCCGACAATATCGGTCGCCTATGTTGCGGTTTTCCGTATGGTGAATATTGATGATACTGGGTTGCATGGGTTTCCTGCCGCAAGGTGTGTAAGCCAGATCCCGCGCCTGCGTCAACGGAATTGTCGTTTCAGGAGCTGAAAAATAGAGCCGCCCCCATAGTATTTGCGAAAAAGCACATCATCCTCTAGAATGCCCCGCTTGTTTGAGTTTTGAAAAAAAGGACGATCATGGAAACACCAAATGTCAATAAGGCGCCGCCGACACCGTTGTCCGGGGAGCCCAGAAAAAAAACTGATTTAAACGCGCCTCCGAAATTTTCGCCGAGAGGGCTCTTCCTGTGGTTTGCCGTGTTCAGCCTGATGCTGATGGCTTACCAATACTATAAGGGGGAGCAGCAGGTCGCGGCACCCATGGCCTATAATCCCGACTTCGTCTCACTCGTGGAAAAGGGCGAAATTCCAGAGTGTGAAGTCGTCTCGGAAATCTCAGGCAATCAATATATCCAGGGCTCCCTGAAGACGATTGATCCCCGCACCGGGAAACCAAAACAGTTCAAAGTGGATGTGATGGTGACGGATGATCTTCCGACATGGCTGCGCGAACATGGCGTGAAGTTCGCGTTCCGGCGCGACAGCCCGTATTTCTGGCAGATCGTCTCCAGCGCCCTTCCGGTCCTTCTCCTGCTGGGCCTGCTCTGGTTCATGTTCTCGCGCCAGATGAAGGGAATGGGCCAGGGCGCCATGAGCTTCGGGAAAAGCCGCGCGAAAATGTTGAACCGCGACAAGAACAAGGTCACTTTCAAGGATGTGGCCGGCGTCGAGGAGGCCAAGGAGGAAGTTCAGGAGATCATCGATTTCCTGAAGGATCCCAAACGGTTCCAGAAACTCGGCGGCCGCATCCCCAAGGGCGTCATGCTCATGGGGCCTCCCGGCACGGGAAAAACACTCATGGCCAAGGCCATCGCCGGTGAGGCGGATGTGCCGTTCTTCAATATCAGCGGCTCGGACTTCGTGGAAATGTTTGTCGGCGTCGGTGCCTCACGCGTCCGCGACATGTTTGAGCAGGGCAAGAAAAACGCGCCGTGCATCATCTTTATTGATGAAATCGATGCCGTGGGTCGCAGTCGGTTCTCCGGCATCGGGGGCGGACACGACGAGCGGGAGCAGACCCTCAACGCGCTGCTGGTGGAGATGGACGGGTTTGACACTCAGGAGGGTGTCATCATTATTGCCGCGACGAACCGGCCTGATGTGCTGGATCCGGCGTTGCAGCGACCGGGCCGTTTTGATCGTCAGATTGTGATCGACCTGCCCACCCTCGAAGGGCGCGAGGCGATTCTGCAAATTCACGCCCGTGGCATCAAGTTGTCGCCGACAGTGGAGCTGCGTCGTATTGCGCGGGGAACCCCGGGATTTTCCGGTGCCGACCTGGCGAACCTGATGAACGAGGCGGCACTGCTGGCGGCCCGCGGCGGAAAAGAATCCGTCACGCTTCCAGACCTTGAAGAGGCGCGCGATAAGGTCCGCTGGGGGCGGGAACGTCGCAGTCGCGTGCTGGACGAGAAGGAAAAGAAAATCACAGCCTATCACGAGACCGGTCACGCCCTGGTCACGCTGCTGGTGCTGGAGAGTGAACCGCTTCACAAGATCACCATTATTCCCCGTGGCACCGCCTATCTGGGTGCCACCATGCAACTTCCGGAAAAAGACCGGTACATGGAAGGCAAGCTCAAGTTAAAAGGAACGCTTGCCACCATGATGGGCGGCCGTGTGGCCGAAGAGCTCGTGTTCGGTGATATCACTTCGGGTGCCCGAAGCGATTTGAAACACGCCACGCGTCTGGCGCGGTTGATGGTCTGTGACTGGGGAATGAGCGAGACGCTCGGTCCGCAAACCTTCGGGAACCATGAAGAGTTGATGTTCCTGGGGCGGGAAATTTCGCGCTCCCAGGATTACAGCGAAGATACGGCCCGGAAAATTGACGCCGATATCAGTAACCTGTTGCGGGAAAGTTATGCCCAAGCCCGTGAGATCATTGAGAAAAACCGGGACAAGCTGGAGCTGATCACCAAGGCGCTTCTGGAACGTGAAACGTTGGATGCCCGTGATGTGGAGGACTTGATGTCGCAGGGACGGATCCTGGCCGAGAGCGAACGCCTGCCGCCGCCTGAGGCGGAAGCGGTGAAGGTGGAGCCCGTCACAGCGATGAGTGTCACGACGCCTCTGGTGGCATGATGGGCGAAGTCGGAAACCTGGTGTGGCGATGCTGCGACCGGACGCTCCGGATAGGCGCGAGGCCGCTGGTCATGGGGATTCTGAATGTGACCCCGGACTCATTTTCGGATGGCGGGCGGTTTCAGTCAACGGAGTCTGCTGTTTTGAGAGGGCTCACAATGGCCCGTGAGGGCGCCGATATTGTGGATATCGGCGGAGAATCCACACGGCCGGGCGCCTCACCGGTGTTGGAGGCAGACGAGTGCGCGCGGGTACTTCCGGTAATCCGGGCCTTGAGCGAGGCGTTTTCGGGGCAGACGGATGCCCCGGTGATCTCGGTGGATACGCGGAAGGCTGTCGTGGCGGGGCAGGCGATGGAGGCCGGCGCCAGGATCATCAATGATGTGACGGCACTAGGCGATCCGGCGATGCAGGAGGTCGCCCGACGCACCGGGGCCGGGGTCGTGTTGATGCATATGCGTGGCGAGCCCGCCACCATGCAGCAGGATCCCCGCTATGAGGATGTGGTTGCCGGGGTGGTGGATTGGCTGAGGCGGCGGCGGATGATGCTGGAAGAGGCCGGCGTGGCGCCCGACACAATGGCGCTCGACCCGGGCATCGGTTTTGGTAAAACAGGGGAGCACAACCTGAAGCTTCTGGCAGGGTTGAAGGCGCTTGTGGACTGTGGGCGACCGGTGGTGGTTGGACTCTCGCGGAAAAATTTTATCGGAGTGCTCACGGGGCGTGATGTGGCGGATCGCCTGGCAGGAAGTCTGGCGGGTGCGGTTTGGGCCGCAAGCCAAGGGGCACAGGTCTGGCGGGTGCATGAGGTGAAGGAATCGGTGGATGCCGCCCGGATGGTGGCGGCGTTAAGAGAGGAGACAGCGGAGTGGAATGGATGAACCAGATTGTCTGGCCCGGATTCGGCGGCGTCGTCGAGATCCTGGTGCTGGCCTGCGGGTTTTATTTCCTCCTTCTGTTTTTCAGGGAGACCCGCAGTATCAAGGTGTTTCTTGGCCTTCTGGTGGTGCTGTTAGTCCTGATTGTGGTCACCCGCGTTTTCCACATCTATGCCCTGAACTGGCTGTTGCGGCAGCTGTCTGTGTATCTGGCCATGGCCCTGCTGATTATTTTTCAACCGGAAATCCGGCGTGCCCTGGCGGAGATCGGGCGGCAGCCGTTCCTGGCGGCGCCCGTCGAGTCCCGGGGGTATGTTGATAGTATTGTGGAGGCGGTCATGCTGCTGGCGGAACGCCGGATTGGCGCCTTGATCGCCATCGAGCGCTCCGATTCCACCAAGGCGATCCAGGATACCGGAGTGAAGCTGGATGCGCGGGTTAATGCCGACCTTCTTGCCACTATCTTTTTCCCTCATACCCCGCTCCATGATGGCGGGGTGATCATCAGCGAAACCCGCATGGTCGCCGCCGGCTGCCTTTTTCCACTCTGCCAGAGACCGGAACTCAGTCGGGGACTGGGCACCCGGCACCGGGCCGCCATGGGATTGACCGAGGAGACGGACGCCATTGCCATTGTTGTCTCGGAAGAAACCGGCACGGTCTCAATCAGTACGCGCGGTCGACTCAGCCGCGACTTCGATGAGGACCGGCTTCGAAAATTTTTATCCGGGGTTCTGGCCAAGGACGTGCCCGGAAACTCTCGGTGGAACCGAGCCCGGCAGCGTCTGGATCTGAGCCTTGACGGAATTGCGAAGTCCGAAACACGGGCGAGGGAGGAGGGGACCCATGCCAGCTAGTGCTTTTTCGTTTCGCGAATTTCTTGTGCGCAACAAGCGATTGAAGGCGCTCTCGCTGGTTCTGGCAATTCTCACCTGGTATATCATTCAGGACACGATTAGTTTTGAACTGGAAATTCCCGATGTTCGACTCAAGATCGAAGTCCAGCAGGGAATGGCCATCCTGAACCAGTCGGTGGCCACGGTGGATGTCACCCTGCGCGGATCCCAGGAGGACATTCAAATCCTGGATTCCCGGCGCCTTCAGGCTGTGGTGCAACTGACCGACGATTCCGGCCCGGCCCCGATGGTGATCCAGTTGACGCCGGCGATGATTCACGGGGTGCGTGGCGCGCGGGTGGTGGCGGTTCATCCCTCGAGCATCACCGTCACGCTGGATCGGCAGGCCGAAAAACGGGTTCCCGTCAAGGGGCGAACCAGCGGCACTCCGTTGTTCGGGGAGGTGGACAAGGTAACCTGCGAGCCTTCCACAGTGCTCCTGAAGGGCCCCGCCGCAAAGCTGCAAACCACCGAAAGCGTTTATACGCAACCCGTCGAGGTGGATGGTCGGGTGGAATCGTTTGTGCGACGGTGCGCCATCCAGGCGCCGGGAGACAACTGGGTGGTCCAGATGGATCCCTCCGATGTTCAGGTGACGGTGTCGATCATCGGGAATAGTTCCGGACGGCAATGGAAGAATGAATCGGTGAAAAAAGATTTATGAAAATACTGACAGGAATAGGGATTGTTTTACTTGGCGGCACGATGGTTCTGGCCGAAGGAACCGGGGAAGTCGGCACCCTGCTGGCCAGCGGCCGCGAGAACCTGATGGGGGGGAAATACACCGAGGCGGTGGCTCTTTTCGAGAAGGCCAGAACCCTTGATCCAACCAATCAGGAGGCGGCCTTCGGGCTGAGTGCGGCGTTCATTGAGACCAAGCGATATGAGGAGGCTATTCCCCTTCTGGAAACCTTAAACAAGGCGGTTCCGGATAACCCCATGGTCAAGAACAACCTGGCCTGGGCGTTGCTTCATGTCAAGGGAGCGAACCCCGGTGATGCCTCCCGCATCATCAAGCTGGCACGATCAGCCCTGATTGATGTGCCTTCGGATTATTCCATTTGGAATACACTCGGCGAAGCCTACTATGCGGCCGGGGATTTTGAGAAGGCCCTGCGAGCCGCCCAGAGCGGACTTCGGTTGAGTGTTCTCGCGGGAGTTACCAATTCACCCTGTCGTGAGTTGGTTTCGCGCTGCCGGAAAGCGGCTGGGGCCGCCTCCCTGGAGACAATGAATTCAGACCGTCCTCAGTAAGGGATGAACCGTATGGCAGACCCAAAACCCACAAACAGCGGCGGCAAACGGGAAGCCTTGAGCATTGTGCTCCTGGCCGTTTGCGTGATTGTTTTTCTCAGCCTGGTCTCGTATGACTGGCGTGATATTCCCCTGCTTCACGAGCCGCCGAATACCCCGCCCGCGAATTTCATCGGACCGGGGGGCGCGTGGGTGTCCTTCATTTTGTTCGAAATTTTCGGACTGGGCGCCTATCTGATCCCGATCTGGTTCCTGGGCTTCGGGGTCGTGTTGATATTTCGCGGCATCGAGCATATCCGGGCTAAATTGATCTGGGTCGCGATGATGATGATGACGCTGGCGTGTTTTCTTGAGTTGCACACCGACTGGTTCAGTCCCTTCATGACAGCCCTGAACATGAGTGCCGTAGGGGGCGTTCCGGCCCAATTCGTGGCGCGCCTGATCTCCGTCCAGATCCTGGGCGACGTGGGTGCCAATATTCTCGTGATTGCGCTTTTTCTTGCCGCATCGGTACTGTTTTTCGGGTGGGATGCCATTCTCCGGATGACAGCCATGCTTCACGAGACGGCGACTCGACTGGCAAGTCGCGAACCACAGGACATGATGGACGCCCACAAGCGCCAACCCGCCATCAAGGGCTGGAAGCGGGAACGGATTGAACGGGTTGCGGCACGCGAGGAAACTCTTCAGAAGGATGAACCCGAGCAGGGTGAATTGATAGTCATCCCCAAGCCGGAAAAAGAACCCGTGAAACCGACGGCCCGTCCGCAACCACCGCCCCCACCTCCTCCGCCGCCCCCTCCGCCTCCAAAACCGGCACCGGTTCCGAAGCCTGAACCCAAGCCGACGCCCCCGCCTCCGCCGGTAACCCTGGCGCCCGGGGCCTATCAGCTTCCGCCCCTGTCGCTTCTGACAGAAGTTCCGACAAACCGGCAGGGCCCGATTCAGGGGGATACCGATGCGACCGGTCGCATTATTATTCAAACTCTGGAGGAGTTCGGGATCAAGACGGAACTCAAGACGGTGGAGTGCGGTCCTTCCGTGACCCGTTTTGAATTGATTCCCGCGCCTGGCGTGAAGGTCGAGCGGATCGCCGGCCTCAGCAACAACCTGGCTCTTTCGCTCAAGGCCAACAGTGTCCGTGTTCAGGCGCCCATTCCCGGAAAAGGAACCGTGGGAATCGAGGTGCCCAATAGCGCCACCAGTATCGTCTACCTGCGCGAAATGCTGGAAGGCTCCCACTGGCATCCGTCCCGCATGGAAATTCCCATTGTGTTGGGCAAGGATGTGGGTGGAAATGATCTGATAACTGATCTCGCGAGCATGCCGCATTTACTTGTTGCCGGAGCGACGGGATCCGGAAAAACCGTCTGCATGAATTCCATTCTGGCCGGTCTGTTCATGTCGCGCTCGCCGGATCAACTCCAGTTGATGTTGATCGATCCCAAGATTGTCGAATTCTCGGTGTATAACCACCTTCCCCATCTGCTGGGCGCGCGAAACGAGGTCATCACCGACCCGAAGCGTGTGGCCGGGGCCCTGCGCTGGGCCATCACCGAAATGGAACGCCGATACCGGATCATGGCCAAGGCCGGGGTCCGGAATATCAAGAGCTACAATTCGCGTCCCGTTGAGAAACAAGCCAGTTTATTCGGGGAGGGTGAAGAAACGTCGAAGTTGCCTGACCGGTTGAGCTATATCGTCATCATCGTGGACGAACTTGCCGACCTGATGATGACGGCCCAGGCCGAAATTGAAAATTATATCGCGCGGCTCGCCCAGCTGTCCCGGGCGGTCGGGATTCATATGATCCTGGCCACGCAACGCCCCTCGGTGGATGTCATCACCGGAACCATCAAAGCCAACTTTCCCGCGCGTATCGCCTTTCAGGTGGCGCAGAAAAACGACAGTCGTACCATTCTTGACGCCAACGGAGCGGACAAGCTTATGGGCCGTGGGGATATGCTATTCCTCCCGCCCGGTGCCAGTAAACTGATCCGCGCCCAGGGCGCGTTGGTTTCGGATGACGATATCCGGAAAATCGTGGACTTCATCAAGAAGCAGTGCCCCATGGAGATCGACGAACCTGCCGTCGCCGGAAACGCCACGAAGAAAACGGAGTCGTCCCGGAGTGGCACCGCCACGATGCCTGTTCCCGAGGCGAAGCCTGCGGCCAGTTTTGACGAGATGCTGGCCAAGGGTGGAGATGATGCCGAGGATGACCAGCTTATTGAAATGGCCGTTCAGATTATCCGGGAAACCCAGCGGGCTTCAACCTCCTCCCTGCAGCGCCGGTTACGGATCGGGTACACCCGGGCCGCCCGGATCATGGATGTTCTGGAGGAGCGCGGCATGGTCGGCCCGGCCCGTGGATCCGACCCGCGCGAGATCCTCATTGATATGGATGGGCAGATGCCGGAGAATTCCAGCGAAGAACAGGAAGAAAAACCATGAGTGAATTGCTTACCCCAAGAACCCCCGGAGCCCTGTTGCGGGCTGCCCGCGAAAACCACCGTTACAGCATCGCCGATGTGGTGGAGTCGACCCGGATTAAAAGCCACATCATTCAAGCCCTGGAGAATGACGATTACAGCGACATCCCTGCGCCGCTTTATGGAAAAGGGTTTATTAAACTCTATGCCGAACTGGTGGGGCTCGATCCCGCCCCCTTGATCCGGCTCTACCTCAGCCAGTACGCGCATTCAGTCCGGCCCACGCTGAAAACCGAAATACCGGCGCCCGCCACCATGAATGACGGACTCCCGGTGCCGTCTCCCCTGGCTCGGTTCCGGGAGACCAGCGGCTCGGCCCTGACACATGTCGTCAATTCCGTGGTGACGGCCGCCCGCGACACCCTCCAGACTTTTGTCGAAGCCGGGGCGCGTTATCAGGCGTCCCGCCAGGAGGCGCCGCGAAGCCAGTCCCGGCTGTCCTCGACCCGCCGTGATTATTCGGAACCGGCACCGCTACCGATCGGGCGTTATGCCGCCATCGGGTTTGCCGTCCTCGTAGTGGCCATTCTGGTGGCCAGCGGAATCTCCTTCCTTTCGGCGCCCAAAACACCGGTTGCCTCCGCGACCATCGCTCCGGCTCCTGTAAAAAAGATCACCGGCTCGCGATCCCTGCGTCTGGCGGAGCCGCCCCCGCCGCCCTATATCAAACTGAAATAGCGGCAGGGTGGTATGATGCGACAGTCCATGCTTTCCGTCGGGTTCATCAGTCTGGGGTGTGCCAAGAACCTGGTTGATTCCGAGCATATGGCGTCGGTTCTCCGTGCGGAAGGCATTGCCCTGGCGCGTTCTCCCGAGGAAGCGGATGTGATTCTGGTGAACACCTGCGGGTTCATTGGCGACGCCAAGGAGGAGTCGGTGGATGCCATCTTGCGGGCGTGCCAACTGAAGCAATCCGGGGGATGTCGGGCTGTCATCGTGGCCGGTTGTCTCATCCAGCGCTATCAGGCGGAGCTTCAACGCGCCATGCCCGAGGTCGATGCCTTTATCGGGCTTGATCAACTGGCGGAGATCGGGCGTGTGGTCCGGAAGTTGGGACAGGGTGAGCGCGGTATTCTCAAGGTTTCCGCCGTGTCGCGAAAAGTGTTCAGTCCGTTGCCTTCCCGAATCATTCTCACGGGAGGTCCCTTCGCGTATCTGAAGATTGCCGAGGG
>CAZOZF010000082.1:0-12276 GCA_964584205.1 uncultured Verrucomicrobiota bacterium
TTTTCCATTTTCGCCTTGACCAATTATCATAAAATTGCGATCTGAAACGTTTCAGGTGCCCGAAACGGCGGTTTTGGATATCGCCGAGCCGCCGCCGGAAGCCGTCCAAAATCCCCTCGTTGCGGAGCCGATTCAGGCCACGACGTAACCCAGTTTGCCCCCAGTGGTAGAGCCGCCCGCCACAGTCGAGCCGGCCTCATTTGGTGTAGTCGCCGTCCCTGAATTGTCTATTCCGGTCACCGAGCCAGCGATTGAGCCGGTTCCGGCCGTGGATCCGGCGCCAGTGCCAGACCCGGTGCCCGTGCCTCAGGCACCAGAAGCGCCGCCGGTGGTCGAGGTGCCAGTCGTCACCGAACCCCGGTCATTGTGCCAGAGCCAGAACCTACTGTAGTAGCCGCCGTCCTCGGCGGCATCGAACCTGAATCGTCTATTCCGGTCCCAGACCCGGCCATTGAACCCGTTCCGGCCGTGGACCCGTTGCCAGTGCCTGAAGCGGTGTCCGTGCCCCAGGCACCAGAAGCGCCCCCAGTGGCCGAGGTGCCCGTCGTCACCGCACCGGTCATTGTCCCCGAGCCAGAACCCACTGGTGTAGCCGCCGTCCCCGGCGGCACCGAGCCAGTTATTGCCGAACCAGTTCCGGTAGTGGCGCCAGCGTCGGTAATTCCAGAAGCGCCACCGGTCGTCATGACCGCACCAGGCCCAGTAATTCCTGAGCCAGTCGGTGCTGAGCCCGTGGAGGCTGAACCGGCGGGGGCTGCGGTTCCGCCGGACGAGACTGACGCAACGCCGGTGCCGCCCGTTTAATGTTGAACGGGTGCCATTCCTTTGACAGAGTTCAGGCCACGCGGTCGGCGCACTGGAATGGTGGGGAGTGTCCGGCATAACTGGGATAGGAAAACAGTCCATGGCACAGGTTGAACGGAAGCAAACGGTCCTCACGATTCTCCAGAACCTCCGCGACTTGGACGGGTTGAAAAACCTGTTCTGGGAGGAACTCAACTATCAGCGCCAGAACAAGCCCCTCGGTGTCCGGGACTGGCCCGCGCCCGCGAAAAAGGCGCTGGCCGGGGATCCGGTCCTATTCGCCAGTGGCGGCGAAGACGATGCCTTCCATGTGATCTATTGCCGGTTGGATTCGGACACCCTGACCCGCAGCCTGGAACGGCCGGTGGTGAGTCAGTTGCTGGGCGAACATCCCTATGCCCTGTTCGTCTTTTCCAACAAAGACCGTTCCCGGTGGCATTTCCTGAACGTCAAGCATGACGCTCAGGCCTCGAAGCGGCGATATTTCCGGCGTATTACCGTGGCGCCGGGCGAGGGGCTTCGGACGGCGGCGGAGCGGTTGCAGATGCTGGATCTTGCCTCCATCGGCAGCGAACTGTTCGGCATCCCGGCACTGACCATTCAAAGCCGCCACGACGATGCTTTTGATGTCGAGAAAGTTACCCGGGATTTCTACGAGGAAATCGCCAACTGGTACTTCTGGGCACGTGACCATGCCGTGTTTCCCAAAGACGCGCCCTTGGACGCCGATGGCAAGCCTTCCCTCATGTTGATCCGGCTTCTCACGCGGCTGATCTTCTGCTGGTTCCTGCGCGAGAAGCGCAATCCCGGCACCGGGGAGGGGCTGGTTCCCGCCTGCCTGTTTGATCCACAGTGGATCCAAGGACTTTTGAAGGACTCCTCGCCGGACAGTTGCACGTATTACCCGGCCCTTCTCCAGAACCTGTTCTTTGCCACATTAAATACCGAGATGGATGCGCCCGGCGCGGAGCCGCGCCGCCGGTTCATTGACGAAGGGGATGGCAAACGCAGCGACGACCATATGGTGCACCAGCTCTGGCGTCATGTTCGCATGCTTCGTGATCCGGAAGCACTGGCGGGCCAGTTACGCGGCATTCCTTTCCTGAACGGGGGACTGTTCGAGTGTCTCGATGACCGGATCCAGCAGGGCGATTCGCTGCACACCGTCGAGGTCAGGATTGACGGGTTCTCCAATGAACCGAAGAAGCAGCCCAAACTCCCCAACTTCCTTTTCTTCGGCGCTGAGCAGGCGGTGGATCTGTCCAAGTCTTACGGCGATGATTCGCGGAAGCGCGAGCATGTCCGGCCAGTATTGGAAATCCTGAACCGCTACAACTTCACGCTGACCGAGAATACGCCTTTTGAACAGGATGTGGCGCTCGATCCCGAGCTACTGGGTCATGTGTTCGAAAACCTTCTGGCGGCCTACAACCCTGAGACCGGCTCCGTCGCGCGCAAGGCGACCGGTTCATTTTACACGCCCCGCGTGGTGGTGGACTGGATGGTGGATCAGGCGCTGATCGTGTATCTCGGCAGGTATCTATCCAATGGAGCGCCATGCCCTGTTGGGGCCAGGGAAAAGCCGGACGCGACAGAGCGCGTCCCTCCAGAAGAAAAAAGGTTGGAGCGGCTGCTTTCCTGGGAAGATGATGGGCACGACTTCAAGCCAGCCGAGGTGGAGAAGCTGATTGATGCCATCGATCATTTCAAGGCGCTGGATCCCGCCTGCGGGTCGGGGGCCTTCCCGATGGGTATGCTTCAGAAACTGGTTCGCGTTCTCCAGAAGTTGGATCCCCGCAATGAAGGGTGGCGGCGACGTCAGGAAGCGGCGGCAGAGGCAATACCCAGCAGTCCGTCCCGGGATGATGCCCTCAAGGCCATAGGACGGGCGTTTGCCCGTGACAATGATGACTATGGCCGGAAACTGTTCCTGATCGAAAATTGTTTGTACGGTGTGGATATCCAGCCTATTGCCGTGCAAATAACCAAGTTGCGATTCTTTGTATCACTGGTGGTGGATCAGGCGATCGATCCCAAGATTGAAAACTACGGCATTTTGCCCCTGCCGAACCTGGAAACCAAAATTGTCGCGGCCAACACTCTGATCGGATTGCACCGGGGCGAACTGCTTCTGGGATCCGCTGACGTTAAAAAGTTGGAGCGCGACTTGCAGAAAGTGCGCCATTCCTACTTTACCGCCCGGAGTTACCGGCGGAAGCGGGAACTGAGGGCGAAGGACAAGGATTTATGCGCCGAACTGTCCAAGGCCCTTTCCGAAAGCGGGGAATGCACCCCGTTTGATGCCAAACGCTTGGCAGGCTGGAATCCCTATGATACCAACACGGCCGCCTCATTCTTCGATCCCGGCTGGATGTTCGGTTTGCCTGCGCAACGGGGTGACGGCGTATTCGATGTGGTGATTGGTAATCCCCCTTACGTGCGGCAGGAGGAATTGAAGAATCAAGTGGTGCTGGGTAGTGACGGCAAGAAGCGGCCCCTGAAGGAAGTCCTCAAGGATCAATACGAATGCTTCACCGGCACGGCGGATCTGTACGTCTATTTCTTTGAGCGCTCCCTGCAACTCATGCGTGTGGGCGGGGCGTTGAGTTTCATCACCAGCAACAAGTACTTCCGGGCGGGGTACGGGGAATTGCTGCGCACCTATTTGCGTTATGCCACACGGCCTGCCGTGATGCTGGACTTCGGGGATGCGCCGGTGTTCACCTCCATTGCCTATCCGGCCATTGTGGTCACCGAGAAAATGCGGCATGTGGACAAAGGGCAATTGCCGTCAGCCGCAGGGCCGATGGGGGTACTGCATGCAACCAAACTGCCGCCAGAAGAATGGCAGTCCCGTGTCATGACCTGGACACCCGGCCCGGTGATCAGTGAATTCCCGGATGTTTTCCGGCAGGAGTCGTTCAATCTTTCCCAGCGCGATCTAACGCCAAATGGCTGGCGCATGGAATGCCCGGTTAATCTACGCCTACTTGAAAAACTCAGAAAAGCTGGAACCCCGTTGGGTGAGTATGTGAAGGGGCGTTTCTACTACGGCATTAAGACGGGCTTGAACGAAGCCTTCGTCGTGGATCGCACCACGCGGGACAAGTTGATCGCCGAGCATCCATCATCTAAAGAGGTGCTGAAGCCATTCCTGCGCGGGCGGGATGTGAAGCGGTGGCGAACTGCGTTTGCTGAACAGTATCTTATCAAGATTGAATCCTCGGAAAACAAGACCCATCCATGGTCGGATAAACCCGAGAAAGAGGCCGAAAAGATTTTCGCCAAGACCTATCCTGCGATCCACAGTTTTTTCACCGACGATGGAATGCGAAAGAAGCTGATCGGGCGTTATGATCAGGGGCGGTTTTTCTGGGAATTACGGTCGTGTGATTATTGGGAGGAATTCGAGCAGCCGAAGATTATCGTTCCGGCGATTGAGGACGAAACAAATTACGCGCCCGATGAGGACGCTTTCTTTAGCAACGACAAAACCAGTGTTATCGTGCCGCCATCGGTTCCGTTTGCATTGGCTATTTTGAATTCGGCAGTTTCCTGGTGGATCACACAGCAGGCGTTTGCGTCCAAGCAAGGCGGCTTCTACGAATTCAAGCCGATGTACGTGTCGCAGCTTCCCATTCCCTCCGTCACCCCCGCGCAAGAAAAGTCGCTGGAGAAACTGGTCACCCGCATTCTTGCCACCAAGAAAGCCGACCGGGAGGCGGATGTATCGGTGCTGGAGCGTGAGATTGACCAGATCGTGTACGGGCTGTACGGGTTGACGGCGGGGGAGATTCGGGTGGTGGACCCCAGCAATTCGCATTATGGCCGAAGACCGCCTGAAGGCGGTACACCAACGGGCTGAAATCATCATATTCCGGCGTTGGTGTACCGACTTTAGTCGGTCTTTGACCTCGCCCAGCGGACATATTGCGAATTGCTGGGTGGACCCTGCTTCGTATTGAGCTGTTCTAAGAAGTATGTTAAAAAGAGCCCTTAATCGGGGAGTTAAACATGTATATATCGAAACTGAAACTTCGGAACTGGAGAAACTTTGGAACAGCCGAGATCGAGTTAGGCGAGACAACGTATATACTCGGTCCGAATGCTTCCGGAAAATCCAACCTTCTGGATGTGTTTCGTTTTCTGCGGGATATTGTAAATCCAAACGGTGGCGGATTTCAGCAGGCGGTGAAATCGCGTGGCGGCCTCCCGAAGCTGCGCTGTCTCGCGGCGCGACAAAACCCCGCCGTAGACATTGAGGTGGAGTTTCGCGAGTCATTAGAGTTGAAAGCGGGTGCTCCCAATTGGTGCTATAAGCTTTCATTCTCAACTGAGCCTAGTGGGAAGAAACGCCCCCAGGTCAAGGCGGAGTCGGCGTACAGGAATGGTGAGCAGATATTTCGTCGTCCCGACGCGGAGGACGCTAGTGATCCGGAGCGGTTGACTCAAACATTGCTTCAGCAGATCAATAGCAATCAAGAGTTTAGGGAAATCGCCCAGTTTTTTGAGCGAACTCTTTATCTGCATCTGGTTCCCCAGTTGCTAAAGCATAGTGAATTGTTTGTGTCTCGTGAAACAGAGGCCGATCCATTTGGGCAGGGGTTTCTTAAGGAGATTGCCGGCACTGCTGTTAAAATCCGTGAATCCCGCCTTAGGCGTACGGAAGAAATCCTGAAGAAGGTAATTCCGCATTTTGTTGAGCTGAGATTTGTTCAGGATCTCGACACCGGGTATCCACATCTTGAAATGCGTTATGTCCACTGGCGCCCCAATGCAGGGTGGCAGCGGGAGGATCAATTTTCAGATGGTACATTGCGGTTGATTGCCTTGGTTTGGACGCTAATGGCATCAGACAATCTGATTTTGCTGGAAGAACCGGAACTTTCCCTACATCGCAAGATTGTCGAGCAGATTCCCCGGATGATTGCCGATGCACGGAGGAGCCGGAAGAAAGCTGGCGGCCAGGTTATTGTCAGTACGCATAGCCCGGATTTGCTGTCAGATAACAGCATGGAAGGCCAATTTCTGGTGTTGAACCCGGGGACGCACGGAGAATCAACCTCTATTGAGATGCCGACCGCGGATGACTTGACCGCAATGAAAGCGGGGATGAGCGCTGCCGATATCCTGCTGCCCAGAACATCGGAATCCATTGGGACACTCTGAAAATGCCTGAACGTACCTGTTATGCCTATGCCGAGGATGCTCCCTCATGTTCTGTTATCCGCCGGTTGGTCGAATTTCAACGTGAACACAGTACCTCAGGGGTCATGTTGCGGCTAAAGGCTGGTTTCCCGGAAAATAAACATGGTAATAGTAATCTCAAGAAGATAATTCCGGGCGTCAGTAATATGGCCAAAGCCGGAATAACTATTTTTATTTTAACTGATTTAGACTCGGCGGTGTGTGCTTCGGAACTAATAAAGAGCTGGGTTCCAATGCAAGCGGAACAGCGGGAGATGCCTGCCGGTTTTTTGTTTCGGATCGCTGTGCGCGAAGTGGAGTCGTGGCTTATTGCTGATCGAGATGTCCTGGCGGCTACATTGGGGATTCCTAAGTCAAATTTCAGCGCTGATCCGGACTCATTGGAAGACCCAAAGGCGCATTTGCTTGGCGTCATTCGGGCGAAGGGGGTGCGCAAAATTCATCGCGACATGTTGCCTGGATCGAATTCAAGAATTGGTCCTGAATATAATAATGTGCTGTGCGGGTTCGTGAAGGATCATTGGGATCCGGAGAGAGCGGCGCTTCGTTCGGCGGGCTTGCGCCGTGCGCTTGAAGCATTGAAAAAGGTTTAAACTGCGTGACTAAGCCTGTCAGAATTTGATCAAATCATAAAAACATAAAGCCCGCCGAAGCGGGCTTTATGCCGAACAGGGACACCCCATTCCAAATATGAAACTCAAAAAAATGACCACCCGGGCTACTCTTGCGAGAGAGCCCCATGGGCTCTTGTCACCAAGGTGGAACCTTTAAAATTGATTGCGGATAGAGAATAGCCGGAGGGTGGGATTATGTCAAAGCGTTTGGATAAGTGAAGACGGGCAGATGCCGCGAAAGATAATGCATGAAAACGCCAGATCTGACAGTTTTACTGGAAGCTAAAGAAGGCGAGAATATCGAATTCAAAGAAGCGAAAAACAGCTTTGAGTTCGAAGATCTTGTCAAATATGCGTGCGCCATCGCCAATGAAGGCGGCGGTTATGTTGTTTTTGGTGTAACCGACAAACGGCCCCGGCGAGTCGTGGGTTCCCGGGCATTTGATCAGCCGGAACGGACGCGGGCCGGACTGATGGATCGTTTACACTTGCGGCTGGATTTCCATTTGCTGGAAAAAGACGGCAAACGGGTGCTGGTATTTGATGTGCCTTCGCGCCCGGTCGGAATGCCGATTCAATATAGCGGAATATATTGGGCGCGGAAGGGGGACAGCCTTGTCCCGATGTCGGAAACAGACTTGAAGGCGGTGTTTGCGGAGGGCGGGCACGATTTCTCCTCTGATGTCTGTGCCGATGCAGAGTGGGATGACTTGGATCTGCTTGCCATCGAAAACTTCCGGAAGCGGTGGATTGCTAAGTCGGGGAATGCAACATTGTCGGCTAAGTCTCCCCAGCAACTGCTGTGTGACTGTGAAGCGACCGTTAAAGAGCGCATTACATATGCTGCATTAGTTCTCTTTGGCAAGCGTGAAGCACTGGGTAGATTGCTTGGGCAGGCTGAAGTGATCTTCGAATACCGGTCAACGGAGGCTTCCGGTCCAGCCCAACAGCGTGAGGAATTCAGGCAGGGGTTCTTTGCCTTTTACGACCGGTTGTGGGAATTGATTAACCTTCGTAATGACAAGCAACATTATCAGGATGGCTTGTTTGTTCTGGACGTTCCCACTTTTGATGAACGTGTAGTGCGTGAGGCGATCCTGAATGCAGTGAGTCATCGTGATTACCAACTGGGCGGGAGCGTGTTTGTCCGCCAGTATCCACAGAAGCTCGTCATCGACAGCCCCGGTGGGTTGCCTTCCGATGTTACGTTGGAAACTATCCTGGACCGGCAATCACCCCGCAATCGCAGGATCGCTGATATTTTTGCGCGGTGCGGCTTGGTGGAGCGCTCAGGGCAGGGAATGAACCTGATGTTTGAATTGAGCATCAAGCAAGCCAAGCAGGTGCCGAATTTTCGCGGGACGGATCGATATCATGTCATTCTTAACTTGGATGGACTTGTTCAGGATCCAAGATTTCTTCAATTAATGGAGCGTATCGGGCAAGAAACGTTGGCCGGCTTCAACACCCAGGATTTTCTCTTGGTAAATACGGTGCACAGGGAACAACCCATCCCAGAGTCCTTGCGTGAGCATTTGCCGCATTTGTTGGAGTTGGGTATTGTGGAGCGTGCGGCTAAGGGGCGTTTCATTCTTGGCAGGCGGTTTTATGCTGCAACTGGCAAGAAGGGTGTCTATACCCGAAAGAAGGGGTTGGATCGGGAAACAAACAAAGAACTATTATTGAAGCACATTCGGGAAAACGCAAAGACTGGAAGCAAAATGGATGAGTTTTATCAAGTCTTGCCAGGTCTATTTCGAAGCCAAATTCAAGTATTGTTACGTGCATTGCGAACTGAAGGTAAGATTCATGTGAGTGGCACGACAAGCGCCGCTCGATGGTTTCCCGTGTGGGCGGATGAATGTTGCAACAAACCTTAGCAAGTTGCAATGAGTTGCAATAATGTTGCAACATGATGTTTGTAACATGTTGCGGGTTATGCCCTTATGAATTACAAGAGTGGTTCGGCTTGCTGTAGTAGTTGCAATATTAATCGCGATTTTAAAGGAATTTATGTCCACCCACGATATCATTGATAACAAAACCGAGAAGCTGGTTGACCACCTGAATCAGATTCTGGGCTCCAGTGAACGGGCACGGTTTGCGGTGGGGTATCTCTTCCTTTCGGGGCTCACCAGCATTGGGCAGAGGCTGCTGAATCTCAAGGAGTTGCGGCTGCTGATCGGTAATACCACAAACCGGGAAACGGTGGAGATGCTCGCAGAGGGCTACAAGAGGCTGGATCTCGTTGCCGAGGAAATGGAGAAACAGACCTACCCGAAGCGGGTTGAGGCTGGGAAAATGGCCGATGCCACCGCCACGAACTTGCGTAATGCGGTTGAATGGATGGATCAGACGGATGACGCCCAAGCCCTGATCGCCGGGTTGATCAAGATGATCGAGGAGGGACGCCTCAAGGTGAAGGTCTATACCAAGGGGCGGCTCCATGCCAAGGCCTACATCTGCGACTATGGCAAAGTGTTCGATCTCATGGGTAAGGAAATCGAGCGTCACGAAAAAGGGATTGCCGTGGTGGGGTCGTCAAACCTGACCCTTGCCGGTTTGTCCCACAACACGGAACTGAATGTAATGGTTCAAGGAAACCAGAATCACAAGGAATTGGTGCGCTGGTTTGATGAACTTTGGAAAGAGTCGCAGGACTTCGATGAGACCCTGATGGTGGAACTGAAGGCGTCCTGGGCGGCCGCTGAGGTCCGTCCCTACGATATCTACCTGAAGACACTCTATTCCCTGGTCAAGGATCGCCTTGAGGCCGAGGAGGAGCAGGAACTGCTTTGGGATGATGATATCTTCGGGAAACTTGCGGATTTTCAAAAAGTGGCGGTGCGTCAGGCGGTTCAGATCATCCGCGACTATGGCGGCGGGTTTGTCTCGGATGTGGTGGGACTGGGGAAAAGCTATATTGGTGCCGCGATTGTGAAGCATTTCGAGCGGACGGATCATGCCCGGCCCCTGATCATCTGCCCGGCCCCTCTCGTGGAAATGTGGGAACGGTACAATGAAGTCTATCAGCTCAATGCCCGTGTTCTGTCGATGGGGTATTTGCGGGATGATGGAACGGACGATGCCGCCCGGCTTCTGAAGGATGTTCAATACCGGGACCGTGATTTCATCCTCGTGGATGAAAGCCATAACCTCAGGCATCCGGATACCCAGCGGTACAAGGTGGTTCAGACCTTTCTGTCAACCGGGCGCCGTTGCTGTCTGCTCACCGCCACGCCGCGCAATAAGAGCGCCTGGGATGTCTTCCACCAGATCAAGTTGTTCCATCCTGAGGATCAGACAGATCTTCCGATTGATCCGCCCAACCTGAAAGACTATTTCAAGCTGATCGATAAGGGCGAACGCCAGCTTCCGAATCTGCTGTCGAACATCCTGATTCGCCGTACCCGGCAGCATATCCTGCGCTGGTACGGGTTTGATGCCGAGACGCATGAAGCCCTTGATCCTGGCCGTTTTCAGGACTATTCACAGGGGAAGCGCAAGGCGTACGTGCTGGTTGGGGGCAAACACCAATTCTTTCCCAAGCGGGAGCTCGAAACCATTGAGTACAGCATTGAGGATACCTATCAGGGACTCTATCAGGAGTTACGTGGTTATCTGGGCAAGTCCCGGAAAGGGAAGCCTGTCAAGGCCAAGTCGGATGGCGAATTGACCTATGCCCGGTATGGCCTCTGGCATTATGTCCGGCCGGAAAAGCAAAAGAAGGAGCCGTATGTCAGCCTGCAAAGGGCTGGTGCGAATTTGCGCGGCTTGATGCGGATTCTCCTTTTCAAGCGGTTTGAGTCCAGTGTTTATGCGTTTCAGGAGACCGTAAAACGCCTTCTCAAGATTCATGAGTCTTTTGTTCGTGCCCTTGATGCCGGGGTTATGCCTGCCGGGGAGGACGCCCAGTCCGTTCTCTATGAAAGTGACGGGCAGGAGGAAGATGCTTTCATGGATGCGTTGAGAGAGGTGTCGAAGCGATATGATATTGATGACTTCGATGCCAAAGCGCTGCGGAAGGACATCGAGCATGATGTCGACCTTTTAAAGAAGATCCTGAAGTTGGTTTCCGACATCACCCCGGACAAGGATGCGAAATTGAAAACCTTGAAGGGGCATTTGGCGAAAAAGCCGCTCCATAAGGCCAAGTGCCTGATTTTTACCCAGTATGCAGACACGGCGAGATACCTTTTTGACAACTTGAACCCAGGTCGGGCACGGGATGACATCGAAGTGATCTTCAGTGGTGACAAGAGCAAGGAGCGTGTGGTGGGGCGGTTTGCGCCGAAGGCGAATCCCGAGTATCGCTTTGTGGCTGGTGAGAAGGAATTGATGATGGTCATTGCCACCGATGTTTTGGCTGAAGGTCTAAACCTTCAGGATTGCGACAACATCATCAATTATGACCTCCATTGGAACCCGGTTCGGTTGATCCAGCGGTTTGGTCGTATTGATCGTATCGGCTCAGACCACGAGGTCGTGCGTGGGTTCAATTTCCTGCCTGAAACAGAGTTGGATAAAAACCTTGGGCTTCATGAAAAACTGGATCAGCGAATCCAGGAGATTCACGACACCATCGGCGAAGATGCCCAGATCTTGGATAAGCATGAGCAAATCAATTCGGATGCCATGTATGCCATCTATGAGACCCAGGGTGGTGGCGCGGTGCAACTTGATTTGTGGGGTGGCGCTGAAGATCAGTTCCTTGACCTGAACGAGGCCGAGGAAATACTCCGGCAGTTGCGTAAGGATGATCCCGCTGAATTTGAACGGGTCGCGAATTTGCGGGATGGTATCAGGACTGCGCGCGGCGATATTGACCGCGGAATGTTTGTATTTTGCCAGGCGGGCCGGTTCCAGCAGCTCTTTCAGTTGGATGAAAAGGGTGAGATTGTTTCAAGAGATGTGCCCAAGGTGCTGGGTCGTGTTAAGTGTTCGCCTGAAGCGAAAGCAGCACCGCTCCCTGCCGATTACAATCATGCCGTGATGGCCGTTCAGAGTCAGTTTGCCGAAGAAGTTCGGCATCGGGAGGCGGAGCGGTCTCATGTGTTCAATCTGACCCACGGACAACTCTATGTGATGCGGGAATTGCGGCTATTGTTTGATTTATCAACAGACGAAGAGGTCAAGCGACAGGTCAACATTCTCGAGAAGACCTATCGCGGTAGTCTGACAGGGGCGGTTAAGAAGGAGCTGAACCAATTACGGCGGAACGGTGTCACCGGCGAATCCCTCTTGAAAGCCCTGATCCAGATTTATAACCAGCATGCCCTCAAGGATGCCGGAGGTCGGCGAACTCTGGATAGCGATGAATCAATCGTCCCCCGCATCATCTGTAGTGAGGGTTTTGTTTAAGGCGTCAGCATTGCCGTGGCAAGGATGCCGGACGCTTCGGTGGCGGGGCAATGAAGTTTCAGGGCGACGGTTCGGTCGTCGCGGGAGATTTCGCTGAGTCCGGCCAATTTGGCCAGGGGGCTGTCGCTGTCACTCAGGTTTGCGGCGACGATGAGGCCGTTCAGAACTTGGTGAATCTGGAGGGCGGAATCGGATGAAATAGCCTTGAGCAGGATCGTGCCGTCCACCATTCCCGACTTTTCAAAAAGCTGCAGGGTCGCGGTGTCGGTGCTTTTCAGGATCATGGCCT
>CAZOZF010000083.1:0-4293 GCA_964584205.1 uncultured Verrucomicrobiota bacterium
TGTGATTATATTTAATCCACAATGACGCCGGTGTCAAGGGTCAGGGCAGGAGAGAGGCTGATCCCGGGTAAATGACAAGCGGCTACAGCGTCAGGAGATCCTGGATGTCCGTCCAGGTCATGGCGTTGAAGCCGGATTGGCCGGTGGTCAGGGTGGCGTCAATAATCGCTTTTTTCCGGCGTTGCATTTCGAGAACCTTTTCCTCCACCGTGCCCTTGGTGATGAGTTTGACGCTGTAGACGGTCCGCTTCTGGCCGATACGATGGGCGCGGTCCGTGGCCTGGTTTTCAACGGCGGGATTCCACCAGGGATCGAAATGAATCACCATATCGGCGCCTGTCAGGTTCAGTCCCACGCCGCCCGCCTTGAGGCTGATCAGGAACACCGGGATTTTACGGTCGGTATTGAACTGGTGAACCACATTCATGCGATCTTTCGTCGACCCGTCCAGGTAACAGTAGGGGATCTGCCTCTGCTCCATCTGGCGGCGCAGGATGGTGAGCATGGACACGAACTGGCTGAAGACCAGCACGCGGTGTCCGCCGTCCAGCGCCTCGTCGAGCAGTTCAAAGAACAGTTCCATCTTGGCCGAGGGCGCCTCGACCTTGAGTCCCTCCATCCGCAGCAGGTCGAGATGGCAGCAGGCTTGCCGGAGCCGCAGGAGTGTCTTGAGGACTTCCATCCGGGATTTGTCGAAGCCCTGCTTCGCGACCAGGTTGGTGAGCTTATTCCGGGAATTTTCGATGAGCTGCTTGTAGACCGCCTTCTGATCCGGACTGAGCGTGCAGGCGGCAATGCGCTCGATACGCGGCGGCAGATCCCGGGCCACTTCGGTTTTCAGGCGCCGCATGAGAAAGGGCTGGAGTTTCCGGCGCAGCCGGGCCTGCGCGACTTCACCCTCAGGCCCGCCCTGGGCAATGGGAATCTCTGAATTGTGCCGGAAGCTGTCGTGGGAGCCCAGGTAGTGTGGCATCAGGAAGTCCATGATCGACCAGAGATCCGATACGCTGTTCTCAATGGGCGTTCCCGTGAGAACCACCTTGTGGAACGCCTTCATTTCCTTGGCGACAATGGCGTTCTGCGTGGACCGGTTCTTGATATGCTGCGCCTCGTCGAGCACCAGAACCCCGAATTCATGGCTGCGATAATGCTCCGCATCGCGGCGGAGCAGGGCGTAGGAGGTGATGACCAGGTTGGCAAGGGGCAATTCCGCCCACTTGGCGTGCCGGTCAACGCCTGAAAGCGTCAGAACCTTGAGCGAGGGCGTAAACCGCTGGGCTTCCTCAGCCCAGTTGAACACCAGGCTGGTGGGGCAGACGATCAGGCAGGGCTTTCCGCGGACGGCGGGATGGTAACGTTCCATCTCCAGCCAGCTCAGCGTCTGCAGGGTTTTCCCCAAGCCCATTTCGTCGGCCAGGATCCCGCCGAATGTGTTGGCCTCCAGGAAGCGTAGCCAGTTGACCCCTTCCTTCTGGTAAGGACGAAGCGTGGCTTCCAATGAAGCCGGCAGGGTGACGGGCTCGATGGACAATCCCTTCGACTGGCGATCCGCGGCGGTGCGCCAGGCTTGCGGAGCCTCGACATCCACCCCGTCCAGGGCGTCGAGTGAAGCCTTGACGTAAGACGCATACACGGAAGGCATCCGGAAAACTCCGGGCTGGGTGCTTTCCCCGCTGGAGCAATCGCGAAAGACTTCGATCATCGCGTCAATGGCCTCGGCATCCAGAAGAATCGTCCGACCCCCACTCTCAACATAGGAATCGCCCTTGCGCAGGGCGCGCTGGATCTCGGCGGAGGTAAGGCGGTTTCCGCTGCCATCCTCAAAGTCAAACCCCACCTCGAACCAGCCGGCAGACTCGTTCTGGGTGGTGATGCGTACAACCGGGGTGGCGAACTCGGCCCCTTCCATAAAGCCTTCGACCCGGCCTTCCATTTCCACACGCCAGCCTTTCCGGCGCAGAGTGGGGACATGGCTTCCGAGAAAATTCAGCACTTCGCGGCAGCCCACAATGGGGGTCAGGGCATCGCCGGTTTCCCCCGCGAACCCGTACTTGGCAAGCTGGTCGATGCCTTTTTTCTCGGCCTCCAGGTTTCGAACCATGTAGCGGAGAAAATCTGTTGGATCCGGAATTGCAAAATGTCCTTTGGTGTCATTTTTACCCGCTACGAGGCTGAAGCCATTGTATTCGGCATGGAGTGTTCCCGCCAGGGAAGCCGGACTGCCCCTCACGACCAGTCTGTATTTCGGCTGGCCCGGGTCGATCGTGAAGAGATCGGGGGAAAGATCACTCTCCACCCTCATGAAGCCTGATAGAATGGGGAGTTCCGTTTTCATGAAACGGGGTACTGAACCGCGGGGGATGATCACCGGTTCGCTGTAGATGGATCGGACGGGATCCGGAAGGATCTGTTCCAGCGGCCAGAAATGATCGGCCCCGAACACCCACCCGTGGCGGCCAGAGACAATGTAGAGGGGGATTTCGACAGCCTTGCGGAAGGGGATTTCAGTGTGAACCATCAGGATCAGTTCGCCATTATCCCGGTCGAGATCCAGGTTCAGGTAGGACGTCAGGCGCGTCGCGGTCACCGTGAGGGGGTCGGGATTGCCTTCCTCCAGGATTTGCAGTCCCTGGAGCAATTGCAGGAGGGAAACGAAATCCTGGGGGCGCAGGTCCATGTCGCTTCGGGCAGGTCCCTCGCAAATATCCTCGAGAACGAACAGGACGGATTCGTCCTTCTGGTTGAGTCCGAGTGTGACGGTGTGGGGGATTTGATCCAGCAGGATTTCCCGGCCGCCGATCAGAGCCGAGCACCGGACGGGGATGCGCAGATTGACGACACCCTGCCGCCAGCCGGATTTCAAGGTCAACCGGATTTGAGCTTCAGTGCTGCCCGGCGTGCCGGTCCGGGCGCGCTTGACGTAGGCGGCCTCGTTGAATTTGGCAATACGCTCGGCGCGCTTCAGTTCCTCCTGGCGCTTGGCCTCGATTTCAGGATTGTTGGAGCGCCGGATCAGTTCGATGCAGAGGGCAATGACATGGGCGCAGATGATGCCGCGCTCCTTGCTATCGCGGCAGGGGCAGTGGTTTTGAGCGGAGCCATCCTGGAGAATCTTAACTGACGTTTTAAGCGGGCGATTGCTCCAGAGAATCGTGCCGGTCACGAACGGCGCTTCATACGCCACCTCCTGGACCAGGCCGCGTTCGACCTGGATTTTTGCATCCTGGAAGACCCGTTGTCCGGCCCAGTTGATCAGGATCTGGTGGGTAATGGGCGCGCGGCTCATGGGGCGGACTTCAGGCAGAGGGTTGTCCACTCACCGAGTTGGAGGGATTCGACCAGGGTCATGCCGCAGGCTTCATAGGCGGCCTGAACATCGGCGGCCTGGGGATTCAGGATTCCGGAGAGGATCAGGCGGGCAGCGGGGGAACGGGCGAGATATCCCATCAGGACGCTCGCGTTGGCGATCAGCACATTGGCGAGAATGTTCGCCACCACGATATCGTGGGAGTGGTTGAGCCCGGCGGCGGAACAATCGCCGGTGACAAAACGGATCTGGCTGGCGACGCCGTTCAAGTCTGCATTTTCGGTGGCGATCCGCACGGCATCGGGATCATTGTCCAGGGCGATCAGGTCACGATACCCCAGTTTGGCCGCTGCGATCGCCAGGATTCCCGAGCCGCAGCCGATATCGGCCAGGCGGAGTCCGGGTACGGTCGCAAGGTGGTCGATCATCTGCAGGCAGCCGCGCGTGGTGCCATGCTGGCCGGTACCGAAGCTCATGCCCGGATCCAGTTCGACAATGAATTCGCCTGGAGCGGGGGTGCAGGATTCCCAGGTTGGTTTGATCCAGATCCGGGTGGATGCTTTTTCAACATGGAAAAACTTCTTCCAGCTTTCCGCCCAGTCCTCCGCCGGTAAGTCCCGTATGGCACCCGTCAGGGGATCATCGCCCCGGCGGGATTCAAAAAACGTCATCATGGCCGCCAACCGGTGTTCCGCCTCGACGCGGGTGCTGCAGTAATACTCGATGATGGCGAGGTCCCTGTCGGCGTCGAACCAGGCGGTGCACGCATCATCCCCGCCCTCAACGCACGCGTCATCAAAAATCTCCGCAAGATCGCTCGTCGTCTCCAGTCGTGCGGCGTAGAGCAAAGGCAGGGAGGAAGTCTTCATTCTGGATTCTGGATTGACGCTTCGCTCCCATGCTTTCGCATGGGCTCCGCCGAATACGGCGGTCTGGATTCTGAATTCTGTTTGTTCTTCCCCCCGCTGAACTTCGAGCGGTCGTAG
>CAZOZF010000083.1:4393-12236 GCA_964584205.1 uncultured Verrucomicrobiota bacterium
TCTGGATTCTGAATTCTGTTTGTTCTTCCCCCCGCTGAACTTCGAGCGGTCGTAGGGGGCTGATACGGCGGCCCCGGCGGGGCCGAGAACGGCGCGGGTCTGCTGGACGCGGGCGAGAACCGAATCCGTGGTGCGGAAATGGCATTTGGCGGTTTCCAGCAGTACGCCGGGAGAGTGTTTCCTGATGAGTTCCACGGCGGCAATCTGGACGAGATCCGAGGCACCCTTGGGGAGTTTGACACCATGCTGGTCGCCGAGTTTTTTCAGGCCCAGAACAAAGGCTTCCCGGGCGAGAATGGAGGCGGCGGCGACGGCGAGATCCGATTCCGCCTTGTGCATCTGGACCAGTTCGACCTTTCGGCCCTTGTGCATCAGGGCGCGCTGGACCTGTTCCTTGCTGCCGAACTGGTCGGAGATGGCGCGGGGGCAGGTGGGGATGATGTCCAGCATGTTCTCGATGGCGCGGGCATGGCCCCAGGCGAGCATGGCGTTGACGCTTCTCATTTTGGAATACAGCTGGTTATATTTTCCGGGGCTGATCTGGATCAGGGTGAAACGGTTTCCGAGGATCTTCCGGATTTCCCGGGCGATTTCCAGAATACGCTTGTCGGTGGTGATTTTCTTACTGTCCCGCACCCCGATTTCACGGAACTTTTCGATGATGGCCTGGTCGGTATAGGCGCTGGCAATGACCATGGGGCCGAAGAAGTCGCCCTTTCCGCTTTCGTCCACGCCGATGTGCGGGGCGAGTGCCTCGGGGTTCAGGATATCTTCGTAGCCGACCTGGGCCGCCATCAGGACGAGGGGTTCGAGGGTGAAGGTCACGAAATCCTGGGCGCCCTTGCCCTGCACCACGCATTTGCCCGACTGGTAGAGCACGACCCGGCAATGGTCGGCATCCACGGCAATAATGGAATACGGCACGGTGGCGGCCTTGAAATTCCCCCCCTCCAGAATCATGATCAGGGCAGCCTGCTGGGTTTCCGACAACTCAAAGGTGAACGAATTACGTGTTTCCATAAACGCTTAGTTATAGCAGATAGGCGCGTCGCCGCAAAAGAAATATTCAGAAATGGGAGAGTTTTTAAAAATGATTGAACATCTCCCCCTGTAAGTTCATCATCCGGAACTTCCAAGGATTCAAACGAACATCATTTTCGCTTCAGGGCCGTTACAATGTCGAGGTTAATACGAGAGTCAATTCCGGCACTGCTGGGGCTTGTTGCCATGGCGGGATGCACGTCCAGTCATTACCGGAAATCCGCTGACAAGGCGGCCTATGGCGTGATCCGGGAGAAAACCCCGTTGGTGAAGAACATGGATGCGGGCTTCAGCATCGAGCAGACTAATGCTCTCTCTTTAAGCAATCTGACTGGGTTCACGAATGCTGTGGACTTCTTTGGGCCGGAAGGTGTGACGGAGCGGGGAGCGCGCATCCTTCGGTTGGAAGACGCGTTGGGGATTGCCATCCACCACAGTCGCAACTATCAATCGCGAAAGGAGCAACTCTACCTTTCGGCCCTGGCGTTGACGCTGGCCCGTCATCAATACACGCCGATTTTTTCGGCAGGTGCACAGGGGGCCTATTCTGCGGAAGCCGTCGAAACCCCTGCTTTAAGCGACAATTTTGTCGAGGAGCGTAAGGTCAGTTCCAGTGGCTCGGTGGGAGCGGACTGGCTGGTTCGCGACCTGGGCAGGATCACGACGGCGTTTACGACGGACTTTCTCCGCTTTGTGAGCGGTGATCCGCGTCTGGCGACGTCGTCGAAACTGAGTGCCACGTTCGTCCGGCCGTTGTTGCGCAACGCCGGATTCAAGCAGGATATGGAAAATCTTCTGCAGGCCGAGCGTGACTTGCTCTATGACCTGAGGGATTTCACCCAGTTTCGCAAAGATTTCAGCGTCAGGATCGCAACGTCCTACTATGATGTGCTGAGCAATCGTGATGCGGTGCGCAACAGTTATCTGAACCTGCAGTCCTCCCGCAAGAATGCCGATCGAACGCGGGCGCTGGCGCAGGAAGGCCGGGTGGCGGGGACGGATCTTGGACGGCAGGAACAACAGGAGTTGTCCGCCGAAGGCACGTGGATCAATGCGATCCGCAGCTACAGGCAGGCGCTTGATAATTTTAAAATACAGCTCGGCCTCAAGGTGGACGCCCATTTCGTGCTGGATGACCGTGAATTGGTCGCGTTGCAGATTCACCATCCTGATATCAGTGTGGATGATTCCACGCGGTTGGCATTGGCCGCGCGGCTGGATTTCATGAGTATCAAGGATCGCCTCGAGGATGCCGAGCGCAAGGTGCTTCTGGCACAGGATGGCCTCAGGGCGGATGTGTCCCTTTCCGCTGACGCAAGTATCAGCAGTGGTCAAAAGGAGCGGTTTTCGATGCCTGACGACCGGCGTTATTCGTGGAGTGCCGGATTGGATGTTGATCCCGGGCTGGATCGAACCGCAGCGCGTAATTCGTACCGGGCCGCGCTGATTGCCCGGAACAAAACCGCCCGCACGCTTGAGGAACAGGAAGACCAGATCAAGCTTGAGGTGCGGGAAAGCTGGCGGACGCTTGACCAGGCCAAGCGCAGTTTCGAAATCAGCGAAATCGGGGTGCGGCTCGCCGAGCGGCGCGTCGAGGAACAGGGGCTTCTGGCGGAATGGGGTCGTTCCAAGGCTCAGGATCAGGTGGATGCGCAAAACGCCTTGATTGATTCGAAGAACCAGCGGACGAAAGCGCTCGTGACGCATACGATTGCGCGGCTGCAATTTTGGAACAACATGGGAATTCTTTACATCAAGGACAATGGGCAGTGGGAGGATTTGAAGGATGTTAAAACCAGGTAAAATTCTAAATTTCATCCAGCACCAGCCGCGCTGGCGGAAAATGGCCGCAGCGGCCGCCGCTCTTGTTCTGGTCGGTTGGTGGGGGTGGCCGGGTCGCGATGGGTCTGTAGTGAAGGAGCTCACCTTCACCGCGCGACGAGGCGTTCTGGAGATCAATGTGCTCGAAGGCGGCAGCTTGAAGGCGCTTGAGTCGCAGGAGATCAAGTGCGAAGTCCGCGTGGGCCATCAGGGCACGAAGATTTTGAAGATTGTCGAGGAAGGGTATCTCGTCACTGAAACGGATGTGAAGAACAGCAAGGTTTTGGTCGAGTTGGATTCGTCTGAATTGCAAAAGCAGATCGCCCAGCAGGAAATCCAGTATCAGCAGGCGGCCGCCAACCTGACGGATGCGCAGCAAAACTATGAAATTCAGGTGAATCAGAATCAAAGCGATATCAAGACCGCTGAGCAGAAGGCCCGCTTTGCACGGATGGATTTTGATAAATTCCTGGGTGATACTGTTGCCGCCCGGATTATCAAGCAGTATAGTCTCGACACGCTACTGACAGAAGCCATGAGCAACCGTGTTGACGGAGTCGTGCCCGTGGCTGAAGCCAGCGGGTCAAACCAGGAGTCTGGTGCGGCGCGGGTCATTGATTTCACCCAATATGCCAATATTGAAGTGTTGGGGGATGGTGAAGCCAAGCAGAAGTTACGCAAGTTCGAGGACGATTTGCAGGCGGCACAGAAGGAACTCGGGCAGGCCAAAGCCACTTTGGATGGAACGCGACGGCTTTTCGAGAAGCAGTTTGTCGCGAAGACGGAACTGGTGCGGGATCAATTAGCCCAGGACAGTGCTGCGTTGAAAGTGAAAACAGCCGAGACCGCGAGTGCGTTGTTCCTGAAATACGATTTTTCAAAAACCGCCGAACAATCGCTTTCCGCTTACACCGATGCGGTACGTGAATTGGATAAGGCCCGGCGCATGGCCGTCTCCAAAATGGCACAGGCATACGCCAAGCTCAAGTCCGCCCAGGGGCAGTATGAAGTGCAGGTTCAGCAGCGCAAGGATCTGACTGAACAGCTCGGAAAATGCACCCTGGTCGCGGAAAAAACAGGACTCGTAGTTTATGGCGGTGGTGGTGGAGAGAATTATTACGGGAATCAGGAGCCCATCCGGGAAGGCGCCACGGTCCGCGAGCGACAGGCCATCATTACCATACCTGATCTGACTCGTATGTCGGTGAACGTCAAAATCCATGAGAGTTACATCAATAAGATCAAGATCGGGCAGAAAGTCCGCATCACCGTGGATGCGTTTCCCGATGTCATCCTCGACGGGGAAGTGTCCAAGATGGGTGTTTTGCCGGATTCTCAAAACCGGTGGATGAATCCGGACATGATGGTTTATCTCACGACGATTACCATTAATAGCTCCTACGATTGGGTCAAGCCCGGCATGAGCGCCAAAGTCGAAATTCTTGTTAATAAATTAAACGATGTGGTTTACATCCCGGTGCAGGCGGTATCGCCGGACGACGGGAAACTGGTTTGTTATGTTGCGGGTGCCTTTAAGCCGGAGCGACGCGAGGTTGAAGCCGGTGATTTTAACGATGAATTCATCGAAATCAAAAAAGGACTCAAGGAAGGGGAGCGTGTTCTGCTCCGGTTGCCGGATGGCATTGAAACGGGGAGTCCGGAAAACGGCAGCCGCTCCGGGGAGGCGAAGCCGGGTGACTCGAAAAAAGCGGCTCCCCCCGCCAAAACCAAGGCCGCTACACCCACCAGGAAGGCGTAAGCCGTTTTTCAGTGATTTCCATGACATCACCCATTGTCCAGATCAGGAACGTTCACAAGACCTTTCACATGGGGTCGGTCAAGGTCGAGGCCTTGCGTGGCGTATCATTTGAAATTGCCGCAGGCGAATACATCAGCATCATGGGGCCATCAGGCTGTGGAAAATCCACGCTGCTTAATCTTCTCGGGTGTTTGGATCGGCCTACCGTCGGGCACTATCTGCTTGGCGGTCAGGATGTTTCGGGCATGGATGACGACAGTCTCTCGGCGATCCGGGGTTCCCGATTGGGGTTCATTTTTCAATCCTACAACCTTATTCAACAACTCACGGTGTTGGAGAACATTGAAATTCCCCTCTATTATCAGGATCGGCCTGAGGCGGAGTGTCGCGAGCTTGCCAGCAAATTGGCGGCTCGCGTCGGACTGTCGCATCGTCTGGATCACAAACCGTTTGAGTTGTCTGGTGGGCAGCAACAGCGCGTTGCTATCGCTCGTGCGCTTGTGAACGATCCGTTGGTTATTCTGGCCGATGAGCCCACCGGGAATCTCGATTCCGGCTCCGGCGTGGAAATCCTCGAGATTTTTGATGAGCTCAACGCGCAGGGAAAAACGCTGATTCTGGTCACGCATGATGCGGCGGTGGGAAAACGTGCCCGCCGTACCCTCCGTCTTCGCGACGGTGAGATTGAACACGATGTCCGTCACTAACCGTCATATCCATGGGATACGCCTTCCTGGCGGCCTTTCGGTCGCAAGGCTCCAGCGTGCCGTTCGCCTGGGGATTCGAAGCCTCTGGTTGCATCGTTTGCGCTCTCTGCTCACCGTGTTGGGGATCGTCTTTGGCGTGTGTTCGGTGATCTCGATGCTTGCCATCGGCGAAGGAGCCAGTTACGAAGCGCAGGAACAGATTAAGAGCCTGGGCAGTCAGAACATCATTCTTCGTAGCGTTAAACCCCCCGACAGTGAGAAAATCTCCAATCAGGGGGGGCAGAGTTATGTGCTTCAATACGGCATCACCTATGCCGATGTCGGACGCATTCGCGCCACCATTCCCGGTGTCACGGTTATTTTGCCTGCGCGGAACATTCGGGATTATGTTTGGAACATCACCCGTCGTGTGGATTGTGAAATCATCGGGACGGTTCCGTGGTATCCCGCCATGCGCAATCACCGTGTCGTCAGCGGTCGGTTTTTTACCCAGAATGAAATGGAGCGCCAGGCCAGTGTCTGTGTTCTGGGTGCCGAGATGGTGCCGCGGCTGTTTCCGATAAAATCCCCCCTGGGCGGGCATGTTCGTATTGGCGGCGACTATTATCAGGTGATAGGCGTTATGGAAGCACGCGGGGGGGCGGGTGAGACTGAGGGGGGCACGGAACAGAAAGACAAATCCGCTGCCTGCCGTATGTTCATCCCGCTGGAGACCGTCAAGCTCCGATATGGCGAGGTTTTGATACGCCGCCGGAGCGGCAGTTTTGAGGCCGAGCGTGTTCAACTTCATGAGCTGACGGTCAAGGTGGCCTCGCTGGATGAGGTTATTAATGTCGCAGGAGCGATCCGGGCCGTTATGGAGCGTAACCACAAGAAAAAGGATTATCAGATTGATGTTCCCCTGGAAATGCTCCGTCGCGCGGAGCGGACCAAGGACATCTTCAATATCGTGTTGGGCTCCATTGCCGCCATTTCGCTCCTGGTCGGGGGTATCGGCATTATGAACATCATGCTCGCCAGTGTTACCGAACGCACGCGTGAAATCGGCATCCGGCGCGCCCTTGGCGCCCGACGAAGGGACATTATTGTACAGTTTCTTGTTGAAACCGTGTTGCTCTCCGGGATTGGGGGCATCATGGGAGTGCTGCTTGGCATCACCATCCCCCTTATTGTCTCCCACGCCGCCGGTATGAAAACCATCATCACGCTCTGGTCCCCGCTGCTGGCGTTCAGTATTTCGGCGTTGGTGGGCGTCATTTTCGGCATCTATCCCGCCGTCCGCGCCGCCAACATGGATCCTGTTGAAGCGCTACGGAACGAATGAGCTTGCATCGCGGGTGAGCCATTATAGTCTTCGCCACATGAATTCGACGCCGACCGACACCATTCCGGATTTCAGCCATTTGACGCCGGATACGGTGATTAATGCCGTGGAGGAGGTGCTTGGGGTGCGTTGCAGCAACCTGTGCCGGCCGCTGAACAGCTATATCAACCGGGTGTATGAGGTGGGACTGGACGCGGGCGGATTCGACAGGCTCACCGCAGGCGGTCATGTGATTGCCAAGTTTTACCGGCCGGGTCGCTGGAGCCGGGATGCCTTGCAGGATGAGTTGGACTTCCTCAGCGAGTTGAGCGCGGCCGAGGTGCCTGTCGTGCCGCCCCTGCCGGGATCGGACGGAGCGCTGCTTCACCAGTTGGGGGGCACCTGGTTCGCGGTGTTCCCGAAGAAGGGAGGGCGCCCGCTGGATGAGCCTACCCCGGAGGATTGGACTCAACTGGGTCGCCTGATTGCCCGGATGCATGTCATCGGCTCAGGACGGGCTCCCCGTGACCGGGTTCATCTTCATCCCCGCCAGTCCACTCTGGCCCATCTCGACTATATCCTGGATTCCGGGACGGTGGCGGAATCGCTCATCAATCTCTATGAAGATACCGTGCTGGATCTCGTTGAGCACATTGAGCCCCTGTTCGAGGGAATTGACACCTTCCGGCTGCATGGGGATTGTCATCGCGGTAATATCCTGTTCCGGCCCGGCGAGGGGTATCATTTGCTTGATTTTGATGACATGGCGGTGGGGCCTGCGGTTCAGGATTTATGGATGATTCTACCTGATCGTCTTCCCAAGGCCCGGCCTGAGCTTGACTTGCTACTGGATGGTTATGAGACATTTTTGCAATTTCCGTATGACACCTTGCGGCTGATTGAGCCGTTGCGGGCGATGCATTTCATCCATTTCACGGCGTGGTGCGCGCGGCAGAAGGCCGATGGCGGGTTTGCGCGGTTGTCACCGGGGTGGGGGAACCAGGACTTTTGGCGGCAGGAAATCACGGCGCTGGAGAATCAGCGGCACGAAATTGAGACGAGTGGACAATAATTCCACTTCAGTAGCGTCCCATAGGACGCAGGTTAGAAGGCCGAAGGCTGAAGACTGTAAGGAAATTCGCATAGTCTTGTTTAATGGTCCTTCCGGGTTTTCTGGGTGTTTTCTCATTGGTCTCTATCCACATCTGACCT
>CAZOZF010000084.1:0-12141 GCA_964584205.1 uncultured Verrucomicrobiota bacterium
GCCAGGTGCACCAACTTGTAGTCCGCCTTCGGAATGGGGCGTTTCTCCGGAGGGTATCCTGGTTGCGCGAGCTCATCAAAGGCGTGGGCCCCATCAAAGAAGGCGCACAGAGTTGAAAGTTTCAGTGGGCTGTCATCTGTTAGCCAGAGGCCTGTCAGTGCCCCTGGCACCACGGCCGCCGGCTGGACTTTTGACAGTGTCGCTTTTGCCGGCAACCAGACTTCAGAATAGTCAGCCCAATCCACAACCCCTTCAATGGGGCCGTGCCAGAACCACTCTTCGCCACCCCCAGGTGGCATATACCTGAGAGCCACGAGTCCCCGCCGAACGGCATCTTCGATCGTGGTGATTACGACTTGCCGGTTGACCAATTTTGGCATGTCGGGATACCGCCCGAACGCTCCATATAGGTCCTTCACCCGAATACTGGGGTCGCTTGGGGGCCACTTGCTGACCGGGCCGCCCGGTAACATTGTCTCGGGATTGATCTTTTCCCGGAATATCCGCAAATCCTTTTCCCGTAGTAAAGTCGGGAAAAGAGGCTCGCTTCCCATCGTGAATTTCTTCTGTTGGGCGTTACCCGAGGCGTCCACATGGATCACGAGTTCAAAAGAGTTTTTCACAAACGTAAGCGCTTCCTTTTGGGCATCACGTTCGCGGCGTTTCACGCTGTCTTTTTGTTCTGTTTCCAGATCCTTGAACGCAGCTGAATTTTTGATGTCACCCCAGGCAATCCAAGACGCTATGGCCTGTTCAGCCTGAATTAGACCAGCCGCACTTGGGATTACGACCAGTAGCACATTCTGATTCTGCCGCAGATCAGTAGAGGAAGCGTGTGTCCGGAGGAATTCCAACGCATTTGCGTTTGGCGTATTTCCCGGCACACCAGCAAAATCCGCCCCAAGCACCACTAACCGGAATGTCGAGTCATCCTCAACTTTATCAGGTGCCGCTGGCAACAAATGGAATGAAACGTGTTCCTCGACGCAACCGTCTCGCAACGGGCGGCAATCTTTCACTAATTCATCAAATTTTACCCGGGCATTCTTGAGGGCGCTCCGCTTGTAGGTATCGTGCATCTGGTTCAAGTTCGGCTTCGGCCCCAACCGCCAATACCGCGGCAACCCGCTCGCCGGATCCCTGCTCTCGCACTCCGATAGATACCAGGATGTCCTTGACCACTCCAAAAGCCCCGTGTTTAACATCGCCGGGATATCGCACGTCGCCCCGATGAGCCACCGCAATTCGCCCAATTCCGCTTGCTCCCCGATAGGCTGGGAGAAGATGAACGCTCCAGCACAGGCCGCCTCGATCTCCCGTCCCGCAACGGTGGTTGTTTTCTGAGCCAACAGCGCTCTTGGAATTTCCGTCGCCAAATTATTGGGCCATTGTGGCCTGCCAGCCTCATCAACCGAATTCATGGCATCATTAGCCAACTTTTGAAGGGCCGGACTCAAAGGGTCACTCGCCTCAGGCCGCGAGAGAAAAACCTGGACGCTTATCAGTGGCGACTCATCCCACGATTCCGCTTCCCGCAACGCCATCGCGAAAGTTTGGAGAATCCCGCGTGTCCGCTGAAATTGGCGCAGCTCCGCCCACTTCCCGAACAAACGATTCAACAGGTCGGGATGAAAGGGGTATGCCTCCATCATCTCTTTTTTGCTGTCAGGGTTCTTTGCCCGGGCTGGTTCCACGGTCTGCATTCGATGCCAGAACGCTGTCACATGCTTGTCGCACTCGACAGTTCCATTTGGAAACGCCTCAAACATGCGCCGGCGCAGTAGTTCAGCAAAATCGCCCTTATCCACGGGCGTTTGTACGTCCGCTTGCCGGTTCAACCCGGCGTTACATCGTGCCAAGATTTCCGTTCCCGTCTCATCCCGCATCGCGGGATCAGTTGCCAGTAATGAGACGACCAGACATGATTTCTTTGAGGCCACTGTGGCCTGGGAGAGTGTCTGGAAGAAGTTTTTCAGCCGGTCATGCCAAACTGGCCCTTTGTCTTTCCGCACACTGTCCGGGTCGGGTGATGCCGCCCCGTGCGCCCACATCAGAAACTCATCCAGTAGGATTAATGCCCCTGCGCCGTCCTTCTCCACTTCCGCGAACAGTTCCTCCCAAAGCGATTGTGCAGGCGGTTCGTAATAGTCAGGCTCATCTTCCTCACGCCTCAGGATCTCAATTCCCCTTTTACCCAGCAATTGCCAGGCAATCAGGTTCCACGGCATACGGAAGTGCTTGCCCTCGCCGGTGGGGGACTTCACCAAACCCCCGCCTTTCCAGTCCACCCGGTCAAACGATACCGCCGCGATTCGCGCAGTAGGTGCGGCTGTCATTTTTGCCGCCGCCAGGATTTCCGCCACGGCCGGATGCTTTTCCGGTAACTTCTTTCCGAGTGAGGCAAGGTAATAGGCTGTCCCAAGGGCATGCGTTTTGCCGCCGCCGAAAGTTTGTGCGATGTTCAGTACGCTCACCCCGTCACTGCGGCCGGCAAGTCGCGCCAGGATGCAGGCGCAGAACTTGCGGAGATTTTCTGTGGCGTAGGTGGTTGCGAAGAACTGGTCGGGGTCGCAATAAAACGGCGCACCACTCTCCCCAGTCCGGTTGGCGATCTGGTAGAGATCGACAGCAAAGTCTTCCTGCTTCAATTCCCGCTCACGGATTTCCTTCCGTAAGGTGCATGTCTTTTTCCAGGGTTGGATGGGTGTCGTTTTGCTCATGTGATTCCCTCTTTCTTCCCGACGGTGTATTCAAACAAAGAAGTCTCTTTCACGACGTTGTTCTCCATCACTCGTCGGTTCATCTTTAACTGACTAGCAAGGGACTCCACCAGCCTTTGTTCTTCCGCCTCGTGGTTCTCCAATGCCAACTCCCGCACTGCCTGTAACACGCGCGGGAAAGCTGGGTCGCCCGAGAGTCCCCATAAATCGAATGAAGCTTGCACATCGCCAGCCCGGTTTTGTCTCAGTAGATACATTAGCCGATGCAATTTGTCGATCAAAGGCGCAGGCTGGTTACCCCGGGTCTCCCCCAAGTGCTCATTTGTTATGCGCGCATCCCAGCGCACTAAGCAGTATTTATCCGCCTTGGAGTTGGAATTCAAAATCTCTCCAGCATCATCGTCGTCGGTCGCTTCCTCTGACTTTTGCTCTTTGGCCTTAACGCTCTTTTTCTTCCCTTTTTTCGCTCCGCCCTGCTCAATTACATTCCACACCATTTGCAGCTCTCGGTCTGTCTTGCCGCAGGCGTTTGCATAAAGAATGCAAACACCGGATAACACGGCATCGAAACCAAAGGCCTCTCGGTGGAGCAGGTAATACTGGGTCACCGGGTCAAGCACCACCGTCGCGTGATCAGTCTGGGTCTGGAGATCATCGAACCCCTTCAGCGCCCCCAGCGCAAACTGGAGTACTAACTTCCGGACTTCATCCAGGAAATCCTTCACATCCAGGTAACCGCCGGCGGTCTTTTTGACATAAGGATGCGCGCTATACGCCGCCAGCGCAGGCCCGAGTGCCGCCCATAAAAAGTCCGCTCCACGGACATGGAGATCAAAGAAGTAGCGCAGAATATTCTTCTGCCCAAGTTCCTCGCGCGGATTGAGCAGCACCGCTCGCATGTGCTTTAACACAGGCTCTTCCCAACCTGGCAAGGCGTCTGGTTCCCGTTTGCGGCACACGATCCAGACCGAGGTCGAAAGGTTTGCCCGCTTCTGGGTGACTTTGTTGACCATTTCGGTTTGAATCGGCCAACTGGCTGTCACGACTGCCCCTGACCGGATCAACGCGGCGATCAGGCTCTGCCAGGCATCCACTTCCTTGTTTGCAAACACAACCACCATCCGGCCGTCTGGTTTAAGTGCTGCCAGACTTCTGGCAAACGCCTTCGCCATACCGTCTTCATAGACCTGTCTAGACTTCTCGCCGTCACCGCCGTGCCGTGAATCATCGTCAATCAGTTCGCCGTCGCATTTGCTTGCGTCCCATGTGGGCGAATCCCTCTCGAATACTTCGCGGAACTCCTCATTAAAGTCACCGATAATCCGCTTCTGCCAGATGCGGAAGAAATTCATAAGATCCGCATAAGGGATTGCGTCATAATAAGGCGGATCCGTGAAGCACAGATCTTGGTCGGATAACTCGGAGGCCAGACTACTCACACAGCGGACGGTTGGCGCATCCGCCGCCTTTATCGCCACCTTCATAAACGCGCCAACAGCATCACTGACCGCCCGGATCCCTCCTGCATAATACCGATCCCGATCAGAAAGAGGATTCGATTCAGCAAAGTCACACAAGACGGGCAATTTATAACCAGCAATTGTGTGCTTCACTTCACCATCCGATGGCTCCCAACTGCATTGCATGCTCGAATAATCTATGAATCGGCCAAAGATGGCAGTGAGATAGACCGCAAGTGCTTCCGCGTTCTCCTGATCTGTTTCACGAATGCTAGCAATAGCCTTTCGTGTGTACTTAAGGAACACACCAGCGGCTAAGAGTTGGCGGGGTGTGAATAAATCTCGCCATTTCATAATTCCATAGTTTTGGACGGAAAAAGCCCGTGACGCCCTCTTGCCACCGCCTTTAGGAGTATCCTCATCTGGAATTCCGTAAGGTATGCTGGAAAATACGTCCTCAATTTCCTCAATCTGGACCTGTGCCAACTCCATATCCTCCTGTGTCGGCACTCGATAGGCTTTAACAGGTTTCTTTTTCCCCGGAGGTACAGCTTCAACACAAATGGCTGTCATCTGGATGCTCATCAATCCGTGGCGACCTTGTTCGCGAATTTCTTCTGAGTTGACGGCTATTAGGTCAGGTCGTCCCTTCTCAAAAGGGCTCCAGAGACCGGCATCGCTTTTAGTTCCCTTCTTCAGAAAGTCTTCCAACGTCTCCGCAGTCACACCCCACTTGGACAGGAAAGAATGATCTTCAATAACCTTAGCCCGCCGCTCAGGGGTTGAGAGATGTTCTTCTGTCAGGAGTTTGAAGGTCACCGCCTTTTTTGCCGTATCCGGTACAGGTAGTAACGCAATCCGCATTCCCTTCTTTCGGCAGAGAGTAAAGGTCTTGAGGATCGGAATCCGGCCTTCGGTCTGGATGTCTCGACACGTCCGCGCCCAGAGATAGGCAACAGTTGGTTCGCCATTCACAATAGGGTAATAGTCGGTCAGGTCCGCACGCGCCTTATCCAATACCCATCGCCCCCAGGCCCTGATGTGCCAGCGCAGATCACCAACCAACATTCCATCGAGTGCCCCTTGGCTCTCATCAGTAAAATGTGACTTCGGCGCCTTCCGTTTCTTGCCGCCGGTGTGGAAAGCCTCCATGAAATCGGCCCATTGCTTGACGAACTCAGGTAAAGGCCACTCTTTTCCTGCGTATTTCTGAGGGTACTCCAGGGTTCCTTTGAGAAGTAGCCACGCCACGGGGTTCAGATCTGAAGCCGTGGAGTGGCAACCCAGCCACATGGCTTCATACGGGATCGCCCCGCCGCCAGAGAAGGGGTCAAAGACTTGCGGGGCCCTGCCGCCATGCGCCGCGCGGATCTGCATACGCAGACTTTCCATAAACTCACTGTCAGGTTCGTTCCAGCCCAGTACGCCGTCATAGACCCTGGGTTTTTCTTCGACGATCAAATTGCCGTCGTCATCTTTGGATTCTTCCCGCTCGATTTTAACTTCGCCGCCAATGGCCTTGAGCAATTCCGCCCGTTTCACAGCGTCCCCGGGATCGGGAAGGAGCGTTGCCAACAGCGCCGCCCGGCACGCCGCCAGTGGCCGCCGCGCCGGCCAAACATGGAAGGTCGAGATATAACCACCAGACCGCACGTTCTTTTCGCGCGGCGATAAGATTGACGCCTGCTCCAGAGGCATTAGGACTTCGATAAGACGGGGTTTGTCATTCATGTTGTAGCCTCATGCATCGGACTGGTCGCGAAGGATGGGCCCGAATTCCGGCACGATCAGCGCCGCCGAGAACAAAACGACCACGCCTGGGCAAAGCACCCCGGTAAATTCATAGAAGTCGAATGTTTTCATGTTGGCATCCCTCGTTTTATCCAAAAATTGCCGAAAACCGCATAAATCGGAGGACTGTATTAAAAAATATTAAAAATGTTTGTACAATTTCGCCCAGTATCGCATCATATTGATCGTCGGGTGCTGCATGCAGCTTGATATGGGTAACCCAGCCTGACTCCAATTTCCTACGGCCCGCCAATATTGGCGGGCCGTTGTGTTTTAAACCGCCTCCAGCCTTCTCGCGCAAAAGCAATCATCTCCGAATCGTCAGGGAACACCTTTAACCCATCAAGTTTCTCCTCTGCCGTCCGCTGCGAAATATAGAATTTGGGCAGCAGATTCTGGAAGAAGGGATACTCGAACTTGGCATCCCTGAAAGCCCGGTAGACGTTATACCCGCATAGGTCAGCCAACTGGATTCCATTGGACAACTTACTATCCGCGAAAAACGGGTATTCAACAATGTGCCGGAAGTCCAC
Source organism: uncultured Verrucomicrobiota bacterium (assembly GCA_964584205.1). Lineage (GTDB taxonomy): Bacteria > Verrucomicrobiota > Kiritimatiellia > CAIKKV01 > CAITUY01 > JAABPW01. Next base: position 6,505 of record CAZOZF010000084.1, read on the forward strand.
GTTTAGATTTCCCTCTCTCTGGAAGAAGGCATGCTTCATAGCCACGCCGCGGTTAATCGTTTTGTCTGTATCATCCATAACGATCACTGCTTGGTGTTTGGGATGATATTCGCGAAGATAATTCTCGATCCGCTCCAACAACAACTCGTAACTTTTCCTATGCAAGATGTGCTCATCGACATGATCCCGCAGCTTTCGCTTATCAACAACCACCGAGAATATCCGCATGCGATGCAATGACAGTTGTTCGTAGTACAGCTGTGACAAGCGTGTTAGATCGGCTGCCGCCAAGGCATCCAGAAAGGGACTTTCTTTCTTCCTCAAACTTGGCAACCGTAACCATGTGGATTTCACCTCGCAATCCGCGAGGTCGAACTTAAACCCCTGCGTTCGTCGAAGGTGATCGCTCAATTCCAACTTGAGATTGGCAATTGCCCGATCAAATTCGCGCCACCGCTTCTCGTAAAGCGAGACCGCTGTGAGCACGTAAAGGTGCTCCTTGGTGAACGTGGTTCCATTTGCCTTGGTTCCCGTCACTTCCGGGTCACGGGTTCCAGACTCGTCAATGTAGAAAAAGTACATAGTGTCACCTTACTTTTGCTCAATCATGTTCGGCCTCCCGGAGAATATCCCCGAAATTGATCGCGAAACTCTGCCGGCTTTTCACCGCCAACTTGAATGCCGGATCCTGCACCCGATAGAGTACAGGGCTCGTGGCGCAGTCTGCGACAACATAGAGCCAGTAACGCTCCCGGACATTAATCGCAGTCGGCCATTCGTTCTCGGTCAGTTGCACAGACCCACGGCCGGCGCGGCCCTTCACCTCGATTGCGACGATTTCGCCATTCGCCCGGTGGCTTTCCAAATCATAGCCCTTCGCCAGGTGCGGCGCGGACACGTCAATCACCCGTGCGTTGTAGCGGTCCACCTCGAAGTTCCGCGCCACGCGGACGGCAATGGCCTCGATGTTGAGATCGTAGATTTCCTGAGCCTCTGCACTGTCATCCGGGATCACCAGCCCAACGGCCACTCGCTCAAAAGAGACAATGTCCAGGAGCTCGGCCCGGCGGTGCTCTCTCAACAACATGGCCGCGCGCTCATCCTGAAGTTGGGCCTGTTGGGCCTTAACTTCTGCCAGTTTAGCGAGCGCAACCGCGTTCCCTTCGCGGCTTTTCCGTGCATAGTCCGCCCGCTGATCCGCCAGTTCCGCGGCTCGGAGGTCGCAACCGCGCGCAAGGTCTTCCAGTCGCGCCTCCGATTCTACCCGCATAACCGTGCGTACTTGCTGAAGGAATTGCGACTCCGCCAGCGCCCTCGCATAAAGGTCGCAGCGCTGGATTTGTTCCTCCGGCCCCCGGAGCAAGCGATTGGCCTTCCAGAGATTTGCCTTTGGGGCCGCCTGTAAGGCGAGTAAATGATTGGGCGCGCAGACCTCAAACTGGCCATCTTCATCCCACCGTACAGCCAGAAGTCGTCGATCCAATAGATTGCGAGTTCCGGTTCTAGCCCGGTCTTGCAGATCCGCCAGTTCCCCGATTTGGCACACGTAGAAGGCCACGCCATAGGGCTTCTGAGCGGTCGGATCGCGATAAATCGCGCCACGCTGGGTGTCGGTTCGAAACCGTTGCACAACTTCATCGCAAAGTCCCTCGAAGAAGGGGTCGCCGGGGCGCAGGAAGTGGACCCGCGCCCCAAGCAATTCGCCAGGTGGAGGCTCGCGCCGGACGGACAGGTACTCCGGTAGCCCATCCACTAGTCTGGGCGCCATCTTCTGTACCCAGGCCGCTTGGGCCGTTTCGAAAGTGAGGCGCGCCCCACGGACAAGATCCCCGGCAAGTGTAAAACCCATTGGCTCGGCGCATTTCTCAACGAAATTCTGAACATAGGCTGGCAACAAATGCGTGAAGTTCTCGACATCCAACTCCGCTTTCAGTTGCCCGATTCGGCGCCCCACATCCCCGAACTGGGAGGCCTGACGGCGCATTTTCTCAACCGCCTCCCTGAGTTTCTGGGTTGCCAGTAAGGCCTCGAGTTGCTTTTTCCATTGCTCTGCTTGTGGGTGGAGCAAACTGTCGAGCAAGAGGTCACGGATGGAGCTTTCAGGCAGTTGCTGCCCGATCACATCATAGACTTTGTCCGTGCTCAGTGCCCGCCGGGCTTCATCCAGTTTATCCAAAATCACCGTCAAAACGTCGCCTTCGCGGGTGTTTTCGGCTACCAGATTGAAAATACGGACTTCCGCATGCCGCTGACCGAACCGGTGGAGGCGTCCCATACGCTGCTCAAGGCGAGCCGGGTTCCATGGGATGTCGTAATTCACCATGATCCAGGCGAATTGCAGGTTGATACCTTCCCCGGCGGCATCCGTCGCCACCATCAGGCTCGCACTGTTTGCCGGCGGGTTTACCCGAGCCAGGTCTTCCGGCCGCATCAACTGGGGGCGCAACTCTACCGGCATGAAAAAGGCGCGCTGTCGCTCCCGTTCCATGGCGTCCATTCCGCCATGTATGGCGGCAACTCGATCGGTGTATCCCATCGCTGAAAATTGACTCTGGAGATAGAGTAAAGTGTCACGATGTTCCGTGAAAATCAGGACTTTCTCATTGTGATACTCGGGCGAGTCAATCAGTTCCCTGAGTTTGGCAAACTTCGCGTCTTCCTTCACCTGCCGGCCCAATTCCAAAACGCCGTCAATCAGCAGCAGTTCCTCCTCGGTTTGCGTCGTTGTTTTGGGCCTCATCGCGGCGAGAACTTGTTCTTCCAGTCGCTCACTACTTTCCGAGCCTTCTTCGGTCGGTTCGCTGTCATCCGCCGTGGCGCTGTCAAGTTGTGCTACCAGCCGCTCCAGTTCGGCCGGTAGAGTTGTCTCGGCGGTTTCCTGCTGAGCCAGGCGCTTCTTTTTGATTCGGCGCAACGATTCGCTAAGGGAAAAGGTTGAACTGGCCAAGCGCCGTTGCAACACCGCGACCACCATTGCAGCGGCGTTGCGATTGAGCGTCCGATTATTCTCAAAACTCCATTGAAGGTAAGCCGTTGTTGCGTCGTAGAACTGCCGCTCTTCCGGGGTCAAGGTGACGGGAATGGTCTGCGCCAATCGGGGTTTATAGATCGGTTGCCCGTCATAGGTGACCATCTCTTCCTTCAATCGTCGGATGAAATGCCGGTTCCTTTTCTCATTCGTCAGGGTTCGCACCGTTTCGGGCGTGGAAAAGACTGCCGGGTCAAGGAGGCGCCATATCGCGAAATAGGGGAATTCCTTGCCCATGTGTGGGGTAGCCGTCAGGAGCAGGAGATTCGGAACGCGCCAGGTAAGAGCCTCCGCAAGCTGGTAACGTAAAGTCTTGCTGTCGCCCCGATTCGGGTCGGTCCAGGACAACTTGTGCGCCTCGTCGAAAACCACCAAGTCAAACGGGACACCAGTCGGATTCGCCAAACGCTCCCGGATTGCCGGGGTTGCCGCGGTGTCCACGCTCATAATAAAGAACGGCTCTTCGGTTTCCGCAAGAGGATCGCGATCCCGGAAATCTGCGCCGCGCAAAATCGTGAAGTTCAACTCAAAGAAAAACCGGAGTTCCCGCTGCCAATTGAAGACTAACCCGGCCGGACAGCAGATCAATACGCGCTTCAACCGCCCCCGGTTCAACATCTCCAGAATGTAGAGGCCAGCCATGATCGTTTTGCCTGCTCCGGCATCGTCGGCCAGGAGGAAACGCATGGGAGAGAGGGGTAACAGGTTATCATAGACAGCGATACGCTGATGAGGCAGCGGAACAACCCGTGAGAGTTCCAAGCCGTAGGCCTTATTGAATAGATGCCCGTTCCGCAACCGGTAAGCATCAACCACCAACTTGACTGCGTCCGGGTTCCCTTCGAAGTCCAGAAGGACAGGTTGCTCCCGGGTGCCCGGATTGTCAGTTCCCGTCACGGTGGCCGCCATGTACTCGGCCTGGAGTTCGCGAATCCGCAGGAGGCGGTCTGGCTGAGGCTCGTTGTGCCCTTTCTCCCAGCGGTTGACGGCAGTAAATGAAACGCCCAGTTTCACAGCAAACTGCTGCTGTGTCAGCGCCATAGCCTTCCGTAACTTGCGTATTTCTTCTCCTGTCATGTTTAGAGTGAATCATAATTCAAGAATTACAGCAAGTGAAATATAGCGTATGCTATATTACTGCCGAAATGGGTTCATTTCATGGCGATTGATCCATTTTACAAGCATATCAATACTTTGGTCAGGCATCCTAGTTGACCGGAAAAACTCAGTCATGACCATTCCTGAGTCTTCATAGCACCGGAATCTGGCTGCATCGCGAAAACCGTTACTTTCTAATTGAAAGCATTTGGCAAAATGAGGCCAGTGCCGCTTTCCAAAACAAATCGTTAACGGTTTACCGTAGTGGTGGTGCTGTTCCCTTAGGAACTTGAATCGCTCTGACGCGTCTTGTTGAATCCAGCGGTAGTATTCCGACCGGGTCATTCCCAGCCACTTTTGGTATTGTCGTGGCCAGTCTATCTCGATCTTTTTGCCAAGCGGGTAGAGGTTCGTGAGAAATGCTTCACTTCCGCGGGAAAAGAGCCGATTGTCGCGATACGAGCGCCAGGCGTCCGGTGTGGTGTCACCCTGAAGGCGTACGATCAATTTGCTGATAATGGCGTAGACGGCCGTTGTTGTGCCAGCGCACCCGGCCTGCGTGATAAATGGCTTGGCGGGTAAGGCGTTCAAATCGGAGATATTTTGGAGTGGGGCGGTTTCTTCCAGACCCACGAACCAGAGTTTTGCCGTTCCGGGATCACCGTGGCCCAGAAAGCGAGTGGCCCTCAGTAAAACGGTTTTTGCATGTTTCCTCATTCGCGTCGTTTATTTTCCATTTTTGTTGAGTTGGATCGTCATTGTCGAGAATGTGGTCGTGTCTTGTTGGCCAACTCGATGAATATACTTTTGCCACTGAAGCGTGTCGAACAATTCAGTAATGGTGTCGAGGTGTCGTATCCCAGGATCATGGGCCGCGTTAATTTTAGGATTTATGTGAATTCGCCCGCTTTTCGATCTCTTTCTTCCCGGAGCCGCTTTGAAACGGCGCGGAACTCTTTTGACTCAAGATATGTCGCCACTTCCGAGACTCGGAATTTAGGACTGCCCCCAAGTTTGTTCCTGGGGATCTGATACCTCCACAAACTCGTAGTAGAAATGCCGATCGCCTTCGCGCAGACTTTCAACGTCACGTACGGCTCGTGAACAGCCGCCATTGCCTGAACCGGTGTTTCGCCTCGCAGCACCCCCAGCGCTTTTTCCTGTAACGCCGGTGGGGCAGCAAACACAGCCTCGATCAGTTTCTTGACCAGCTCATTCTCCATGACACCTCTCCTTATTTATCCGCTGCAACCCATATGCAACGTTTTGGAGACAGTCTCGATAGAGGGAGAAAATTTTTCAATTGTGATCTCGAGCGCTGCCGAACCGAGCGACATGTAAAGCAGGGCCGGGCCGATTGAACCAGGCCTTGAGCGATTATCGGTGCCGATTATTCGCAAGGGCAGGGGTCTCGGAGGTTTGCCATCACGAAAAATGTTGGAGGAGATCCGTCATTCGAAAAGTAGGTGTCAATAAGGTGTCAATATCGGTCGCCATTTTTGATCCTTTAG
>CAZOZF010000085.1:0-11877 GCA_964584205.1 uncultured Verrucomicrobiota bacterium
GGGCAGATGTGGATAGAGACCAATGAAAAAACACCCGGGATACCCGGAAGGACCACAAAAAAAGACCGGGGTTTTCACCCCGGCCTTTTGATCACTTTTCTAGAAAAGCGGTCAGTTACCAGCGACGTTCGCCGCCGCCACCACCGCCACCACCACCGGACCCACCTTCAGCGCGGGGACGGGCTTCGTTCACCTTCATTTTGCGACCACCCATGTCGACATCGTTCAGAGAATCGATGGCCTTCTGGCCTCCTGCGCTATCAGGCATGACCACGAAGCCGAACCCTTTCGAGCGGCCTGTTTCGCGATCCTGAATGATGTTGACGGACTCCACCACGCCATACTGTTCGAATTGTGCGCGCAGATCGTCCTGAGTTGTTTGATACGGCAGATTTCCAACGTAAATATTCACCTTGTCTGTACTCCTAAAAACTTCTTCAAAAACACCTAACTCCAACCTCTTTGCCTCAGGCCGAATGTCCGGTCTGAAACGCATAAACACTATAGAAACTGACTCATCCCTGCAACATATTTTTTTTGGTTGAAATTCAAAACCGGAATCATCATCACGCATTCCGGGCTCGACGCATGTCGTGAAAATGCGTAGCTTAGATGCCCTTATGAGTCGCGATCACATCATCATTGCGGGCGCGCGCGAGCACAACCTCAAGAACATCACGGTCCGGATTCCCCGTAACAGCCTGACGGTCATTACCGGATTGAGCGGTTCCGGGAAGTCTTCGCTGGCATTCGACACCCTTTTCGCCGAGGGGCAACGCCGCTATGTGGAGAGCCTGTCGGCCTATGTGCGTCAGTTTCTGAACCAGATGCAGAAGCCTGACGTGGATTACGTGGAGGGGCTCTCGCCCGCCATTTCGATCGAGCAGCGCACGGCGGGATCCAATCCCCGGTCTATCGTCGCCACCACAACAGAGATTCATGATTACCTCCGTTTGCTGTATGCCAATGTCGGGCATCCCCATTGTCCGCATTGTGGTAAGCCCGTTTCGGGCCAGTCCGCCGAGGTGATTGTTGAGCAGATTCTGCAGCATCCACCCCGGACGAAAGTCGCGGTGTTGGCGCCCCTGCTGCGGAGCAAAAAGGGGCTGCATGAGGCCGTGTTTGAGAAGGTTCGTAAACAGGGATTCGTCCGGGTTCGGGTGGATGGGGATTTGGTGGAGTTGGACAAGATTCCCGCCCTGAATAAAAAAACCGCGCACAATGTGGATGTGGTGGTGGATCGCCTGGTGATTACCGACAAGATCCGGTCGCGGTTGAACGATTCCGTGGAGCTGGCCCTGAAAGAAGGCGGCGGGGTTCTGATTGTGCTGTTCCAGGCCGACACGGAAACGGGGTGGACTGAAAAGCTGTATTCCGAGAAACATGCGTGTCCGGATTGCGGAGTGAGTTTTGAAAAGCTTACCGCGCGCCACTTCTCCTTCAACAGTCCCTATGGCGCCTGCCCCGACTGTTCCGGGCTGGGAAGCAAACTGATCTTCGATGAGGGACTCGTCGTGCCCAACCCGGAACTCTCGATCGAGGATGGAGCCATTCCGCCGTGGCGGCGCGGAGGCCGCCGGTTGATCCTGTATTACAAGGCACTGCTTCGGGCGGTTGCCAAGCAGTGTGAATTCAGCCTGGAGACGCCCTTCAAGGATCTTCCGGAGGATGTGCGCCGTCTTCTCCTGCATGGCTCGGGCGACAAGGATATGACCTTCGGGTATTGGCGGGGCGGGTCGTTCCGGAAATACGAAAAACCGTTTGAAGGTGTGCTTCCGAACCTGGCCCGGCGCTATACGGAGACCGACAGCGATTTCACCCGGCAGCGGTTGCGTGATTACATGAGCAAGCAGTCCTGTCCCACCTGCAAGGGGGCCCGGTTACGTCCCGAGATTCTCTCCTGCACGGTTGCGGGACAGTCCGTTGTGGATCTCACGCGCCTGTCGGTCCGCAATGCCCTGGCTTTTCTTCAGACTCTGGTTCTCTCGGAACAGGAAAAGAAGATTGCCGGCGAGGTCATCAAGGAGATCCGGGAGCGGCTTCAATTCCTGGCCGATGTGGGGCTTGACTACCTGACGCTGGATCGGGAGAGCGGGTCCTTGTCGGGCGGCGAGGCCCAGCGGATCCGGTTGGCGACCCAGATCGGGTCGCGGTTGGTCGGCGTCCTGTATGTGCTGGATGAGCCCAGTATCGGGCTTCATTACCGGGATAACGAACGGCTGATCAATACCTTGAAACAGCTTCGCGATCTGGGCAATACGGTGGTTGTGGTGGAGCATGATGAGGAGACGATTCGGGCGGCGGACTGCGTCATTGATCTCGGGCCCGGGGCGGGGCGTCATGGTGGACAGGTCATCCACCAGGGAACGGTGCCGCAATTGCTGGTGAACCGGGAATCGCTCACGGCCAAATATATGAACGGGGAACTGGTCATTCAAGTGCCGCCCACCCGCAAGGCCCCTGGTTCGGACTGGCTCCAGCTGGTCGGGTGCACCGAAAACAATCTAAAGAACCTGAATGCCAGGATTCCCCTGGGCCTGTTCGTGTGCGTGACGGGGGTATCCGGGAGCGGGAAGAGCACGCTGGTGGATGATATCCTGCGCCGTGCCCTGTTCCGGAAAATCTACGGATCGCGTGATCTGCCAGGCGCCCATCGGAAGTTGCTTGGCGCGGATAAGCTGGACAAGGTGATTGTGATCGATCAATCCCCGATCGGGCGGACGCCCCGCAGTAATCCCTCCACCTACACCGGGGCCTTTGCTCCGATCCGGGATTTGTTCGCCGCCCTTCCGGTGTCGAAGGTCCGGGGCTATGGGCCCGGCCGGTTCAGTTTTAATGTCAAAGGAGGACGGTGCGAGGCGTGCAAGGGCGACGGAATCATCCGCCTTGAAATGCATTTCCTTCCGGATGTCTATGTTACCTGCGAGCAGTGCGGCGGATTGCGCTACAACAAGGAAACGCTGGAAGTTCATTACGGGGGCAGGAGCATCGCCGAGGTGCTGAACCTGACCATTGACGAGGCGCTGGACGCCTTCATGAATATTCCCGCGATTGAGCGGAAGCTGCGCACCTTGTCAGAGGTCGGTCTGGGCTACATTCAACTGGGCCAGTCGGCCACAACGCTTTCGGGCGGCGAGGCCCAGCGCATGAAGTTGGCCTCGGAACTCAGTCGACAGGCGACGGGGAAGACCCTTTATCTCCTGGATGAGCCCACGACCGGGCTTCATTTTGCCGACATCGAGCGACTCCTGAATGTCATTGAACGGCTTCGGGATGCCGGGAATTCGGTTCTGGTGATCGAGCATAACCTGGATGTCATCAAGCGATGTGATTACATGATTGATCTGGGGCCCGAAGGCGGGGAAGATGGTGGACAGATCATCGCCGTGGGCACACCGGAAGAGGTGGCCCGGTGCGAGGCGTCCTATACAGGGCAGGCTTTACGGAAACATATGGAATGAATGGCATGCGACTCATTTTAATTTTGGGGTGGTTGGCGGTCGGGACCGGTCTGGCGGGAGAGCCTGAAGTGAATCCCTTGACGGTGGCTCAGGTTGCGCTGGAAGACGGGTTATATGATCTTGCCCAGCGCCAAGCCGAAATCATTTTGAAGGAGAACAAGGGATCCGTTTCCAGCCGGGGCGACGCCATGGTTCTGCTGGCGCGGGCACTTCACGGTCAGCACCGGTTCAAAGACATGCTTCAGAAGATTGATGAGATGGGGATCAGGACGCCCACGACCCAGCCTGGCGCCCTCGTGTATTGGCATGCCGTGGCACAGTATGAGGCAGGCGGCGTGGCCGCGGCCTTCTCTGAAATACGGGGGTTTTCCGCCCGGTTTCCCGGAAGTGGCCTGATTCCTCCGGCCTCCCGGTTGGAAGCCTGGTGTAATCTCAAGGAGGGGCGGCGTGAAGCGGCCCTGGCCGTCTTTGAGCATTATGACCGCCAGTACGGGAATACGGAGGAAGGTTCCGCCAACCTTCTGGACTGGGGACAGGCCCTGCTTGGGGAAGGGAATGCGGTCAAGGCTCGAGAGGTTTTGGATCGGCTGGTAAAGCGAATGCCCGCGACGGCCGCTGTTCAGGATGGAAAGCTGTGGTTGGCCAAGGCGCTGGTAGCCGACGGAAAATGGGAAGCGGCCTGGAACCTTCTCAACCTGGTGGCCAATGATTCCGCGATGCGACAGGATCGTCGTGCCCTGGCCTGGATGAATTTGAGCGAGGTGAACGCGGTTCAAACCAATCTTGAGGCGGCCGTAACCTCTGCGGCGCGAAGCGTGGATCTCGCCCCGACTCAATATTTAAAAAACCGCGGCCAGGCTTTATGGGGGCGGTGGTTGCTGCGGCAGGGTAAGCTCGCTGCGGGCGAGGCGAAGCTTCGTCCTGTGATTGCCCAGTTGACGGATGACTCGATCTCAGGGGTCCTTCAGTTGGAACTGGCGGGGACATGTCACGCCATGAACCAACCTCAAAAAGCGGCTGAAGAATACCAATACTACCTTGAGACCTTCACGGATCCGACGGGTCGGCTTCAGGCTTTTCGGGGACGGGGTCTTGCCCTGTGGGCCCTGCAGCGGTACGCCGAGGCCTCCGTGATGTTCGACAAGGCAGCGGGGCTGGTTTCCGATCCGGCGGGTCGTGAGTCGCTTCTGGTCAAGTCCGCTGATGCGCTGTTCGCCAATTCCCAGTTCAAGATTGCAGGGGCGGCGTATGAACGCATCCTGGCTGAATTTCCCGCCGGTGTGCTGACAACGCAGGTATTATTTCAGTATGGAGAGAGCTTGGCCCGGCAGTCACAATGGGGTCCTGCTGAGGAACGATTCAGGGAGCTGATTCGCCGTTATTCCGACAGTCCTCTGGCTGAACGGGCATTGCTCCGAATTGCGGAACTCAAGGAAGAGCAGGGGCCATCCTTTATGCGGGCGGCTTTGGCGGCCTATTCGGATGTGATGGCCATCTATCCCTCAGGCGCCTTGTTCGCGGAAGCCCTTCACCGTCATGGCCTGGTGGCTTATCAGGTCGGTGAGATCGACACCGCGCTCAAGGATTTCACCCGGGTCGTCACTGATTTTCCGACCAATCGCGTGGCGCCACAGGCTTATTTTATGAGAGGGTGGGCGCTTTATATGCGCGGCCAGGAGGCGGAGTCGCTGAAAGTCTGTAAAGCGTTTGTCGTGAGTTATCCAGACAGCGAATGGACGCCCGGCGTGATATTCTGGATCGGGGAATACGCCTATAATCATGGACATTATGCCGAGGCCGAAACCCAGTTCATTAAACTTGCGGAAAAGGCACCCAAGGATGCCTTGGCGGAAAAGGCGCTCCTCTGGGCAGGGCGCTCCGCGATGAAGCAGAAGGAGTACCTGCGGGCCGTGGATATTTTCTCCCGGATGGCCCGTGCCTATCCCGGCAGTGAGCACATGGCCGAGGCCCGATTCCTTCAGGGGGATTCCTTGAGTGAACTGGGCGAGTTCTCGCGGGCGATTCTGGTGTTTGACGATCTGATTGCCAAGTTTCCAAACAGCACTCTGGTCAGCGCCGCCTGGGGAAGACGGGGCGATTGCCAGTTTACCCTGGGCGCCGCGGATCCCCAGCGGTATGACGAGGCGGTGTCCTCCTACCGCTCCGTGGCGCGGAGTCCGGGAACGACGTTTGATCTGGAGCTTCAGGCGGAGTATAAGATCGGGCGATGTTATGATAAGCTGGGACGCCGGACCGAGGCTATCGAGCAGTATTACACCCGGGTCGTGATCCGGTATCTGGCTGGAAAAGGGTCAGTTTCAGAAGCCATCTGGTTTACCAAGGCGGCTTTTTCAGCAGCGGATATTTTGGAATTGGAAAAAAACTGGAAGCGCGCCGTTAAGGTGCTGGAGCGCGTGGTGGATGCGCGGGTTCCGGCCAGCGGTGACGCCCGCAAGCGGATTGAACAGATCCGATCCGAGCATTGGGTCTGGTGAGAGGTGGCTTATGTTTGAACTGTTACGGCAAGGTGGATTGATTGCATGGATCATTGTAGGATGCGGCCTGGCCGCCCTGATCCTTTTTCTGGAACGGCTCCTGAGCCTGCACCGGGCCCGGATCAAGTCGGAGGACTTCATCGCCGGAATCTGCAACAATCTTCGCCGCGGTAATGTGAATGAGGCCCTCGCCATCTGTGATGACACGCCCGGCCCGGTGGCGGTCATTGTGCGGGCCGCCATCCTGAACCGGCAGGCGGACAAGGAATCCATTCGGACGGCTATTGAGAATGCCGGACGGACGGAAATCTCCCGAATGGAGCGGCGCTTGTCCCTCTTGGCAACCGTAGCTCAGGTGGCTCCGATCTTCGGGCTGCTGGGTACCGTACTGGGGCTTATGAAGTCCCTTCAGGCGATGAAGCTGGCCGCACCCCTGGTTCAGCCGGTGGACGTGATGTCCGGTCTGATGCAGGCGCTGGTGACGACGGCAGTCGGTCTGGCAGTGGCGGCTCCGTGTTACATCGCCTTCAGTTTTCTGGTCGGGAAAGTGGAGAAGATTGTGATTGATATGGAGCGATCGGCGTCCGATCTCATCGCCTTTATGGCGGGGACCTCGATTGTTCGCGACGAACCGGTTCCGGAGAAGGACGAATGATCAAGCGCGAAACGCCCAAGACGATTGGATGGACGGTGCAGGGGTTCCGGCATTACCGGCCCGTGAATCGCCTGGATCAGGGGCTTGTCACGGCGGCACCCTGGGTGAGTTTTGTTCTGCTGGTTTCCGCTTATTTGTACTTTCTCGCCCCGAACGTGCTCCAGCCCGGGGTGGTGATTCAACTTCCGGAAATATCCTTCACCGATGGTCGCCATTATGGTCATACCCTTGCGGTGCTGTCGTTGCCGATGGCGGGACGATCCGACCGGGACGAGATCTTTTTCTTTGATGATCAACGCTATCTGGGCCGGGAAGCCTCCGAAATGGATGCCCTGCGTTCGGCCCTGGCCACGGCGTGGAGCCAGAAGGCAAACCTGCCGCTGATGATCGAGGCGGATCGCACGGTGAAGCACGACACGATTGTTAAACTCTTTGATATGGCATCGGAAGCCGGTTTTCGCGAAGTGAACCTGGCAACACGCCCCCCGGAAAGGTAATGGTTGTGTCCAATCCCTATATCATTCCGATGCCGTGGAAAAACCTGATGCTGGTGATTGTCGGAGGACTGGCGTTGTGGATCCTTCCCTGGCTGGCATGGCCGCGAGGGACGATGTCGTCCGGGCGCGATCCTCTGCGCAAGCCGCCTGTGTTCCGGTATCTCCGAACGATTCAGGGTGTGGATGGCTCTGCCTGGTCGCCCGTATTGATGCCATTGCCGACGGCGGATGGATTTAGTAAAAAGGCGGCTGTTGCTGTGACGCCGCAGAAGAGCCCGGGGTTGGTGTTGAAGCCGCGGGAGCGGGAGCCTCTGTATTTGGAGATGAAGTTGGCGGTCGTGCCCTCCCCGACCGGAGCCGGAATGGCGACTCTGGAGTCCCCGGGGTTTGAGCCGGATCGTCTACGGCCTGTTGTTTTTTCCGGTGGGTTGGCGGCGCCGCGACCGGGCCTCCAAATCGAGATTGAAGACGGACTGAAAGCCCGGAACTTTGAAGCGCCGGGATTGCGCGCGATACCGATTCAGGAAACGGGGCTGACCCCGATTTCCGCAACGGCATCGGTCGGAATGGATCGGAAGGGAGGCGTGGTGCATGTATTGCTGGATCAGCCCAGCGGCATCGCGTCTTTGGATTCCGCCTTCGTGAGGGGCTTGCGAGCCGGGCGCGGGAATTGGGGTGAGGGTCCGGTCGAGGGGCATGTCAGAATTGTTTTTTGGAAATATGACCAAGGGGAGGAAGAGCAACATGGAAATTAAAATTGAAAAATGGTCGCCCGACAAGCCGGGCAGCGTTGTCGCCTCATTCCTCAAGAGGCCTGCGTTCGATCCCGTCGCAGAAACGACCGCCCGGGAAGCCCTGGAGAATATCCGGCTCAATGGCGATATCGCCGTTCTGAAGTACGTCGAGGAGTACGATGGAGTTTCGCTCAAGTTGTCCGATCTTCGGGTCACCCAGGCGGAACTGGCGGAGGCGCGCGATACGGTGGATCCCCAGTTCCGGAATGCCGCCCGTGAAGTCTACAAGCGGGTGATGACTTTTTCCCGGGCCGGCATGAAAAAGGATTGGAAGATTTTCAGTCCCAAGGGGGGGGAACTGGGCGAACAGTTTGTCCCCTTCGACCGGGTGGGGGTGTATATCCCCGGTGGACAGGCTCCGCTCGTGTCGTCTGTTTTTATGACAGTAACCCTGGCCAAGGTGGCGGGCGTTCAGGAAATCGTGGTGTGTACCCCGTCTGACAGCACCGGTCGGGTGAATCCCTACATACTCTTTGCGCTGGAGATGGCGGGCGCCACGGAAATCTACCGGGTGGGTGGCATTCAGGCGATCGGCATGATGGCCTACGGCACCAAAACCGTTCGCAAGGTTCAGAAGATTGTGGGGCCCGGCGGCGCCTATGTCACGGCGGCCAAGAAACTGGTCTATGGGGATGTGGCCCTGGATCTGGTGGCCGGGCCGAGTGAAATTGCCATCCTGGCGGATGAAACCGCTCCCGCCGAGTGCGTGGCCGCAGATTTGTTGTCACAGGCCGAGCACGGCACCGGCCATGAGAAGGCCCTTCTGGTAACCAACTCGGCCGTGTTGGCCAACAAGGTGTGTGATCAGCTCGTGAAACAGGCCGGGACTCTCGGGCGCAGGCAGGCGATTCTCAAAGTGTTGGAGAAGGGGACGCTCGTGGTCGTGGTGAACACGATCGGCGACGGAATGGAACTGTGCAACCAGTTTGCCCCCGAACACCTTGAGATCATGGTGCGTGAGCCGCGAAACTGGCTGCGTAAGGTGCGTGCCGCAGGAGCCGTGTTTGTCGGTGTCTGGACGCCCGAGTCGGCCGGCGATTTTGTGGCCGGGCCCAGTCATGTCCTGCCCACGGGGGGGACGGCGGCGATGTATTCCGGGCTGACAGTCGATGATTTCCGGAGGCGGACCAGCTTCATGGCCTTTACCCGCGCCGACCTGCAGGAGACCCTGCCGGTGATTGAGGCGTTTGGACGGGTGGAGGGTTTGGATGCCCACGCGCGAGCCGCCCGAATGAGGTTTGAAGTGTGATGAATAATTCGTTGATCAGAAAATCGGTTCGAACCCTGGAGGCCTATACGCCAGGCGAACAGCTCCGGCGGCCGGGGTTGATCAAGTTGAATACCAACGAAAATCCCTATCCACCCTCGCCCTGGGTGACTGAGGCTCTGGCTGCGTTGCCAGTTGAGACGTTGCGGCTTTATCCCGATCCGGCAAGCACCGGGTTGAGGCAGGCGATTGCCGATCTTCATGAGGTTGGCTTGGATCAGGTGTTTGCGGGGAACGGGTCGGATGAAATCCTGGCACTGTGTACCCGTGCCTTTGTGGAGGACGATGGCGCCATCGGCTATTTTATGCCGTCTTACTCGCTGTACCCGGTGTTGGCCGCGATCCGTGCGGTGCCCGGCGTGGCGTGCGGGCTGACGGATTCTTTCGAGTGGCCCGCCCGTGATCCGGAGCCGGCTTCCCTGTTTTTCCTGGCGAACCCGAATGCGCCAACCAGTATGCTGTTTCCGAAGGCCAAAGTCAGCGCGTTCTGCAGTCGTTTTTCAGGCGTGGTATTGGTGGATGAGGCGTATGTGGATTTTGCGCGGGAGAGTTGCATGGATCTCGCGAAAACCATGCCGAATGTGCTGGTCATGCGCACGCTGTCGAAATCCTATTCGCTGGCCGGGCTCCGGTGCGGGTATGTGGTGGGGCCTGAGCCGCTGATTTCCGCCCTGTTCAAGATCAAGGATTCCTACAACCTGAACCGGTTAACCCAGGTTGCGGCCACGGCGGCACTCAAGGACCAGGCGACTATGCGGGATAATGCGGAGCGGATCAAGGCGACCCGGCAGCGGCTCTCCGCTGAATTAGAAGGGCTTGGATTTACGGTTTGCCCCTCTGAGGCAAACTTTCTTTGGGCAAAACCCGCCGGCCAAGCCGCTTCTGTGCTTTTTGAGGCGTTGAAGGCTGAGGGAATCCTGATCCGGCATTTCCCCGGTGAGCGGACTGGCGATTATGTGAGGATTACAGTGGGGACGGATGAGGATGTGGATCGATTGTTACAGGTTCTGGGAGGGTTGATATGAAAAAACGAACGGCAACGGTGGCGCGCAAGACGCGTGAGACGGATATCAAGGTGACGGTGACGATTGACGGGAAGGGCATCAGTATTGTGGAAACAGGAATGCCTTTCCTGAACCATATGCTGGAGCTTTTTTCAAAGCACTCCCTGATGGACTTGACGGTGAAGGCGACGGGCGACCTGGAGGTGGATTATCATCACACGGTCGAGGATCTCGGCCTTGTGCTGGGGGATGCCCTTGATCAGGCGCTGGGAGATCGTAAAGGGATTGTCCGGTACGGGTGGTCCTACATTCCGATGGATGATGCGCTCAGCCGGGCTGTTGTGGATCTGGGCGGCCGGCCCTATTTGGTCTATGAGGTGGCCAACCGAACCCGGAAGATCCGGGATTTCAACCTGATCCTGATTCGGGAATTCTTTCAGGCCTTTACCGTGAAAGCCCGGCTGAATCTCCATATTGCCCAGCTTTACGGTCAGGAACCCCATCACGCCTACGAGGCTATTTTCAAGGCCGTGGCGCGGGCGCTGGGCGAAGCCTGTCACAAGGATTCCCGTGTTCAAGGCGTGCCGTCAAGCAAAGGGGCCATTTGAAACGCCGGGGCAGACCATGATGAAACTTTATCCGGCGATTGACTTGAAGGGCGGCCAATGCGTCCGGTTGCGGCAGGGCCGTGCCGACGCCGTGACCGTGTATTCAGACGATCCTGTGGCGATGGCCCGGCATTGGGCGGATGCCGGTGGGGATTGGCTTCATGTGGTGGATTTGGACGGCGCTTTTGCCGGACATCCCGTCCATCATGATGTGGTGCGGGAGATCGTTGCCGCCATCCCGATACCGGTTGAGTTCGGCGGGGGGCTCCGTACCGATGAGGATATTCAACTCATGCTGGATGCGGGTGTTCGGCGTGTGGTGCTGGGGACGCGGGCCTGCGCCGATCCAGAGGCCCTCGCGGCATTGGTGAAGCAATTCGGGGATCGCCTGGCCGTCGGGATTGATGCGCGTAATGGACGGGTTCAGGTCAAAGGCTGGGTCGAGACAACGGACACCCTTGCCGTGGATCTGGCCAGGCGGGTCTCGGATCTGGGAGTGAGCACCCTTATCTACACGGATACTGCCACGGATGGTATGCTGACCGGACCCAATATCGAGGGCGTTCGTACGCTTTGCCTCGCCGTGAAGGCGAAGGTTATCGCCTCCGGCGGGATTTCGACCTGTCGGGATATTACCGCACTGGCCGCAATGGATCTTCCCAATCTGGAGGGAGTCATTGTGGGGAAGGCGCTGTATGAAGGCGCAGTCACCATTCCCGGCATGAAGGCAGCCCTGACATAAAGGAGACAGCATGAATCTTCGGGGAAAGACGGCATTGGTCACGGGCGGGGCGGTTCGGATCGGGAAGGCGGTCTGCGAGGCCCTTGCCGCTGAAGGCTGCCATGTTGTTATCCATTGCAGCCGGTCCGTCCAGTCGGCCGAACAGCTTGCCCGGAGGCTGCGAGGGCTTGAAGTCAAGGCCTGGGTGGTGAAGGAGGCGATCGACTCCGAGGCGGATTGCCGATCCCTGATGGCCGGAGCGGTGAAGCAGGCAGGGACACTGGATATTCTGGTGAACAATGCGGCTGTATTTCATAAAACCCGGCTGAAAGCCGTGACGGAACAAAAACTCAAGATTGAGTTCGGGATCAATCT
>CAZOZF010000086.1:0-11850 GCA_964584205.1 uncultured Verrucomicrobiota bacterium
TATGGAGACCAGCAATTCTCACTATGGCCGAAGACCGCCTGAAGGCGGTACACCAACGGGTAGAAAAATATCGCATTCCGGCGTTGGTGTACCGGCTTTAGCCGGTCTTTGACATTGCCCAGCGGCCATAATGAGAATTGCTGTATGGAGACACGGCATGTTGGGGGACTTGGAGCCGGCGGTCTCCGCCGGTGGTCCTTTGGGCTTCCCTTCCATTACCGGCCGGGGACGGCCGGCTCCAGAAAGGAGCGAGCAGAAGGCCTCCCTACCCTGAATAAACCTCATTTTCGCCATCTAAACCGGTTTAGATGGCGTTTTTACCGCCACTGGTGTCTGGGATACTTGCGCTGGAGTTCCTTCTTCGCCTTGGGATAGCCCTCGCGCCAGAAGGTGGTGAGATCGGAGGTGACCTGAACGGGCCGGTAATTGGGCGCCAGCACCTGGATCGTCAGAACTTGCCGCCCCATCGCGATCCGAAGGCTGTCCTCCACCCCGTAAAGATCCTGAATCCGTGCCGCCACCATCGGTGGATTGGTCTCTGAATAGACCACCTTGACCTTGCGCGCCCCGGGCAGTTCCAGACGCTCGGGCATCTGTTTATCCAGAACCGATTGCCGGCGCCCATCGAGCCAGGCTTTCACCACCGGAAACACCGGACGATCCTTAACCTCCTTGACGCTGAAGGCCCCGTGGCAAATTTCCTCCAGCATCAGGCGTCGATCCTCGGCTTCAATCCCGGGAAAATCCAGATCCGGACACCACTTTCTCAACAGGTTCACCCGCAAGATCCACTGCTCCACATCCTCCGTCCAGTGCTTGAGCGTGCAGCGCCCGGCTTCCACCTCATCCGCCAGCAACCGCGCGGCCTCCGACTCGGAGGGATTCCCGCCCCGCTTCATCTCCAGCACGAGATCGTGGTAATACCGGCCCCGCTCGGCAATCACACGCCGGGATTCATCGAACCGGACGCGCTGCTCCTCCCGCACCGAGCCGGGAAACAGTTCCTCAAGCCAACCTGGCTCAACGGCCGTAACCAGCGACAGCAGGACATCCATATCACCCTTGCCCCCGCCCGCCTCGACCTCACGCACTTCCGCCGCAACCACAAACGGACTTTGCCGTACCACGCTATTGCGCTCCAGCACTCCGCGTCGCCCATGAACGAGTTCACAGCGCAAAGTTCCCCCATCCAGCCGCCGTGCCACCTGGTCGGCAAATCCGGCCAGCACACAGCGCCGCACCGCGTCATCCGCCACAATCTCCGGTTCCAACACCAATCCCTGCCCGCGTGCAATCCGGCAGAACATGTCATAAAGACGCCCCGCCTGCCTCGCCGCACCGGCATGAATTCCCACACCCTTGCAAAATTCCACGCCATAATCATGGGCCTCCGCCTCTCGCCAGGCCTTCATTAGCATAAAGAAATCCGACACCCCCTCCTCGCCCAGATGCCGGTCGCGGAGTTCCTCCTGCCGGGAATCTGTCCGCCGGATCAACACCCCGCGTTCCTGCGTCATCGCCGCAATCAGTGCGACACTCCGCACCCGGCCAACCGCTTCCGCCGCCAGCATCATACGGGCATATCGCGGGTGGAGCGGAAATGCCAGCATTCGGCGACCGGTCTCCGTGATCATTCCAGACTGCTCATCCGCAGCCCCCAAATCCCGGAGCAGGGTCTCGGCCCGCGCGAGAGCCCGTTCCTCCGGCGGCTCAAACCAGGGAAAGGTCTTGGCATCCGCACACCCCGACGCCTTGAGCATCAGCAGGGTTTCGGCCAGATCGACCCGCCGGATCTCGGCCACTTCCCGGGGTGGCCGCTCATTCTGTTCGCGCTCCGTCCAGAGCCGCAGACAGACCCCCGGCGCCATACGACCGGCACGACCCGCGCGCTGATCAGTCGAGGCCCGGCTCACCTTGTCAATCCACAGGGTATCGATCCCCCGGTAGGGATCAAACCGCGCGATGCGGGCCAGGCCGCTGTCCACCACCAACCGAACCCCCTCAATCGTGAGCGAGGTTTCCGCCACATTGGTGGACACAATAATTTTCCGGCGTCGCTCCGGCGCCACGGCGGCATCCTGGTCCCGAGGCGAAAGCTCCCCGTGCAGAGGCAGGATGGCGCATCCCTTCGTTTCCGGCCGTAGCCCCAGCGCCTGGATCGTCCGGTTGATCTCATAGGAACCGGGCATGAACACCAGCACATCCCCCTCCGGCTCGCGGCGCAGCAGTTGCGCAGTCTCCGCCGCCGCCGTCTCCCACACCGGAATGCGATTGGCGTCCACCGCCCGCTCAAGGTACTCCATCCGCACCGGATACATCCGACCATCCGACTTGAGCGTCGTGCAAGGATTCAAGTACTGCTCCACCGCCGCGCTGTCCAAGGTGGCCGACATCACCACCAGCATCAGGTCTGGCCGGGACGTTTTCTGAAGCTGGAGCGCCCGCGCCAGGGTAATATCGCCGAACAGGTGTCGCTCATGAAATTCATCAAAAAGGATCGCCCCGGCATTCTGAAGCAGGGGATCGCTGATCAGCCGCCGCAGCAGGATCCCCTCGGTCACAAAAACAATCCTGGTTCCAGCCCCCGTCCGATCCTCGAACCGAATCTGGTACCCCACCTCGCCCCCGATAGAGCCCCCCCGCTCCGCCGCCACCCGCGTCGCCAGCAACCGGGCTGCCAGCCGTCGCGGCTGAAGGATGATCACCTGCTTGTCGGCAGGAATCAGGCCCCTATCGACCAGCATCTGAGGAACCTGTGTGGATTTTCCGGAGCCGGTAGGCGCCTGAATCACCACCCTGCGAAGCGACCCTGAGGCCGCCTTCACCAACGCCGACTCGATTTCGTAGATGGGTAATTTTTCGGTCATCATTCCCATCCTGCCAGAATCAAACATCGTATGCGCGGAGATCTTCCCTCGTAATCTGGGAGGCAGGCACCAATTGATAGTGCCGTTCCTCGGTAATGCGGATATCATCCCCGAACCGGGAGAGTTCAAACAAGGCAATCAAATCGTCCTTAATGAATTGTACGGATATTGCCCGACAAAGAAGTTGCGGAAACTTCTCCTCACAACAGGCCATATCCTGCCTTGTCTGAACAGTCGAGAGACGGTCATTGCCTCCCTTCGCCTGAACAGGCAGGACGTATTGACGGCCTCGTTTGTCGATGGCGACGTATATCTCGTCTATCTCTACTTGGCCGAGGCCTGAAACCGTCGTTCGAAGGTGGTTTTGTAGCGAATAGGCCGCGACACCCAGAAAAATATCAAGAAGCCGGTTGTAGCGCACTTTCGCCAAAACCGCCTGTTCATCGGAAAGGGCATAAGCCGAAACAATTTCGGGAGTAGCATCAGGGATTTTGATTGGCGCCAATTGTGGATTCGGAAGAATTCTATTAATAGCGACCAAACGGAATGCATACAGCGACTTGCCGCGACCTTCGATCACCCACTCCTTCCCCTCAGGCTGAGTCCTCGCAATTGCACCAGGCAATGCCATTCTGTAACGAATAGAGCAGATTGCGTCGCCTAGGTTTTTTGGCAACGTGATGCGCAACCGTTTCGCCGTTGCAGTCAATTCGTCGCGATGGAAGGGGATTTCTTTCGCCCCCGCCTTGTACCCGCCCCGGAAAATACTCTCTATCAACAAAGCATATCTGTTGTCCGTCGATTTCTTCCTCTTCATGACGCTCTCCTCAACGATGCCGGGACTGTTATCTCGATTTCCAATTGCTTGCGCTTACGCAAGCCACTCTTGCGGTCACGCTTGCCGATGGGGACTGGGACTTTCCAATAATCTGCCGCTTCGCCCATTTTCATCGAGAGAAGTTCCGGATTTCCCGGAGTGATAATTTGGGAAGGCCGTTCCGGCACGATACCAAGAGCCTGCATGATCGCACGGGCGACAGCCCTGGCAAGGGGTGGCGGAACTGAATTCCCGATCTGTCTCGCTCCATGCCACTTCGTGACATGGAAACGGAACCAATCCGGATACCCATGGAGGCGGGCCATTTCGCGCACCGTGATGCACCGGGGGAAAGCATAATGAATGGGCCGTGGACTGGTAAAGGCGCCTCTGGAGGCATCCGTGCCCGCGCGAAGTGTATTGCAGACGCCGCTTCGCGACAGCTTGAAGAATCGCGATACCGGCTCAATTTCACCTTCCTTCGTCGCCGCGAATCGCTTCTTCGATATATCGGTATGCACTGTTCGCATACTTGACGTCAGCAGGCTTGGTTGCCAGTTTCGAATAGTCCCGAAATGCCATGCATTATCACTTAAACACCGCAATTCACGAGCGTAGTCCGTTAGAACTCCACGGGTTTTGATTTCCACCGAGTCTGACGTCATGAGATCGTCCCATTGTTCGACATTGGGTAGATCCGAAAGAGCATCGAAACACGTTGGCGTCGGCTTCTTCTGTCCCCCGCCAAACAGATCCTTTTCCATCGTGCTGGTCTCATCAGGGTAGTCGGGAAGTGTTCCGCCCTTTTCCGCGCCGAGCAGAAAAAGGCGTTGTCGGTCTTGCGGAACGCCATAATTCATCGCATTCAAGACTTTCCAGGGGATATGCACACGATACCCCGAATCCTCAAACGCAGTAATCAAGGCATCGAGAAACACACGATGTTTGCCGATTGTCAGACCTTTGACGTTCTCGAAAACGAACGTTCTTGCCCCTAGTTCGGCGACCAATCGGACAAATTCCTTCACGAGTGTGTTTCGGGAATCATCCAAAACCCGGTGCCCGATGAGAGAAAACCCCTGACATGGCGGACCTCCGAAAACGACATCGACCACTTTCTTCCCGAGCCCCGCACGCTCTCGCACCTCCTGCCCGGTTAACCCTACAATCGACCTCGCCATGACAGTGGTTCCGGGAAAATTGTAATGATGCACCGCAGCATGGATCGGGTCGATCTCCACGGCAGCGGCGATATCAAATCCGGCCTGCTCAAACCCCAATGACATACCCCCGGCACCAGAGAACAAATCTATTCCTATGGGTCGTCTATCCATTCAATAAACCTCGCATCGCCTTACCTTCTCTATACATTTACTACTCTGACTCAACCGTATCATAACTCAATTGTCAGACTAAATATTAAACTATCACTTAATTTTTCCGACATCTCTTCCTTACCGGACTTCTATTGACAGGCCTGATGAACGGGTTTCAAACCGGCGAGGAATCACCATCGTCGGCCGGATGAGATGCCCCGATGAACTCCAGATCCCGGGAAGAACCGTATATTCCACGGGACAGGAATAATCCGTTCCGAAAAACGTCCGGGACGGATACTGCATGACCACCGTGGTTGACACTGGCCGGGCTACGGGTTGCGGGGCCGGTGCCTTCGCCGCATCCATCCATGAATTGTCGGGCTCCTCAGCAGCCATCAACTCCTCTTCCGCCTTGGCGCCGGATCGCTTCCGAATCCGTGAGTCCCACAAGGCGGCAAGTTGATCCGTCTCGTCTCCCGTGATCACAGGGGCCTCGTTCGTCTTCCCCGCCGAAACCAGGATCACTGAATTACTGTTCACGGGACCGATCCAAAGCGCCTGCGCACCCGTCACGACCGTATCCCCCTCCTTCACGCTCCACCAGTTCCCATCGACGAGGTTAACCAGATAGGCCATCCAGCCGGGCTGCGGAAGACGTTTCCCCAGTTCCATGACGATGGCTGGCTGGTTGGTCGCACAGAGTGTAACCCGTCCCGCTTTCCGCTCCTGGTTCATTTTGATGGCGGGATTGAACACCTGGGTGATCACCGGCTGAAAATTGCTGACTTCATAGTCACCCAGCCGTTCCCCGGGACGAACAAAGAACGTGCGGCCGCCACGATGGTTGAAGGAAAGCACCGGGTTCGTGGCGGAGGAAGACGCAATGGCCGTAAAGACATAATCAAAACTGGCTGGCTCAATCGCATACACCCGGATCCCTGCGGCAGAATTTGCCGCCATGGCCGGAAGGCACCCAAAAATCATGCAGACAACACAGATCAAACAAATCATGGTGAAAAGGCTAACATGAACTCACCCTAAGACCCAGAATCTTAATCATCGATTCAGTAGCGTCCCATAGGACGCAGGTTAGAAGGCCGAAGGCTGAAGACTGTAAGGAAATTCGCATAATCTTGTTTAATTTCACGTCATGTCATTTACGATAATTCCTGTTCCATCGATTCGTGTATTACCTTCAGTCTTCAGTCTAAACCGCTTCAGCCTTGGCGGCCCTATGGGACGCCAGTGTCATCGATTCTTGACCTGTTCCGGGTTAACCGTTATGAAGAACGAATAGGAGGCATATCATGATTGAATCTGGAAAAACCTACTTGGTGATGGGGCTCCTGGATCCCCAGTCCATCGCTTATTTTATCGGCAGAACCATTGAACATCTTGGCGGCAAGGTGATTTACTCCGTTCAGAACGAAGTGGTGAAAAAACGATACTTGGATCCCAGCAAATTGATTTCCCAGGCGGAAAAATCCGCCCTCGATCTGCGTTTTTGCGATGTCTCCAAGGAAGATCAGGTTCAGGTCTTGTTCGAAGGACTCGGCCCACTGGCAGGCGTGGTTCATTCCATTGCCTACGCCAACCCCAAGACCTGCATGGGAAATGAATTCCATACCAGTTCGATGCCGGATGTCATGAAGTCCTACCAGATCAGTTGCGCCTCGCTGGCCACGGTCACCCGGGAAGCGGTGCCCCACATGAAGGATGGGGGCTCCGTGATCGCGCTGTCATTCGACACCCATCATGTCTATCCCCTCTACAACTGGATGGGCGTCCACAAGGCTGCCCTGGAAGCGCTCGTCCGCGCCCTGGCCCGCCGTCATGGCCGGGATCGGGTCCGCGTCAATGCCATTTCCTCCGGTCCCGTCAGCACCATGGCCGCCAGCAAGATCCCCGACTTTGAACACATCGGCAACCTCTGGCAGCAACTCAGCCCCATCGCCTGGGATCCGGTTGCCGACCGCCAGGCCGTCGCCAATGCCGCCGCCTTCCTGATGAGTCCCCTGTCCGCCAAAATCACCGGCCAGATCCTCGCCGTGGACGGCGGCGCCTCCATCATGGGCGGCCCCCTTATGGATCACGAAAGATTTCCTTCGTAATCGTAAGCATAATCATAATCGTAATCCTCCAATGAAACTGTGGACCGTACCTCTCGCCGCTCTGCTCTGTGCCTCCTGCGCCCTGAACTCCGATAAGCCGGATGGTTCCGGAACCATGGAATGTACCCAGATCCGGATCGCCTTCGAAGTGGCTGGACGAATCGCCTCGCTCGCTTTCACCGAAGGCGACACCGTGACGAACGGCCAGCTCCTCGCCACCCTCGACAACACCCCTTACCGGTTGCGCCGCGATGAGGCCGCTGCAGCCCTGGCACTCGCCCAGGCCCAGCTGAATCTGATGAACGCGGGAAGCCGGAACGAGGATATCCTCCGCGCCAGTGCCCAGGTCAACGAAGCCCGCGCCATGGCTAAAGCGGCTTCCCTCGACTCCAGGAGAATTGAGGCGCTTTTCAACCAGAAGAGCGTCTCCACCAAGCAACGGGATGACTCCGCCACCGCTGCGGAACGTACCGCCGCCGGCCTCGCCGCCGCCGAACAACAGTTAAACCGCCTGGTAAAGGGAAATCGCCCGGAGGAAATCCAGGCCGCCCAAGCCTCAGTCGCCCTTGCCAATGCCCGGCTTGCCCAGGCTGACAAGGCGATAGCCGACTGCATCATCACCGCCCCGATGAGCGGTATCATCACCACAAAAAACGCCGAGTCCGGCGAAGTGACCGGCGTCGGTTCCTCGCTGGCCACCCTGTCGCGGATGGATGAGGTTTGGCTCTCGCTCTACCTGCCTGAAACCAAACTGGCGGGCGTCAAAATCGGCCGGAAAGCCACCGTAAAAATCGATGGAGATCCCTCCCGCTACGAAGGCACCGTCACGTTCGTTTCGCCGGAAGCCGAATTCACGCCGCGCAATATTCAAACCCCGGACGAACGCGTCAAACTAGTCTACCGCATCAAGGTCACGCTCCCGAATCCTAAGGGCATTTTTAAACCCGGCATGCCGGCAGACGGATATTTGTAAAAGGAGACAGTGAACTCTCCCGTTATAGAAACACGGGGACTCGGCCGGTCTTTTGAGTCGGTCAAGGCCGTCAGCAACCTGACACTCACCCTCCCGTCCGGTGAGTTTTTCGGACTGGTCGGTCCTGATGGTGCCGGGAAAAGCACAGTCATCCGCCTCCTCTGCGGTCTCCTGTCCCCCACCACCGGAGAAGGCCGCATCCTCGGGTTCGACTTGCGCCGTGATGTCGAGTCGATCAAAGCCCGGATCGGGTACCTCTCCCAGTCCTTCACCCTTTACGGAGACCTGACGGTAAATGAGAACATTGAATTCTTCGCCGAACTCCACGGCGTCGCCGGGTATCAGACCCGGCGCGACGAACTTCTCGCCTTCACCCGGCTTGCCCCCTTCCAAACCAGACTCGCCCAGGCGCTTTCGGGGGGCATGAAAAAGAAACTGGCCCTCGCCTGCGCTCTGATTCACACCCCCGCCCTCCTCCTTCTCGATGAACCCTCCACCGGTGTTGACCCGGTCTCCCGGGGTGAATTCTGGCTGATCCTCAAGGATCTCCTCTCCCGCGGAATGACCATCGTCATGACCACCCCCTACATGGACGAGGCGGAACGATGCGACCGGATCGGCCTGATCAACGGCGGCACCCTGATCCGCCTCGGCACGCCGGACACGATCCGATCCGAACTCAACGGCCGCCTGTTTCAAGTTACCGGCGGCCCTCTCAGCGCCATTCATCAGACACTCCGCAAACGCTGGCCGGCAGCGTCACTGGTCCGCTACGGGGATCGCCTCCATTTTTGCACCTCCCAACCGGATGACAAACCCAATGCCATCGCCTGGCTCAGGCAAAACGGCTTACCCGACATCCAATTCACCCCTACCAAACCCTCCCTGGAAGATGTATTTGTCGCCCTCATGAGCGAAACTAAACAAGAGGAACACCCATGAAATATCTCACGTCGAAAAACATTCTACCACCCGCTTCGCTAGAGGAAACGGAGGGCATCGGAAGAGAGAAAACAAAGAGAATGTTTCGGGAATTGAAGGCGGCGATTACTCCGCCTTCAATTCCCGAAACCCTTTCCCAGGAGGAAAATTCGAGAAGCAGACCACTTCAGCTGAGTTTCGCACAAATACATTCTCCTCGTCTTCTCTTCCTCCAGGAACGGTGTTGCGGCATTTTTATGCGGTGTACCCGCCGCATACAAATGCCGCAACATTTTCTTCGTTTTCCTCTCCCTCCATTTCCTCCAGCGAAGCGGGTGGTTAATCTTACTATTTTGGGTCTATGGTCAGTGGCCTGCCTTGCCGACCGGGTTATCCTGTCCCCCGAGGAGACCGTTCGCCTCACCCTTGCCCATAGCCCGACCCTTAAAGGCCAGGACGAATCCATCCGGGCTGCCTCCGCCCGCCGTCATCAGGCCGACGCCGGCCTGATGCCCCAACTCGACGCCCGCGGCCAGGCACTGCATTTCGAGGGACTCGAAAACCAGGCACTCGGACCGGTCTCCGTTCCCGTGATCGACAACCAATTCTCGGCCTCCCTCGGCATCACCCAACCGCTCTACACCGGCGGACGGGTCACCCGGCAGAAGGAAAACACTCGACTGGGAGAGGAAGCCGCCATTCACGCCCGGGCCTCCTCCGCTTCCGATCTGACGCTTCAAGCCCTGACCGCCTACTGGCAGTGGAGCAAGGCACTGGCCCGCATCGAGGCATTCCAGGCCGCAGTCAACCGCATGCAGGCCCTGGCCACCGACACCCGAAATCTCGAAAAGGCGGGACTGGCTACCGACAACGACCGCCTCTCAGTCGACGTGGCACTGGACCTGGCCCGGCTCGAACTGGATGATGCCGAACAGTCGGCCGATCTCAGCCGCATTGAACTCGCCACCCTGACCGGTCGGAACTTCAGCACCAACGAGATCCCGCGAAGCCCCATCCTCCAACCCGCCGACCTCCAGGTTCAGCCATTATCGGAATCCCTTGCTAAAGCCACTAAACAAAGGACGGATCTCGCATCGCTTCGCTTAATCACCCGCAGTAGCGAGGCCCTCGTGGATGCTGCGAAGGCCGACTACCGACCCCAACTCGCCCTGATCGCCAGGGTTGAAGAGGGCCGTCCCAATCAACGGGATTTCCCGCCCGACACCCAGTGGCGCGATGACGCCCTCATCGGAGCGACCGTCTCGTGGAACCTGTTTGACGGGGGCCTGACCCGGGCACGGACCGCCGAGGCGAAAGCACGCGCCACACGGGAAGCCCTGCAATGCCAGGCGCTGGAAGAAGCCGTGGCCGCCCAGGTTCAAAGGGCTCACCTGTCGCTTCAGCATACCCTGACCCGACTGCAAACCTCGCGTCACGCCGAGGCAGGCGCCACTCGCAACCTCGAGGTCGCCACCGATCTCTGGAAAAACGGAACCGCCCGGCACTCGGATGTAATGGAGGCGCAATCCAAACTCACCACCGCCACCGCCCGTCGCATCGCCACAGAAGCGGATGTGCTGATCGGGCAGGCCGTCCTGCACCACGCCACAGGAGGCACACCATAAATCCTGAGCCTGTCATCGTGGTTGACACCCTCACAAAGGTCTTCGGACGCTTCATCGCCGTTGACCATCTCTCCTTCTCGATCGGCCGGGGGGAGATCTTCGGTTTTCTAGGTCCCAACGGCGCGGGAAAGTCCACCACCATCAGGATGCTCTGCGGCCTGCTCTCCTCATCTTCCGGAACCGCACGGGTTAACGGCCACGACATTAACCGCGACCCCGAATCGGTTCGTCAGAACATAGGCTACATGTCGCAGAAATTCAGTCTCTACAAGGATCTGACCGTTTCTGAGAATATTGCCTTCTTCGGCGGCATCTACGGGCTTAAGGGCGACCGTCTCCGCAAACGGACCGATGAGGCTACCGCCATGGCGGGCCTGACCGGCCTTGGGAACCACATCACAGGAACGTTGTCCGGCGCCCTGCAGCAACGCCTGGCGCTGGGTTGCGCCGTCCTTCACGAACCGCCTATCCTTTTCCTGGATGAACCCACCAGCGGCGTGGATCCTGTTTCGCGCCGAACCTTCTGGGATCTGATCCATGAGATGGCCGCCGCCGGCATCACCGTCCTGATCACCACCCATTTTATGGATGAGGCCGAGTTCTGCGGCCGCATCGGCTTCATTAACACCGGCCGCCTGATCGCCCTGGATACCCCTTCAGGAATCAAAAACCAGACCTCTACCGACTCCCTGGAGGCGGCCTTTATCAAATTGGCAAACTCGTGTCAGCCCACAAACAAACACCAGTTACCCGTATGACCCTACTCCTTGAAAAAGAAAGATTTACCACCCGCTTCGCTGGAGGAAACGGAGGGGGCCATGAGAGAGAAACCAAAGAGAATGTTTCGGGAATTGAAGGCGGCGAGTACTCCGCCTCCAATTCCCGAAACCCTTTTCGGGGAGGGAAATCCGAGCAGCAGGCCACTCCAGTTGAGATTCGCACAAATAGAACTACCTCGTCCTCTCTTCCTCCAGAAACGGTGTTGCGGCATTTTCATGCGGTGTACCCGCCGCATGAAAATGCCGCAACATTTTTTTCGTTTTCCTCTCTCTCGTCCCACTCCGCTTCCTCCAGCGAAGCGGGTGGTAAATCTTCTCTTGAATTGGACAACGCATGAAACGGTTTTTTGCCATTTTAAAAAAGGAGTTCCGACAGATCCGGAGGGATCCTTTGTCGCTGGGACTCCTCGTGTTCATCCCTGCCATGTTGCTGGCACT
>CAZOZF010000087.1:0-11823 GCA_964584205.1 uncultured Verrucomicrobiota bacterium
AGGTTTTGTGTGTTGAAAAACTCCTCTTTCGCCATGGATTTCTCAAGAAGGGGTTGCGGGAATTTCAGATGCGGTACTCCGCAGCTTAAATACCCGCAACATTTTCTTTCCTGGCCTTTGAAGCCTTGGCGCAGGAGGCTCTGTGTCTCCGTGTCTCCAGCGAAGCGGGTGGTAAATCTTCATCGAGCGTCCTGTGCGGGTGAGGCGGGGGTCCATTTGCGGGTGCGGGCGAGGCGCATGGGGCGGTAGGTGCCATCGGCCTGTTCGCGCTGAATCACCTTCATGTACAACCGGCCCATCTTCACTTCCTTGGTCTCGTTCTGGTAGAAGGTGCGCCAGGCATACTCATACATTTCCTGCAATTTATCCGGACTCATCCGGGCGGGCTTGTACACCACGTCCCCGCCGGTATACTCCGCCCACCGGTTATGCAGAATGCGCCCCTGCCCCTCCAACTGCTCCCGGATGGAGGAATGCGGGAACGGGGTCAGCACCGTGAACTCAGCGAGATCGAGATCAATCTCCAACAGGAAATCCACCAGCCGCTTGATCGTATCCTCGTCATGGTCATCCATCCCGAGGATGATTGTTCCCTCCACGCCGATGCCGCGATCCTTGAGCCGCTTCACACGCTGCCGGATGCAGTCCGAGGTATCCACCACCGCCTGGTAGACGTACCAGCAGCCGGCCTCGGCCGCGAGGTCGAGAATCGCGTCGTCATCCTTGATCGGGTGCGAGACCCATTTCTTCTTGAGCGGGATCATGGCGCGGAACAATTCCTTTTCCCATGCATCATCCTGGGCCAGCGAATTATCCACGACAAACAGCCGGTTGTTGTCGATCCCCGCCATTTCCTCGATCACCGTCGCCACCGGCCGGGGCCGGAATTTACGCCCGCCCAGGAACGGCGTGCAGCAGGGGAAACAGTTGAACCGGCAGCCGCGCGAGGCATGGATCAGATCCACCATCTGCACGCCCCTGAAATTATAGCGGTCGCGCTGGAGGATACTGCGCCGGGCCGGACCAATCAGGGCCATATCGGGAGGATCCCCGAGGAAATTATAGACCTTCTTCAACCGTCCCTGCTTCAAATCCTCCAGAACGGCTCCGAACCGGCCCTCCGCCTCGCCCAGGAAGACGGCGTCGGCGTGTTTCATAACCTCTTCGGAATGAAGCATCGTGGCGATTCCGCCAAATATCACCGGAATCTTCCGGGCCCGGTAATGGTCGGCAATTTCCCACGCCCGCGGCATCTGGCAGGTCAACATCACCGACATCGCCACGAGATCGGGCGAATCATTCAGATCCAGGGATTGCACATGTTCGTCACAAAAGGTGAGGTCGACATCGGCGGGCACCGTGGCCGCAAACACCACCGGCCCATGCGGCGGCAAATGGAACTCCGGCTGATTCTTCAGCTTCGGCCACCGGGGATAGATCAGTTTCATCTTCATACAACGTCAGACCCTTTCACAAAATCCTACCCATCACAACCGCCACAGCTTCCCGGGCGTTTGCCTGTACCGCCACCATTCCGGAGGCGTCACCCCCCTCAATCATCATCGCCGCCGTTTCCAGCACGTCATCCAATCCGCCGCCGGGTTGGCTACTATACAACATCGGCCCCTGAAATCCGAAATGAATTGCCGCCTCGGCCAGGGGGCTGGAGGGCAGCGTAGTGACAAACAGGTTGGCCCGCGCCAGCACCCGGCCTCCGGAAAGATAATCCTGGAAATAAGCCTTGTTTGCGGCCAGGCACCCTTCCTCATTCGTTCCGATCAGTCCCACATCCCGTTTGACGCCATCCCCAAACGCCCAGCCCGCATCCCGCATGGCCAGCGCACAGGCGCACAAGGTCATCCGCGCAACCGCATCGAACCGGCCCATATTCTTGACCGGAACGGGAAAGAGTTCCGGATCCTTCCACGGCGGAATCCCGGCTCCTTCGCCATACGTCCCCTGCTGACCCTGAACCACCCGGCCCCATCCGGTTCCGTTAATCCAGCCCTTACCCAGTATGGAAACGGCACTCATGATTTCAACACCGTAGCGTCCCATGGGACGCAGGTTAGAAGGCCGAAGGCTGAAGGCTGAAGGCCGAAGGCTGAAGACTGTAAGGAAATTCGCATAATCCTTTTTAATTTCACGTTATGTCATTTTCAATAATTCGTGTTTTAACTTCAGTCTTCAGTCTACCCCACTTCAGCCTTGGCGTCCCTATGGGACGCCAGTGATTTCAACACCAAGGCCGCGTTCACTCCGCCAAAGCCGGAATTAGTAGACAACACCGCGTTCATGCCGTCCACCTTCACCGCGCGTTTGGAAACCCACCCCACGGCCTCCGGATCCACCTCATGAAGATTGGCCGAAGGCGGAACCACCTGCTGCTCCATGGATTTCAGCGCCACCATCATTTCGACAAGACCGGCGGCGCCCATGGTATGACCCAGACTGCCCTTCACCGAATAAACCGGAACCCGCTTCTCACTAAACACCGTTTGAAAGGCTTTCAGCTCCATTGAGTCATTGTACAGGGTGCCGGTGCCATGTGCTGAAATTGATCCGATAGCTCCAGCACGGAGTCCCGCCCGCTGCAAGGCTTTCTCAATGGCACGCACCAGTCCGCCGCCATCACGGGAGGGGCCGGTCATGTGATTGGCATCACAACTCATGCCCCACCCCGCCACTTCGCCCTGGCTGGGCCGGTTCTCACGACGGGCCCGGTCTTCGCTCATCAACCAGACCGTCCCGGCCGCCTCACCCGCTGTCAACCCCTTCCGCGCCTTATCAAACGGCCGCGCGCCCTCGGGATCCAACGCCATCAGGGAGGCAAATCCGGCATAGATGAACTCGGTCACAGCATCACAGGCCACCACTAGAACCGAGTCCCTTTCGCCGGAGGCAATCAGGGCCGCCCCTTGTGCAATAGCGACGGAAGAGGAGGCACAGGCCGCTGAGATAATGCGACCAGGTTCGGTGATGCCAAGGGTCGATTGAATACGGCCGAGAAGGACATCCAGTCGGCTTTGATCCCCGGATGGCGCCCCTAACAACATCGCCCGTTCCAGAAGATCTACCTCGCCGGTCGTGGTGGCCAGGAAAACCAGGGTCCCTTCCGGCAACGTTCCCGCCAGTGGCACCAGGAGCGGATTAAGCATCCGCATCACGCGCGAGGCGTCGCCCCCCTCTGGCAAATCCGGAACCTGGGCAGCGATATGGGCCTGAAACGCCTTCGTGCTAAAGCGCGATACTTCGGTAAAGGCCGGAGCCCCGCTCAGGAGCCCGGCCCAGCACGCCTCCATCCCGCGTCCCCAAGCCGTCACCAGATCCTGTTGAACCACCACCACCTTCATGACCGCAAATCCCTTACAAAGCAATCCGCCACGCAACAAAATTCAAGAAAAGATTTACCACCCGCTTCGCTGGAGGAAACGGAGGGGAGGGAAGGGAAAAGAAAGCCGTCGATTCTTCCTCATCCCCTCTTCCTTCGGGAAAGGTGTTGCGGCATTTTTGGCTCGGGTACTCCCGAACGAAAACGCCGCAACATTCTCTTTTCTTCCCTCCCCCCGCCTCCGTTTCCTCAAGCGAAGCGGGTGGTAAATCCCCTCTTTCCGGGTATCGGGACATCATCACATGACATCCGTTTGAGAGCGACAGCGTCATGTCGAAAGGCCCTTATCCCGGAATTCACCGGCCTTCCAGCGGGCGCGGCAGCGCTCGAGCATGGGCGGGGACACCATACACACCCGGCTGTCGGTCGCCCCGATGAAAACCTGAACCGTATAGGCGCGAGCCGCAGTCGTTCCATCCGCCTTGATCAATTCGTACTCCGTATTGAGCCGCGCCCCTTCATTCCAGATCAGCGAGGCCACAATGGTGAAGGATTCATCCAACGCCAAGGGCACCAGATAGTCCACATGATACGAGGCCACCGGCGCCCGGAGTCCCGCCTCCATAAAATCCGGATAGGACAACCCGCACCGTCGGCCGAGTTCTGCCGCGCCTTCCTCGAAGTACAACGGGTACCGCCCAAACCACACAATCCCCATGGGATCCACTTCATTAAACCGCACGCGTCTCTGGACCGCCCACCGCAAAGGCGCAGGCGCACCCGCCTCACGCTCGAAAAACACTTTTTTAGCCCGCCGCGTCGTCATACAACACCCCTTCTCTTTTCCAACAGAGACGTGTCTCGCCAATCACAATCATAAAGATTTACCACGGAGGAAGAGGAGGGCTGCGGGAGAGAAAAAAAATGGGTCGCGAATTTTACGGCTGGCGAATCCGCCATCCGGAAAATTCGCGACCCGCCTTGGTGGAGAAAAATGCGAGAGATGCTTCGGCTCTGCCCCTCTTCCTCTGGGAACGGTGTTGCGGAATTTTTGGCTCGGGTACTCCCGAACGAAAATGCCGCAACACCGTTCCCCCTGCCCTGAGCTTGGCCGAAGGGTCTCCCCCATTCCCTCCGTTTCCTCAAGCGAAGCGGGTGGTAAATCCCCTCTTTTCCTCTCTTCATGGCGCCACCACGACTTCCAGGGAGAACTCGGCGACCTTCCCGGTGCCGCGCATCACCACGACCCGGGCACTCAGCAGGGAGTCCTTCCGGTCTTTGAGGGAGAGGGACAGCTCAATCTCCTCACCGGGCAGAACGGGCACCATCCACTTGGCCGACACCAGTCGCTTCAATTCCACGGGTTTATCCAGCACACGCGATAACGCCACCAGCGCCGTCTGGATCAGGCAGACACCCGGCAGAACCGGCCTGCCGGGGAAATGCCCCTTAAAGCCGACAAATTCAGTCGGGAAAGTAATCCGGGCCGAATACCCGTCCGGCCCGCTTCCCGTCACCGGCGACAGGGCGGCCTGAATTGCCTGAGTCAATACGCTCATTGTGTCCTTGCGTTTGTTTGCGAAATGGGGCTAAAGTTACACAGGTTATTGCAGATCGTCAACAAACGGCAACAAGGAGTTTTATGAAATCCCTCGCATTAATTGGTTTGGTTTGTGGTCTTGGCCTGATTTTCAGCGCGACTTCCGCCCGAAGCGATGAAGCGAACGGCACCATTACGGACACCGGGTTCGGATCTTATAAAATCGATGACAAGGGAACGATTCGGGAATTCAATATTTCCAAGGGGAAATCGGCCTATGAGCCCGCCAACTGGCGGCCTGAGACAGGCGACAAAGTTTCCATCACCTACTCCGTCACGCCCAACAAGCGCGGCAAAACCGTGCTTGCCGTCCAGAAAACCACTCTCGTCAAGGCGGGGCCCAACACCGTCGGCGATCTTGCGAGTCCGGTCACCGTAACCGTGGTCGAAACCGGCATCAGCGGGGTAAAGGTGAAACTCCCGAAGGGGCAGATCATCAAGTTTGACTACAAGCGCGGCAATGCCACGGAGAAAGTTCCCGCCGGCTGGGTGGAAATGCCCGGCGAAAAGGCGATCATCACCTTTCAGATCCAGCGCAACCGCTGGACCGACAACATCAACTATGTTGCCGACAAGGTCGAAAAGGTCAAGTAACCGTTATTTTCCTGCGGGATCCGGCTTCTTGCAGCCGCCGCAGCCGGGAATATTCTTCATCGGGATTTTGGCAATGTCCTTGCCGCATCCGCACTTGACGGCATCGTCCGCCACCGTGCATTTGCAACCCGCTTCGCAGGAACACAGACTCACCACGCCATCCTTGCAGGCCAGAATATGCATTCCGACCAATTTCATGCCGCACTTGACGCACTTTCCAGACTCCTTGGATCCAATCTTGCACATGGTGCAGACATAGACTTCCGTGGCTTTGCAAACGGCCTTCCCAGCACTCCCGGCAACCGGCTTGTCTCCCGGACAACTACCGCAATTCGCATACGCCGCCACTGCCGACACCAACACCATTCCCACCAGCATTGCCATAACTTTTTTCATACCATCTCCTTTATTTTTCCGAATAGTATCAAGTTTCCCGCTCAAGCACCACCCATTTGCATATACTGAATTGATCTTCCGGGGACAAAGCAGGGGGATTTGCCGTCAACCATTACAGTTACAGGCCGGGGCGGATGGACCTGGTACACGGGCTCGGCCGGCTGGATGTCTCGGTTGTTGATTGAATCCCTGTTTCCCAAAACACTGGACGACCTACAGGGTCCACTATCGCTACCGCCAGACCGTCTATCACATCACCATGACCCGGCGCAGCGCGGATTCCTCCAAGGTTCATCCCTTGGTTCTCGATGGCGTGGAATTGATCCTGCCGACGATTCCGCTGGTGGACGACCAACGTGAGCACTATGTTGAAGTAAACCTATATCCTATAGACTCGGTGTAGGACAGGCTTCCCCGGCACCTGCCGGGGAGCCTGTGTCGGCTCACTGACGAGGGGTAAGGGCTTTCTCAAGGCTCCGTGGGAGGGGCGCTGTGCGCCGCGACCTTCTCCCGGGAGCCTGTCGAGTCCCTGTCGCGGCGCACAGCGCCCCTCCCACAAAGAAAAAGAATGAAGGTTTGGATACCCGACTCTCAATACCACGATTTCGCCACTGCCCGTGACGGAATTACAATGCCGCGCCAATTTTGCCAACGGCGTTGGCAAAATTCGAGGCTGCAGCAATTGTGCAACCGCTAGTTTCCCATCCGATCTAAAAGACTCTGAACTCCGGCTTGACATGACTAACTTGAAATACTATACATTTGAACAGTGAAGCGAATACTAACAGATCGACAAAGCCAGGTGCTTGACTTCATCCGCGAGGAAGTCGCCGAACACGGCACATCCCCCACTTACAGGGAAATTGCCTCAAAATTCAGCTTCAGAAGCCCAAAGGCGGCACTTGATCATGTCGAAGCGCTGGTTAGGAAGGGCTACCTGCGCGTACAGCGCAGGCGTTCGCGAGGTATTGAACTCCTTATCGGCACTGAAAACCGAGGAAAATGTGGTGTTAACGTCCCATTTCTTGGGAGAATTTCCGCCGGTCGGGCAACTGACACAGTTGAGGATCGAACAGGACGGATACAAATAGACAGCACCTTGCTAAAAAATTCACATGGCGGACCACTTTTTGCACTTCATGTAAGGGGTGAATCCATGATCGGCCGTGGCATATTTGAGGGTGACATCGTGGTAGCCGAGGCCAATACGCTCGCGCAGGCTGGCGACGTCGTGGTGGCCTTGATCGATCAGGAAAGTACGCTGAAAACTCTGGCACAAGGATCCGATGGTTATTTCCTAAAATCGGAAAATCCGCGTTATCCGGACTTGGCTCCGGTCACGCAAATGGATATACAAGGCGTTGTTCGCTCCCTCATCAGGAAAGAAATTTGAGATCATGACGTCAACCGTGACAAAACCAAGCCGACTCGTGGTAGCACACCGTAATCCCCCTCCAGGTATGCTGTTTGTCGACACTCCAGACGCCGTACGCGACGACCCCACCCTGGTCGGGTATCTGCCGGTCATTGAACGCGCATGGGAGAGCCTTGGTCTCGACGGGGTACTTTTCACTCACGGTCGGCCCATCCTGTACCTGAAGGAATCACGACAACCATTGGGCACTAACGAACGCATTCGCCTGCACCGTCTGTTTTGGAATCAAGGCGTAGCCAATGTCCTGGTACTGGCCGATCCATCTAACGTGTACATTTATTCCGCCCTTGCCAAACCTGTACAGAGCGATGCAACAGACGAGCAAGCCCTCGTGCAAACGCTTCTGTACGCTGAATACGCCCAAAACACAAAGTCGTTCTTTGCTTCCCTCGGCACCGGCGCTTATTACAGCAAGGAGAATCATAGAGCCTACTTTCAGCCGCGTGAAACGGTTGACGCCTACCTGCTCGACAACCTCGAAGCGTTGCGGGATGAGTTATGTGATGGCACGCCGAAATTGCCCGCAGCGACGGCGCACACCTTCCTGGGTCGCCTTCTCTTTGCCTGTTACCTACTCGACCGGAAAGTCGTCAGCCTGAAGAATGATAAGATCCCTTCACACGTAACCGGGGCGGCTCAACTTGAGGCCATCCTCGAACAGTCACGTTCTTTCCAGCAACAACGCAAATTTTTGTACGATTGGTTTGCCGATCTGAAAACACAATTCAACGGCACAATGTTTGACCAGGATCTGGAGGCCGAACGTGCCGCGCTTAGGGAAAGCCACATGACGGCCGTCGCCCACTTTCTGGACGGACACGAGGTGCGAGGCCGTCAGCGTACGCTCGGGTTTTGGGCCTATGACTTTCAGATGATCCCCGTCGAAACGATCAGCGCGATTTACGAGACCTTTCTTGCGGGCGAGGATCCGGCCGCTAAGCGCGAGGGTGGCGCTTTCTATACGCCACGCTTTCTCGCAGAGATGGTCCTGGACGTCGCAGCGGAAGGCGGTGCGGACATCACGACCAAACGCTGCCTTGATCCAAGTTGCGGCTCTGGTATTTTTCTCGTCA
This sequence comes from uncultured Verrucomicrobiota bacterium, assembly GCA_964584205.1. Lineage (GTDB taxonomy): Bacteria > Verrucomicrobiota > Kiritimatiellia > CAIKKV01 > CAITUY01 > JAABPW01. Next base: position 8,430 of record CAZOZF010000087.1, read on the forward strand.
CCCTCTTCTCCCGGAAGGTTAGTGCCTGGCTCAGCCGACAGACAGGCAAGCCGACCTATGCAGCAAAGGTCAAGGCATTCCAAGATATTCTCAGGAATCAACTCCAAGGCATAGACATCAATCCAACAGCTTGCCGCATAACGTGTTTCAGCCTCTATCTAGCCTATCTTGATCGTCTTGCTCCCCCAGACATCAGCGAGCACGCCCGCAAGACAGGCAAGGCACTCCCGAAACTCATGGCAAGTGCGTCTAGCAACTCTTCACCATCCGAAAATCTTATCCCTGTCGTTCGCCACGCAGATGCGCTTACTGATGCCTCCGACCTCCATGGCGGATTCGATGTCGTAATCGGCAACCCTCCGTGGCGCGAACGCCCCGATCGTCTGGCTCAACTTTTCACAGAAAAGACACCCGACTTCCTGCGTGCGGGAGGTATGGGATGCTTGTTATTGCCGACCGCTTTACTCCTGAATCATACCGATGATTTTCAGGCCAAATGGCTCCGTCGCATCACATTAGAACGGGTGGTAAACCTCGCTGACTACAGTTTTCTGCTCTTCTCCGCCAAACGGCCAGCGCTCATTGCCCGGTTCCGCAACAATCCGCCTCAACTGGGATCGGCTACTGTCGAGCACGACGCACCAAAGTTCCGCCGCGATTCATTGCGCGAAGGCTGCATCACAATCAGCCCGCCGGACCGATCCTGGATTCCCATACGAAACATCCTCGCTGCGGCACAAGAGAAAACGGCCCCAATGCTGTGGAAACGGCATCTATGGGGCACTCCTCGAGACCAGAAGTTACTGGATCTCCTTCAAGACATGCCACACCTCAGCGACCAAGTCGACTTACTTAGCAACTTGCGGCGGCACCACTCTTCACGTGAAAAGCCATGGGTTGTCGGCCAAGGTATCAAACCGTGGCGAGGCGATGATGCGAATTCTGACCGGCAACTAAAACCCATCCAAAGGTCGCTTAAATCAGCGTTCTTGCCTGCTGCAAAGTGGAAGTCCGACTTGATCGTGGCAACACGTGACGTCATTAAGTTGTCTCAAGGCTTAGAGGCTGAGGGGTATCGAACAGATATCCTGTACAGCCAACCCGATGTCGTTCTTTTCACTGCCCCAATGGTGCTGGTGAGTCAAGGGTTCAGTAAAGTTGCGTTCTGCGACTTCGATGTGTTGTTCCAACATACCGTTCAGTCTATCTCTGGCCCCTCCCATGATGCTGAGTTGCTCATGTTCCTCACTGCATATTTGCGGTCTCCACTGGCACGATACTTCCTATTCCACACAGCAGCAAATTGGGGAACTGAACGAGATAAGGTTCATTTGAACGAACTACTGCGCCTTCCTTTTCCTCTACCCGGAAACGAATACGCAGATATCAAAGCCGAAAGCATCGTCCTCGGTGTTGCGAAGTGTGTGCGTAAATTCCGGGATATAATCGAAGGATCTTCCTCTCAAAACAGGCGATTGCTGGATGATCAGGTTTCAAACGAAGAGCGCAGGGATCTTACTGACTCGCTTCAAATTGAACTAAACCAGTTGGTCTACAAGTATTTTGGCCTTACTCAGCAGGAAATCATCCTGGTTGAAGACACGGCGGAGATATCCATTCCCAGTTCTACACCTCACAACTGGTGGAGCACTGATAAAGTCTTCACACTCGACCGGATACAATCGGCTCGGCCAGCCTGCTACAGGGCAGGGATTTCGGTATATGCCGATACTTTGACTCAAACGTTAAACAGTTGGGCCGCCGACACTGATTCGCCGCTACGGATGGTCGCAACTGGCGGATATGACAGCGCAACAAGTTTAGCCATGGTGACGCTGCGGCTGGCTGAGAAGCCCTCAGACTTTCAACCAATAGATGTATCGAAAGCGCTTTGGGAAGCGTTGGAGATCTTCCGACGAAAAGCCGCACGCAAGAATGAAGGCACGTTTGCAACGGAACGCGATATCGTGCTGTTTCATGGCAAATGCATCCACATTGTCCGCCCCGGCATTCTCGCGAACTGGACCCGCACAGCAGCACTGAACGACGCGGTGAAAATTTATGGAGAAATCGCCCTTGCCGGGGAGAATAAATGAGCGGGGCGTCCGTCGACGAGTCATTCACAAAGTGGGGCCGCAAATTCTCACGCAAACAAGTGCAGAACGTTCTTTCTGCCATTGTAACAGCCTCCGGCACACTGAAGAAAAAAACTGACACTGATAAGGAGAACTGGCTAACACGCCGCCTCTACACGCGACTAAAGCAACGCTACCCTTTTCGAGATGGCCCTCTCGATATTGATATCCAATCCGAAATTACGAACGAAGACATTGACGCTGATAGACCTGCGGGACAAATCGACATCAAAGTAACGTGCTGCAAAGGAGTGCAAGTCTACTTCGCAATCGAAGCCAAGCGCCTACGCGTATGTGATCGCTTTGGAAGCGTCGAAACTCGTTCACCCCAATATGTCGACGACGGCATGATGCGGTTTATCACAGGGCAATACGCCCCTCTCATGAATATCGGCGCGATGCTGGGTTACGTTTTCGACGGCAATGTCGCTACCGCCCGCGACAGCATCTCGAAAACGATTGAGAAGCGAAGGAACGAGTTGCGACTCAGGCAGGGCACCGGTCTGCGCCCATCAAAGATTATGCCAAATCGCGTCGTTGATGAAACGGTGCATAATCCAGACAAGCGCGAACTCACCTTGTACCATGTGCTTGTGGCAGTCTGAGTTAATGGCGCTTCTGGGTTTGTGTGGGGAATATTCATTGATCATGGCGCCGAGATCAACCGCGCGGACAATCCGACTAAGGCGGGGCGACTAAGTGTAACCGGTGAAGTGTGGGCTAAGTGTTTCGACTAAGGGTCTGGAAGAGCCCTTCGACGGGTTCGTCCGGCTCACCGCAGGCACTGCTCAGGGGAGCCGCGAAGCGACACTTCGTCGCACACTTAATCTCACACTTCGTCGGCTAATAACCATTATGCCGAGCTCGGCATAATGGTTACACTTAATCCACCCACTTAATCGATGCCAGATGCGAGCGTACAGGCGTTTAGATCAATGAATAATCCCCTCATAAACCCGGAAGGACCGAGTTAATTCATTATTTTTTCACAGGTCAACAACCATCAACTCAGCAACTACTCCACCCCATCGAGACGGATATCTATTTCAGCAAAACGTTGCGCATCCTGCTCTGATACTCCCGCCTCCGCAAAGCCATTCCGCCATGCCCTCAATGATTGGACAACCTCATCCACGACCTCGCCGGCGCACCCAATTCCCCATTGCCGCCCCAACCGTTCAAGTTCGCGTCGTCCGGGATAATCGGCATCTAAATCGAAGAACAAGACATGCTCACGTCTCTGACCGATGTCGGGGATC
>CAZOZF010000088.1:0-9193 GCA_964584205.1 uncultured Verrucomicrobiota bacterium
CCTTTTCGTTGTCCCGGACGCGACAAAGCGCGTCCCTCCAAAGAATACCCCCCCCTCGTCAGTGACCCATTACAAAAGGAATCCTTCGGCTTTCCGGATCGCGCCGGCGAGCTGTCGTAATCGGTTATTTAGTTATTGCATCACTAATACTAATCATTATATATATAAAGAAGTAGCAGGACTTGCCCGTGCGGGTGAGCTGCGCGTGAAACACTAGAAACGGGAGAGGGCGACACATGAAGAAGTTAGGCTTGGCGGGAATGGTGATGATGGTGATGGTGATGACGGCGACAGGAGTCCGGGCTGGCGACGCCCCGGATAAGGCGGCGGGCAAGGGAAAAAACACTGAAAAGGAACTGGCCGTTCAGGAAATGACAATCACCGGAACTGTCACCAAGATGGAAAAAATGAAAAAGGATGGCACCCCCATGATGACCTGGTTCCGGCTGGTGGATGAGGCCGGGGTCGAAGTGCGGGTTCCGAAAGGAAAAATCGAGGAGTTTGTCGGGTGCAAGGTGAAAGTCACGGGCGAGGGTTACACGCTCGAGAAAAAGACCAAGTCGATGCGCGCCTTCAAAACCATCACCGCGATTGAGAAATTGCAGGACGCGGCGATTCCTGCTGCTCCCGCACAATAAAAAGACTCTCATCATCAGGGTCCGGCACGGAGGATTTCAGAAGCTGGGTATAGGGATGCCTGGGATTCCTGAAGACCTCCCGTGTCGGCCCCTCCTCCACAACCTTGCCTTGCTTCATGATAAGCACCCGGTCACAAACATAATTGACCACGGCCAGATCATGCGCCACGAGAATAACGGCCATGTGCCGCGTTTCACTCAAATCACGGATCAAATTCAGAATCTGGGCCTGCACGGAAACATCGAGGGCGGATACCGGCTCATCGGCAACAAGCAGTGCCGGATTCAAGGCCAGTGCCCGGGCAATTCCAATGCGCTGACGCTGGCCACCGCTGAATTCGTGCGGATATCGTTTTTGATAGCCCGCCTCCAGGCCGACCTGTTCCAAAAGCGCGGCAACCCGTTCCGGCCTTTCGGCTTTTGATGCCAACCGGTGAACGTCGAGAACCTCGGAAAGAGCTTCACCAACCGTCATTCTTGGATTCAAGGATCCCAGAGGATCCTGAAAAATCATCTGCGCTCCCCGTCGAAACGCCCCCAATTCACTCCCCCTCATCCCCTGCACATCCAGCCCCCGGAATAACACCTGCCCCCCGGAGAGAGGCTCGATTCCAAGCAGGGCCTTGCCTAGTGTTGTCTTGCCGGAACCGCTCTCCCCGACAATGCCCACCCGTTCGCCCGCTTTAACACACAGGGAGACGCCATCCACCGCCGCCCAAAGACAGGAACGGCCACGGTCATCACGTCCTTGAAACTGGACACTTACTGAACTGGCTTCCAATAGTGGCATCGCACTTCGTGTCCTTCCTGAATGCTTTGCAGTTCCGGTTCAACCGTCCGGCACAACTCCCCCACCCTTGAACACCGCGGATGAAACCTGCATCCCGGGGGAAGATGCGCCGGATGCGGCACCGTTCCCTCGATTCCCACCATCCGGTCTACCGGCTTATTCAGGCGGGGCACAGCGGCCAGAAGCCCCCGGGTATAGGGATGGGCCGCACTTTTCAACACGGCCGGGACCGGGCCGGCCTCCATCACCCGGCCGGCGTACATGACATAGACCCGGGAGGCGTTTCGCGCCACAAGTCCGAGGTTGTGAGTGATCAGTAATACCGACATTTTTAATTCGCAACGAAGGTCATTCAGGAGCTTGAAAATCTGGGCCTGAATGGTGACATCCAGGGCGGTGGTCGGCTCGTCGGCCACCAACAACCGGGGATGACACGCCAGAGCCATGGCAATCATGACGCGCTGTTGCATGCCCCCGCTGAATTGATGGGGATAGGAATTTAGCCGTGTCTCCGGATCCGGCAACCCCACGAGAGTCATAAGCCGGATAACTTCATCCTTCACAGGGGCACCCTTCCGGTGAAGCCGGATGACTTCAGCGATCTGATTCCCCACGGTCTTGACCGGATTCAGGGCGGCTGTGGGATCTTGAAAAATATATGACAAGGTGGCGCCGCGCAATTTTCTAAGCTCAGAATCCGATACCTTCTGGATATCCGATCCGGCGACACACAGTCGCCCCGAGATCGTCAAGCCCGGTCCTGACACGAGCCGCGCCAACGCCAGCGCGGTCAGACTTTTTCCACAACCGCTCTCCCCGACCAGGGCAACCGTTTCATTTTCGTACACGACCAGATCGATTCCATCAACCGCTCGAACAGGGCCCTCGGCGGACGAGAAATGAATCTTCAGTCCGGAGACCTCCAGCACAGGAGTCGTCATGCCCGTTGAGTTCGTAATGCTCATTCCGTTTAAAACGGGAGTCCGTTGCCCGGTTCCTCAGTCTTTTCCGCAGGCGTCTCGTCACGCTCCTCAAAGGGCTCGACCGAGACCTTTTCCCCCTCCTTAACCAGGATTTCAATTCTTCGCTCGACCTGGTTCAGTTTTGATGAACAGACCTTCACAAGGCCCTGTCCTTCCTCAAAACGGGACATCATGTCCTCAAGACTGAGCGTTCCGCCCTCCATTTCCTCCACGATGGTTTCCAGCCGGCCGAGTGCCTTTTCGAAGCTGATCCCGTCTGTTTTCACAGTCTGTTCCTCGATCTTCTTTTTAGTCATGTGTCACCCTTGATTTAAATTCACCCTCTCCCACCCGCGTCACAAGCATGTCCCCGGCCGAGACGTCCCCGGCAGTCCGGACCGCCCGGCCCTTCGCTGTGAAGGTAATGCTGTACCCCCGCTTCAGGACTGCCAGTGGATTATAGGCCGCCAACTGCCGCTCCAGACTCCGGGCTTGTTGAACCCGCAGGGCAAAAACTTGATTCACCGAATGTTTCATCCGGCTGGAAAGCTCATCGGCATGCTGCTGTCCTTCCCGGAATTTCCGCTCCAGGGAATGGCTTGTCCGGTCTTGGAGGCGCTCGATTTTCTGACGGTAGACCCGGGCGGCATTGCCCGGCTCCCGAAAGACATAACTCCGCGCCGCCGCATGAAACCGGCCGCGCGCCTCCAAAAGCGAATGCTTGAGCAACCGTGTCATGACGGAAGCCTGCTGGCGGAGCGCCCCCAGGAACTCTTCCTTGCGTCCCACCACGATCTCGGCGGCAGCGGACGGCGTGGGGGCCCGGAGATCCGCAACGAAATCGCAAATGGTGAAATCGGTCTCGTGGCCCACGGCGGAGATCACGGGGATGTCTGACCGTTCGATGGCCCGCGCCACAATTTCCTCATTAAAACACCACAAATCCTCAAGACTTCCCCCGCCGCGCCCCACGATCATGACGTCAATGCCGCCCTGCCGGTTGAGCAGGTCAATAGCCGCCGCAATTTCCTGGGCGGCCCCGGCTCCCTGAACCCGCGCCGGGGAAATCACCACATGAAGATTCGGGAAGCGCCGCCGGAGTACATTCAGAATGTCGCGAATGGCGGCGCCCGTGGGCGATGTCACCACGCCAATGTGCTGCGGAAGCAGGGGCAGTTTTCGTTTTCGCTCAACGGCAAACAATCCCTCGCCGGACAATTTCTTTTTCAAGGCCTCGAAGGCGGCCTGCAGGGATCCTTTCCCACCCTCCTCCATCCGCTTCACGACGATCTGGTAACTTCCATCCCGTTCGTAAACGGTGAGCGAGCCAAAGACCCGGACCCGCATACCGTCCCGGGGCACAAAAGGCAGCCCCCGCACGTCGCTTCTCCAGATCACCGCACGGATCTGGGCGGACTCATCCTTGATGGTGAAATAGCAGTGCCCGGACGGAGGCTGACGCAGGTTTGAGAGTTCGCCCTCCACGCATACTCCACCGAGTGACCCCTCAATCAATACCCGGATCTGTCGCGTCAACTCCGTGACGGAATAAACGCGAACCTCGCCACTCCCTGTCTGATCCCGGCTCATTTTGTGTGATCCAGAAATTCCCTGACCCGTGTGATTTTCCGGGCCTTCCCGGTGGTCTCATCGACATCGATCAAGACGCCTTCCAACGTCACTTGATGCTCCGCAATTTCGAATTTGGACGGCATTCCCGTGAGGAATTTCCCCATCACGGAAGCATAGTCCCGCCCGATAATGGACTCTTTCGGTCCCGTCATTCCCAAGTCAGTAATATAAGCCGCCTTCTTAGGCAGGATGATTTCATCCGAGGTCTGGACATGAGTATGCGTGCCGACGATCGCGCTGACCCGTCCGTCCAAATGCCGCCCCATCGCGATTTTTTCCGAAGTCGCCTCGGCGTGCATATCCACCAGGATGACCTTCCCCATATTAGGCTCCTTTGCCAGCACCGTATCCACAGTTCGGAACGGACAATCCATGGGGGGCATGAAGACCCGGCCAATCAGGTTAATGACGGTGACCCGTCCCTTGGGTGTTTCCACGGTCACAACCCCGCGCCCCGGGCAACCCGGTGCAAAGTTAGCGGGTCGGATCAACCGTTTTTCGATGTCCAGATAGGAGGCGATTTCCTTTTGATCCCAGGTATGATCCCCGAGAGTTATGACATCCGCCCCGGCGTCAAACAATTCGCTGGCGATGACCCGGGTTATCCCCTTCCCTCCGGCCGAATTCTCGGCATTGGCGACCACCATGTCCACGGCGCCGCGCCCCTTCATCTGGCCGACAACCCGTGCAAAGATCTTGCGACCCGGTCCGCCCACCATATCTCCCACCATCAGAATGTTCATCGGGCATACTCCACGCAGCGGGTTTCACGCACCACCATCACCTTGATTTGTCCCGGGTACTGCATTTCGCTCTCAATTTTTTTACAGATGTTCCTGGCCAGGGACATCGCATCATGGTCATTCACCTTTTCCGGCTGCACAACCACCCTCATTTCGCGTCCGGCCTGAATGGCGTAACTCTTATCCACTCCGGGAAAACTATTGGCGATCCCTTCCAGTTTTTCAAGACGCTTCACGTAAATGGTCGAGGTTTCGGAACGGGCACCGGGGCGGGACGCTGAAATGGCATCGCCTGCGGCGGCCAGAATAGCGTAGAGGCTTTCCCCGGGCACTTCTTCATGATGGGCCGCAACGGCATTGATGACCACACTGGCCTCCCCGAGCCGCCTTAGAAAATCTGCACCGATTTGGGCATGACTTCCCTCGATGTTATGATCCAGCGCCTTGCCGATGTCGTGGAGCAGGCCGATCCGTTTTGCCAGAGTCACATCCAGGCCCAACTCCGCCGCCATGACGCCCATGAGCTGTGCCACCTCAATGGAGTGCATCAGGACGTTTTGCGAATAACTGCTCCGGAATTTCAGACGCCCCAGGGTCCGGATCAGTTCCGGGTCAACATCCCTGATTCCGACCTGATAAACGGCATCCTCACCTGCCTGGCGGATCCGTTCATCCATCTCCTCCCGAGTCTTGTTCACTACTTCTTCAATCCGGGCCGGATGAATACGGCCATCCAGAATGAGGAGTTCCAGCGAAATCCGGGCCACTTCCCTGCGAACCGGATCGAACGCGGATATCACCACCGCCTCCGGGGTATCGTCGATCAGCAGATTCACCCCCGTGGCGGCCTCAATTGCCCGGATGTTCCGGCCATCACGCCCAATGATGCGCCCTTTCATTTCATCATTCGGAAGCGAGACACTGCTGGTCATCAATTCAGAGGAGTGACTGGCCGCGTACCGCTGGACGGCAAGGCTGACAATCTTCCGGGCTTCCCGTTCCGCGGTCTCCTTTGCTTCTTCCTGCAGGCGGCGGATCAATCCGCCCACCTCATTGTGAACTTCAGACTCAACCCGCGTCATCAAGGTCAGCCTGGCTTCGGCCTGGGTCATGCCGGCAATCCGTTGCAGCCTCATCTTTTCCTCATCCATGAGCCGGGTCAAATCCTCCCTGACTTTTTCATTCTCTCCCGCCTGTTTTTCGACCTCGGCGGACCGGAGTTCGGTGGCGCGCTCTTTTTTGTCGATGAGGGCCACCTTACGCTCGAGATTGGACTCCTTTTGGGCAATCCGGTTGTCCAGATTTGCCAATTCATCCCGCCTTGACCGCGTTGAGGCTTCGAACTCCTCGCGTGCCTTCAGCACTTCATCCTTGGCTTTCAGGGCGGCATCCTTCAGAAGGCTGCTCGCCCCATTTTTCGCGTCCTTCAGGAGTTCGTTTGCATCCCGTTCCATCTGACTGGAGCGAACCGCACTCATCCAGACCCGGAGCCCGTACCCCAGAGCCAATCCTGCCGCGGCGGTCAGGGCCGCCGTAATCATCATTTCAAGCATTTAGCACCTTCCTTTATGTTGTCCGATAGACAGCATTTTCAGTAATCACCACATCCATTCCAACATCATGTTCCGAAACCGGCAAGCGGGGAGCTATCTGGCTGGAAAAACACAATCCGGCTTTGCACTCCACATGGCGTCCCAGCCTTGCCAGCAGCCGGTCATAAAAGCCGCGCCCGTGTCCCAGTCTGGCGCCCGTTTCTGAAAAAGCCAGGCCGGGAATCAGAACCAGATTGAAACAATCGGGCTTGGCCCAGTGCGGAGTGGCGGGTTGCCGGACAGAAAACCGTCCAGAAATCAGTGGTTCACCGGGTGTATACCAGGCGGGCATGTATTCGCCGTCATCCCGGGAGCACGGCACGGCAATCCGTTTTCCCGCTTTCCACGCTGCCTCCATAATGACCTGCGTTTGAACCTCTCCCGAAAACGCCAGATAGCAGAACACCACTTCGGCCCGTTTGAATTCGACCAGGGAGATCACCCGTTCCGCAATACGGCAACTGTCGGACAACACCCGGGCGGCGTCCAACCCGGCCCGCTGTTGCTGCATAACCTTGCGCCACTCCGCTTTGGTTTGAAGGCTATTCATTCTGTTTGTTTCCCGGATCGTCATTCGGTTCCCGTGTCTTGAGTTTCGCCTTCTTGCTGGTCCATGCCGCCATTCTTTTTGAGATAATGTCTTCATACCCCGCCGTGGTGGGCTCATAATAAACGGCCGAGGTGGGAATATAGACCTGATCGACGAAATGTCCCTCGAAATCATGGGCATACTGGTAACCGGTGTGCCCCAACTGTTCGGCCCCCTTGTAACTGGCACTCCGGAGATGGTGCGGCACCGGAAGGATCCGCCCCTTCTCCACATCAGTCATGGCCTTGTCGATGGCCAGGTAGGCGGCATTGCTCTTGGGTGCCGTGGCCAGATAGGTGGTTGCCTGGGCCAGCACGATCCGGGCCTCGGGCATACCCACAAAAGCCACGGCATCCATGGCGGATGTGGCCATCGTCAGGCCGCGGGGATCAGCATTACCAATGTCCTCGGAAGCCAGGATAACCAGACGCCGGGCGATGAATCGGGGATCCTCGCCGGCATAAAGCATCTTGGCAAGCCAGTAGATGGCAGCATGGGGATCCGATCCGCGCACGCTTTTGATGAAGGCCGAAATGGTGTCATGATGTCCGTCCTCGTCGCGGTCATAGACCACCGCTTTTTTCTGGATCGACTCCTCCATGATGGCGCGGGTGATGTGAATGCGAACCTGGTCATCAGGGGGTGTTGACATGACGGCGATTTCCAGGGAATTCAGGGCCCGCCGCCCGTCGCCCTCGCAGACTTTCGCCAGATGCGCCAGAGCATTCTCATCCACATCGACCGGACGCCCCCCCACTCCGCGCTCGTCGATCAACGCGCGCTTGAGAAGAAGGATGATATCGGCCTCTGAGACCGGATTCAGCTGAAAAACCTGAGACCGTGAGGTCAGCGGGCTGTTAATGAAAAAAAAGGGGTTATGCGTGGTGGCCCCGATCAAGGTGACGGTGCCATCTTCCACATGCGGTAGCAGGATATCCTGTTGCGACTTGTTAAAATGGTGGATCTCGTCGATGAACAGGATGGTTTCAACGCCGTCAGCCCGTTTGCGGTGCTGTGCGGCGGCGAGAATGGCCCGGAGCACCGCTACATTGGCGAGAACCCCGCTGGTGCGCTCAAACCGTCGGCGGGTTGCGGCGGCAACCGCCTCGGCAATGGAGGTTTTTCCGCACCCGGGCGGACCATACAGGATGATGCTACCCAGCCGGTCGGCCTCGATGGCGCGACGAAGGAGTTTGCCTTTTCCCAGGATGTGATCCTGTCCGACGATTTCATCCAGGGTACGGGGGCGCATTCTAGCCGCAAGCGGCTGGGAACGGGTCAATAACTCGGATTGTTCTTTTTCAAAAAGATCCATGGGCCCACCAATAAAAACCCCGCCTTGCCGCAGGAGCACGATCTCTTAACCTCACTGAATGAGGTGGGAACTTTATCTCGCGGGTTCCGAGTCCCGAACAAGCGGGCATGCGGGTACCGCAGTATTCAAGTTCCCTTATTCCAAACTATCGGGTAAGAGATTTCCGGCCCGTACACGAACAAGGCAGGGAAATGAATCCAAACTATTGGAAACGCCCCTGGTTTTCAAAGAACAGCTTTTGCCTGATTGCTTCACAGTCACAAAAGACAGGCACTGCACCAACTCCATCCGCCATTTCAAAGATGCCACCACGCCCCACATCATGAGAGCCACCAGTAACATCATCATATTTGCTATTTCTAAGAGAACCATATTCAACCGCCCCGCTCATCCCGCCCGGCTACATCATTCCGTCTTTCACTACCGTCATAATACCCCTTTCCCCTTCTCCGCGTCAAGCGATGCAAATTCGTGTTATGCTTGACTATGCCCTGTCATCGGGGCAACGTTCCTGTCATGAAAAAAGCGAGAACCATTCTTTTCTGGATAGTCTTTTCCCTTCTGGGCGCAGGATCACTGGCGATTCTGGCGTTCCATCAGGGAGAGTCCATTAGCGCGCTCTGGTTTGTGACAGCCACAATCTCCTTTTTTATGATCAGTTACCGGTTCTACAGCAAATGGCTGGCCGCTAAAGTCCTGACCCTGGATGACCGGCGTGCGACGCCAGCCTATACCAAGGAAGACGGCAAGGATTACGTCCCCACCAACCGATGGATCGTGTTCGGGCATCACTTCGCGGCCATTGCCGGGCCGGGCCCCCTGGTTGGTCCGGTTCTCGCCGCCCAATTCGGCTATCTTCCGGGAACCTTATGGATCCTTATTGGCGGCACCCTCGCCGGCGGAGTGCATGACGCCGTGGCCCTGTTCTGCTC
>CAZOZF010000088.1:9293-11816 GCA_964584205.1 uncultured Verrucomicrobiota bacterium
CTCCTGGCACCCCGTGATTACCTGAGCTCATTCATGAAAATTGGAACGGTAATCATTCTGATGGCGGCCATTATCTGGGCGGCTCCACAAATCCATATGCCAAAATTCACAGCCTTTATCCATGGCAACGGACTGGTCATTCCCGGAAAACTTTTTCCTTTTGTCTTTATCACCATCGCCTGTGGAGCCATTTCCGGCTTTCATGCACTGATTTCGACCGGCACCACCCCGAAGCTGGCCACTCATGAATCGACTGTGCGGTCTGTCGCCTATGGGGCCATGATCACGGAAATGGCCGTGGGCGTTATGGCGCTCATTGCCGCCTGCGCCATGGAGCCCGGCCAGTATTTTGCCATCAACATGAAAGGCGAGCCGGCGGCGATCGTCGCGAAGGTCACGGCGGCGGGTTTTCCGGTGACCGAGGGGGAGATGACGCAACTGGCCGTGGATGTCGGTGAGAAAACCCTGTTTGGACGGACAGGCGGCGCGCCCACATTTGCCGTCGGCATGGCGAAGATGTTCAGTGATGCCCTGGGCAGCAAGGCCCTGATGGGGTTATGGTATCACTTTGCCATTATGTTTGAGGCGTTGTTCATCCTGACCACTATCGACGCCGGAACGCGGGTAGGCCGGTTTCTATTGCAGGATGTTCTCGGTCATCTCTGGAAGCCACTCGGCAATACCTCCTCCACATCCGCCAACCTCCTGGCCAGTTCCCTTTTTGTCGGAGCCTGGGGATGGTTCCTGTATCAGGGCGTTGTTGATCCCTATGGGGGAATCAACAGCCTCTGGCCCATCTTCGGGATCGCCAACCAGTTACTCGCGGTAATTTCATTGGCCTTGGGCACGACGATTTTAATCAAAATGAATCGCGACCGGTATGTCTGGGTAACCCTGATTCCCCTGCTTTTCCTGCTGGTGGTCACGATGACTGCGGGCTGGCAGAAGATTTTTTATGAGAATGCCGGAGGATTTCTACCCGCCATCGCGACGCTTCGCGGACAATTAGCCGGCGCTTCCGCCGCTGAGGCCCCAAAACTGGCATCCCAGATATTCAATAACCAGGTGGACATTGCCGTCACCGCAACCTTCATGATTCTCGTGTTGCTGATCGTGGGTGCCAGCCTTCGCCTCTGGATCCGGCTGTTCACCGGGAAAGCGCCCCGGAGCCTCTGTGAGGATCCGGCAGTTCCACATCCTGACCTGGTCGTGCGGGAGGGATGAGACCTTTCTTGACTTCCGCTCACCGATCTTCAAAATTCCTTTTTTTAAAAAACCCGAACCTGGAAAACGACAATGAAAATCAAAGCATTCAAAGCATGGTGTGCTCGACCTGATCTGGCTTCACAAGTGGCAGCTGTTCCCTATGATGTGGTCGACACCTCCGAGGCACGGGCGCTGGCCGCGGGGAATCCGTATAGTTTCCTTCATGTTTCCCGGGCTGAAATCGATATGGATCCCGGAATCAACCCGTATTCCGACATTGTTTACGGGCGGGGCCGCGATACTTTGAGCCAGTTCCGGAAGGAGGGAATTCTGCAACAGGAGGCCACTCCACAGCTTTTCCTTTACCGCCAGACCATGGGGTGCCATGTTCAGCGCGGCATCGTGGCCTGTTGCTCCACCGTTGAATACGAGAATAAAATCATCAAGATTCACGAAAAGACACGACAGGACAAGGAAGATGACCGTACCCGTCATATCAATACCCTGAACGCCCAGAGCGGGCCGGTATTCCTGCTTTACCGTGATGATGCCACTCTGGATACGCTGGTCGTCGAAACTGAAAAGACGAAACCCCTTTTCGATTTTTTCGCCGCCGATGGCATTGCCCATGCCGGCTGGAAATTCCAGAACCCGGATGCGGTGACCCATGCTTTTCTAAATGTTCCGGTTGCCTATATTGCCGATGGACATCACCGGGCGGCTTCCGCCGTGAGGGTTGCCCGGGAGCGGCGCGCCCTCAATCCCAATCAGACCGGAAATGAATCCTATAACTGGTTTCTCGGAGTCTTGTTTCCGGCCAGCCAGATGCAAATTCTGCCCTACAACCGTCTGGTCAAAGATCTCAACGGGCTCACCCCGGCCGCTTTCATGGATGCCGTCCGGGCCCGTTTCACCGTCACCCCGGCGACCTCCCCCACTCCATCGGCACCGGGAAGAATGGGAATGCTCCTGAGTGGAAAATGGCATGAGCTCACCTGGACGATTCCCGATGGCACGCCACCGGAGGGGCGATTGGATGTAGCGGTATTGCAGGAACGTCTGCTGGCTCCACTGCTTGGAATTGACGATCCGCGCACCAGCAAGCGTATTGAATTCGTGGGCGGAATACGGGGAACAGCCGAACTTGAAAAACGGGTGGCATCGGGCGACCATCAGGTCGCGTTCTCCATGTATCCCACAATTGTGGAACAGTTGATGGATATTGCCGATGTTGGCGGCATTATGCCGCCCAAGAGCACCTGGTTCGAACCCAAACTCAGGGATGGTCTATTTACCCATGTTCTGGACTGAGATCAG
>CAZOZF010000089.1:0-11698 GCA_964584205.1 uncultured Verrucomicrobiota bacterium
AGAATGGGGAGAGGTACGATTCGGGCAGAAAGAGGAGCCTCTTGAAAAACTCCACCTATATACGGTCCGCGAGGCTGCGGACCCTCCCCGTTGATTAAGAAACGGCGATTCCCGCGAGGGGAGGGACGGCGGCCATAGCTAGACGTTGCTCGAAAAGGTATTTTCGAGCAACGTCTAGCTATGGGCGGGCGTCCTCGACCGCCGTTTTGGCGACCCTATTCACGCGGCGGCTGGGGACATCCGCCCTCCATGCGGCCAAAATGAATAGCTGATTTTTCATCAGCAATTCTCATTATGGCCGCTGGGCAATGTCAAAGACCGACTAAAGTCGGTACACCAACGCCGGAATATGATGATTTCAGCCCGTTGGTGTACCGCCTTCAGGCGGTCTTCGGCCAAAATGAATAGCTGATTTTTCATGGACTTCAACTTACAGGAGGACTATAAATGTTTATTCTAATCGTTAATTTCTTAACGAAATATCAAGGAGCAGGACGATGGCCGAATCTAAACGTCTGTGTGACTGTCAACAGCAGGTTGATGAAGTCAAATGTCTTAAACGCCTGGATGTCGTCATCAAGGAGTATCGGGAAAAGCCCGGGGCGTTGATTCCCGTTCTCCAGATTGCGCAGGGGCTGTTCGGGTATCTCCCGGAAGTGGCGCTCAAGCGGATCAGCCTCGGCCTCGATAAATCCTACAGTGAAGTGGCCGGGGTAGTCGGGTTTTACTCGTTTTTTTCAACCGTTCCGCGGGGCCGCAATCTGATTCGGGTCTGTCTGGGAACGGCGTGCTATGTCCGCGGAGGCAAACAGGTTCTTGAGGCCATTAAAAAACATCTGGGCATTGATGTGGGGCAGACCACGCCCGACAAATTGTTTTCGCTGGAGGTGGCCCGGTGTTTCGGGGCCTGTGGCCTCGCTCCCGCCATCACCGTGAATGACGATGTTCATCAGCGGGTCAAATCCGCGAAGGTTCATGAGATCATTAATTCCTACAGGAACGTTCCAAAGGGCAAGGCGGCCAGGCAGAAGAAGGTGAAATCATGACGGCACACAGGAAGATCGAAACCCCGGCCGCCCTGAAGGCGTTGGCGGCTGAATACAAAGTCAAAGTCGAGGGCCGGATTCAGACCGGTGGCCCGACGACCTCCGGAAAAATCAAGCACCATGTCCTGGTCTGTACCGGCGGCGGGTGCATTGCATCAGGCGCGCTCGACGTGAAGGACGCGCTGGAACAGGAAATCAAGCGGCTGAGCCTGGCTTCCGAGGTGAAGGTGTTTGCCACCGGCTGCCTGGGCCCCTGTGCGGTCGGCCCGGTGATCGTGGTCTATCCCGAAGGAACGTTCTACGAGAATCTCTCGCCAAAAAGCGCGGTTCGGATTGTCCGGGAACACCTAAAGAAAGGAAAGATTGTCGAGGAGTTTGTCCACAAGAAGGCGCCCTCCCAAACTCCTGTGCCGGCCATGAAGGACATCGAGTTCCTGAACAAGCAGACCAAGATCGTCCTGCGTAATTGCGGCATCATTGATCCCCTCAGCATCGAGGAGTATATCGGTTGTGATGGGTATCTGGCGTTGGCCAAGGTGCTGACCACGATGAAGCCGGACGAGGTTATTGAGACACTCAAAAAATCCGGCCTGCGCGGACGGGGTGGGGCGGGGTTCCCGACCTGGATGAAGTGGAGCCTGACCCGTAAGGCGGCAGGCAATGAGAAATACATGCTTTGCAACGCCGATGAGGGTGATCCCGGCGCGTTCATGGATCGCAGCGTGCTGGAGGGCGATCCCCACAGCGTGATCGAGGCCATGGTTATCGGAGCCTATGCGGTGGGTGCCTCAAAGGGGTTCGTGTATTGCCGTGCGGAATATCCGCTGGCGGTGGAACGGTTGACCAAAGCCATTGAAAGCGCCCGGGAGTCCGGCTTCCTGGGGAACGCCATTTTTGGATCGGATTTTAATTTTGACCTCGAAATCCGCATGGGCGCGGGCGCCTTTGTCTGTGGCGAGGAAACTGCGCTGATGACGTCCATCGAGGGACAGCGCGGCGAGCCGCGTCCGCGTCCTCCGTTCCCGGCGAACAAGGGACTCTGGGGCAAGCCCAGCGTCTTGAACAATGTGGAGACCTATGCGTCCATTCCCGCCATCATCAACCGCGGGGCGGATTGGTTTGCCTCGTTCGGAACCGAGAAGAGCAAGGGAACCAAGGTGTTCGCGCTGGCTGGCGCCGTGACCATGACAGGGTTGGTGGAAGTGCCGGTGGGAACTCCGCTCGGCGAGATCATCTACGATATCGGGGGCGGTATTCCCCATGGGAAAAAGTTCAAGGCGGCCCAGATTGGCGGCCCCTCAGGCGGGTGTATCCCGCGCCAGCACCTGAATGTGCCGGTGGATTATGAATCCCTGGCGGAACTCGGCGCGATCATGGGCTCAGGCGGGTTGATTGTCATGGATGAGGACACCTGCATGGTGGATGTGGCCCGTTACTTCCTGGATTTTGTGCAGGATGAATCGTGTGGAAAGTGCGTGCCCTGCCGTGTGGGGACCAAGCGAATGCTTGAGATTCTTGACCGGATTTGCGAAGGCCATGGCGAGATGGAGGATATCGATCGCCTGATCTCGCTGGGACACCAGATCCGTGACACGGCTCTGTGCGGGCTCGGCCAGACGGCCGCGAATCCGGTTCTTTCGACGATCCGGCATTTCCGACATGAGTATGAAGCGCATATCCGGCAAAAGCATTGCGAAGCGGGAATTTGCCCGGGGCTTGTCCGGGCCCCCTGCCAGAGTGCCTGTCCCGCCCATGTGGATGTTCCGGGATTTGTGTCGCTGGTCGGCGAGAAACGTTATCCCGAGGCGTTGAAACTGCACCGCGAGCGCAATCCGTTTGCCTCGGTTTGTGCCAGAGTTTGTTTCCATACCTGTGAGGATAAATGCCGCCGGGCCTCGCTCGATGACTCCGTTTCGATCCGCGGGATCAAACGCTACATGGTGGATCAGGAACTCAAACCCCTGATTCCCGCCATCCGGGAAAACAAGGAGAATGCCAAACGCAAGGTGGCCATCATCGGAGCGGGTCCGGCCGGCCTGTCCTGCGCCTATTTCCTGGCCCGGCTGGGATATCAGCCGAAGGTCTTCGAGGCGGAACCGCGTCCCGGGGGGATGCTGGTGCAGACCATTCCAGCCTACCGGTTGCCGCGCGAGTTGTTGGCCCGGGAAATCCGGATGATTGAGCGGATGGGAGTGGAAATCAAGACCGGCAAGAAACTCGGTCGCGACTTCACCTTGGAGTCTCTCAAGAGTCAGGGGTATGACGCCGTTTTTGTGGCCGTTGGCGCACCGGATGGGGTGCGTGTGGAAATGCCGGGCAGTGACGCCCGGGGTGTGGTTGAATCCATTGCCTTCCTGCGTGAATATAATCTCAGGGGTTCCGTCAAGGTGGGCAAGAAGGTCATCGTGGTCGGTGGCGGGAATGCGGCGATTGACGCCGCACGGACCGCGTTGCGCCTGGGTGCTGCAGTGACGGTGGTGTACCGGCGAACGGAAGCTGAAATGCCGGCTTATGCCGAGGAAATCGACCAGGCGCGTCAGGAGGGTGTCATCCTTCAAACCTTGACGGCGCCCGAGGAAATCGTGGTCAAGAACGGCGCGGTGACGGGGATGCGCTGTCGGCGGATGAAGCTGGGCGAGTTTGACCGATCCGGGCGTCGCCGCCCGGAAGGGAGCGGCGAGGAACTGATTCTGGATG
Source organism: uncultured Verrucomicrobiota bacterium (assembly GCA_964584205.1). Taxonomy (GTDB): domain Bacteria; phylum Verrucomicrobiota; class Kiritimatiellia; order CAIKKV01; family CAITUY01; genus JAABPW01. The sequence goes on from CAZOZF010000089.1 coordinate 3,744, forward strand.
CCGATCAGGTTATCCTGGCCATCGGCCAAACGCTCGATGCCAAAAAAGTGATTGGTGAGCTTCCCGTTGAACTGATCGGAAAAAGTCAGATCATGGCGGAGAGCCTGACGGGTAGAACGAGCCTTCCCTGGCTCTTTGCCGGTGGCGATGCCGCCGTGGGGCCGTCGTCGGTGGTGGAAGCCGTGGCGGCAGGTGAGCGTGCCGCAGTCGGGATGGATGCGTATCTGACAGGTGAATCGCACGCCTTCTGGCGGCGCGAGGCGGTTGTGGAGACGAGGTTTGATCCCGATGCCGATCCCCGGATGGATCCCCGCGGCGCGCTGGTGCTGTTGCCGGCGGAACGGCGGACAAATAACTTTGACGAAGTGGAGCAATCCTGGTCGGAGACCGAGGCCGTACGACAGGCCCGACGGTGTCTCCGGTGCGATTACAGGGCGAAGGAAGAAAGCGAGAGTGTGCCATGCCGAAAGTAACCATAGACGGGACTTCAGTGGAGGTTTCAGAGGGGACCTCGATTCTCAATGCGGCAAAATTGGCCGGCGTCAGGATCCCGACGCTGTGTCACATGGAGGACATTCATGCCATCGGGGCCTGCCGCGTGTGTGTGGTGGAAGTGGAGGGGGCGAAAACCCTCGCCGCCTCCTGCGTCATGCCGGTGTTCGACGGAATGAAAATCTCGACCCACACCAAGCGGGTTCGTGAGGCGAGGCGGACGGTGGTGGAATTGTTGTTGTCCGAGCACAATGGCGATTGCCAGGTGTGTGACCGCAACAACGACTGTGAACTCCAGGCTCTGGCTCATGAACTTGACATCAAGGCGATCCGGTTCGAGGGCGTGAAAACCGCAGCGGGCCTGGATACGAGCACGCCCGGGGTGGTTCGCGACAATGGCAAGTGCATCAAGTGTCGGCGGTGTGTGGCCGTCTGCGGGCAGATCCAGTCCGTGGGTGCCTTGTTCCCCCAGTTCCGCGGTTTCAAAACCGTGATCGGTCCCGCGTTTGGAGCGGATCTTAATGCGGTGGCCTGTGTCCAGTGCGGACAGTGCGCGGCGGTGTGCCCCGTGGGGGCCATCACTGAAAAAAGTCATATCGCAGAGGTGTGGAAGGCGTTGGACGACAAATCCAAGACCGTGGTGGTCCAGGTGGCGCCTGCGGTGCGCGCTTCATTGGGGGAATGTTTTGGAATGGAGCCCGGAACCCTGGTGACAGGCAAGATGGTGGCGGCATTGCGGCGGCTCGGGTTCTCTGCGGTGTTCGACACCAATTTCACCGCCGACCTGACCATCATTGAGGAAGGACATGAGTTGTTGCATCGCCTGACTCTGGCGGTGAAGGACAAGAAGCCCGTGGCCCTGCCGCAATTCACCAGTTGCTCGCCTGGCTGGATTCGCTACATGGAATATTTTTATCCCGAAATGCTGCCGTACCTCTCTTCCTGCAAGTCGCCCCAGCAGATGTTCGGTGCACTGGCCAAGACTTATTGGGCCGGGAAAGTCGGGAAGAAGGCGGAGGATATCGTTGTGGTATCGGTGATGCCGTGCCATGCCAAGAAATCCGAATCCGAGCGCCCTGAGATGAACGATAGTGGCGTGCGGGATGTGGATGTGGCGCTGACGACCCGCGAGTTGGGCCGGATGATCAAGGAGGCCGGAATCGACTTTAGCACGCTTCCTGAAGAGACGATGGATTCCCTCATGGGTGCCTCGACCGGAGCGGCGGATATTTTCGCCAACAGCGGAGGCGTGATGGAAGCGGCGCTTCGGACCGTGTGGGAAGTGGTGACCGGCCGGGAGCTTCCATTCCTCAATCTCCATGTTCCGCCCTTGATGGGGTTGAGCGGAATCAAGCAGGCGGAAGCCACGATCACCGGCACGTTGCCGGCATGGTCCTTCCTGGAGGGAGTTACCGTCAAGGTGGCGGTGGCGTCCAGCCTCAGTAATGCCAAGGTGTTGGTGGATAAGATCAAGGCGGGCGAAGTGTCGTATCACTTCGTGGAAATCATGACGTGCCCCGGCGGCTGCATCGGCGGGGGCGGCCAACCTCGCAAGACGACCAACGAAATCCGGCAGAAGCGGATCAACGCCATCTACCGGGAGGATGAGGGAAAGAAACTCCGGAAATCGCACCAGAACCCCGAGGTTCTTAAGATTTATGCGGACTTTCTGGGAGAACCCCTGGGCAAAGTCTCGCATCACCTTCTCCATACGAAATATGGTGCCCGGAACCGGGTCTAATCCCTCTCCCTCTCCATCATAATCGTAATCGCAATCTTAATCCTAATCTCCATTCTCTTCTAAAAATGTTAAAGTTTTAACGTTAAACATTTGACAGAGCTTAGAAGGATGATGTAAACGTCATCCCCTTCGGGAGGAAACCCTGTATGCAACCTGACGCGATAACCAGTTTAAAGATTCCGGGGTCGGTGGTTCGGCGATTGCCGAGGTACCTGACTCAGGCTCAGCATTTGCGGCAGGAGGGGGTTCAGTGGGTGTCGTCCTTGTCGTTGGCTGAGACGCTGGGGCTGACGAGTTCGACGGTACGGCAGGATCTTTCACATATTGATTTTCAGGGAGTCTCCAAGCGCGGGTATTCAACCGTGGGTCTGGAGGCCGCTGTCGCCCGGACTCTCGGAGTTGATCGTGACATCACCTGCATCCTGGTCGGTGCCGGAAACCTGGGGCGGGCCCTCGCCCTGCATGAGGGATTCGGGCGGCAGGGCTTCAAGATTGTCGGCGTGTTTGACAGTTCTCCTGCTGTTGTCGGGAAAAAGGTAGGACACTTTATTGTCCGGCCCATGTCGGATCTGGTCGCCGTGGTGGCGGAGCAGAAAGTGGAGATTGGCATCCTGTCCGTCCCGCACGAGGCGGCACAGGCTGTGGCGGACCAGTTGATTTTGTCGCGCGTGCGCGGGCTGTTGAACCTGACCACCGCGCATCTCCGGACGCCAGTGGCGGTGCCGGTGGTGGATACCCGCGTTTTGTCGAGTTTGAGGGAATTGGCCTATGCGGTGAGAAGCCGGTAGGCAACGTTGAGTAAGATTTAGAAAGGAAGCATGATGAGTAATCCAATGGAGCAGCTGCTTGAACGGCGCGAAAATGCCGAAAAACGACTTCGCCGGGAGAAGTTTAATGCCACGATTCGCATCACAGTAGGCTCCGCCACCTGTGAAAATGCGGCCGGGGCGCCGGACGTTTTTAAGAAGGTTGAGGAATTGATCAAGCGGCACGGCGTGAAGGATGTCACCCTGAGCCGCGTGGGCTGTACCGGCCGGTGTGATATGGAGCCGGTGGTGACGATTTTCAGCCAGCGAACCACTCCGGTGAAATACATCACCATGACCCCCGAAAAAGTGGAGAAGGTGTTCGACTCGCATGTCCTGAAGTCTATTCCGCTTAAGGATCTTGCGATGCCCAACGAGGGCGTTCTGGATACAGATTTCACCGAGGAGAAACTCTGGGCGGATGCGCGGCTTACCGACCGGTTCTCATCTGTCTTTGGCGATGTTCACTTTTTTGGAAAGCAGATGCGCATGACGCTGCGCAACTGCGGCGTGATTGATCCCGAGGATATGGATGAATATCTCATGGTTCGCGGCTACCAGGCGGCGGTAAAGGTTCTCACCGAGATGACGCCCAATGATGTGGTCAATACCGTCACCAAGTCCGGTCTGCGCGGGCGCGGCGGCGGCGGGTTCCCCACGGGGGTGAAATGGAATTTTGCCCTCGCCCAGAAGAATGAGGAGAAGTATATCGTCTGCAATGCCGATGAGGGGGATCCCGGAGCATTCATGGATCGCAGCACCATTGAGGGTGATCCCCACACCGTGATTGAAGGCATGATCATCGGGGGCTATGCGATCGGTGCCCGGGTTGGTTATGTGTACATCCGGGCGGAGTATCCCCTCGCCATCAAGCGGCTGGAGCTCGCCATTGCGGCGGCCCGGCAGGCGGGGTTCCTGGGAACCGGAATTTTCGGAACGACCTGGGATTTTGACATCGAGATCCGGCTTGGGGCCGGTGCGTTTGTGTGCGGCGAGGAAACCGCCCTGATCCGTTCCATCGAGGGCGAGCGCGGCATGCCGCGGCCCCGTCCCCCGTATCCCGCCGCATCGGGGTTGTGGGGCAAGCCCACGGTGATCAACAATGTTGAAACCTTTGCCAATATTCCCGTGGTGATTCTGGATGGTCCCGAATGGTTTTCGTCCATCGGCACGGCCAAGAGCAAAGGGACCAAGGTTTTCGCCCTGGCGGGGAAAGTCTGCAACACCGGTCTGGTTGAAGTGCCCATGGGCACGACGCTGCGCGAGGTGGTGTACGGAGTCGGCGGCGGGATCCGCGATGGAAAGAAATTCAAGGCGGTCCAGACGGGCGGCCCGGCGGGCGGTTGCCTGCCGGAGTCCTACCTCGACACGCCGGTGGACTATGAGTCGTTGACGGCGGCGGGCTCGATGATGGGCAGCGGGGGCATGATCGTGATCGATGAGGATTCCTGCATGGTGGATGTGGCCAGGTTCTTCCTGGATTTCACCCAGGACGAGTCCTGCGGCAAGTGTACCCCGTGCCGGGAAGGGACCAAGCGTATGCTGGAAATCCTGCAGCGCATCACCTCGGGGCGTGGGGTTGAAGGCGATATCGAGAAGTTGCTGCGTCTGGGCGACACGATCAAGCGAACCTCGTTGTGCGGTCTGGGTCAGGCGTCGCCGAATCCGGTGATCAGCACGATCAAGCATTTCCGCGGGGAATATGAGGCGCATATCCGCGAGAAGCGGTGTCCGGCGGGTGTTTGCGCGGGGCTTTTGACCTTTTCGATCATTCCGGAGAAGTGTATCGGGTGCGGGGCCTGCAAGCGCAAGTGTCCCGTTCCCTGCATTGCGGGGAAGCCGAAGGAAGTTCATGAAATTGATCAGGCCCGGTGCATTAAGTGCGGGCAGTGTTTTGAGGTATGCAAGTTTGACGCAGTGAAGAGGAGCTAGTCATGACAACAGAAAAAAAAGTTACGCTGTGGATTGACGGCGTCAAGGTGACGGTGCCTGAAAAGACCACCATTCTCCAGGCGGCCGACTCAATCAATATCAATGTTCCCAGTCTGTGCTATCACCCCGACCTGAGTGTGATTGGCGCCTGTCGGGTCTGCGTGGTGGAGGTCGACGGGCAACGCAATCCGGTGGCTTCCTGCTCGTTTCCGGTGGCCGAGGGGATGAAGGTCAAGACGTCGTCGCCCCTGTTGCGGCGGTTGCGCCGCGATGTCGTCGAGCTGATTCTCGACAATCATCCGCGTGATTGCCAGGCGTGCGTCCGGAACGGGACCTGCGAGTTGCAGAAGCTGGCGTACGACCTGGGTGTCCGGGAACGCCTGTTCCAGGGCGAGCGCAAGCGGTTCCCCGTGGATACCTCGTCCCCGGTGCATCGCAATCCCGAGAAGTGCATTCTGTGCGGTCGCTGTGTGCGGGTCTGTGATGAGGTGCAGGGGGTTCATAACCTGAGCGTCCAGCACCGCGGTTTCCATAATGTTGTGGCCCCGGCGCATGACTGCAAGATGATTGATTCCGTCTGCATTCATTGCGGGCAGTGCGTCAACGTCTGCCCCACGGCCGCCTTCACGGAGCAGGATGCCACAGAGTCGGTGTTCGAGGCCTTGTCGAACCCGGATCTGCATGTTGTGGTTCACACCGCCCCGGCAATCCGGGCGACAATCGGAGAGGGCTTCGGGTTCCGGCCGGGTACACCGGTGACCGGGAAGCTGGTTACGGCACTGCGCATGGCGGGCTTCCATAAAGTGTTCGATACGAATTTCGGAGCCGACCTGACGATTGTCGAGGAGTCTACGGAATTTTTGAGCCGTGTTCAAAAGAAGGAACGGCTCCCGTTGATCACCTCCTGTTCGCCGGGCTGGGTGAATTTCATGGAGCGCTTCTATCCGGAGCTGATTCCCCTGACCTCCACCTGCAAGTCGCCGATGAGCATGCTTTCGACGCTGCTGAAGACCTATTATGCCCAGCAAATCGGGGTGGAGCCTGAAAAGATCTTTGTGGTGGCGGTGATGCCCTGCACGGCCAAGAAGTTCGAGGCGAAACGTTCCGAACATATGGCGCCGTGGGGCAAGCCCTACACGGATGCGGTGCTGACTACCCGGGAACTGGTCTGGATGCTGAAATGTCTCGGTGTGGATTTCCATAGTCTTGAGGACGGTGCCTTTGATTCCCCGCTCGGGGTTTCTTCCGGGGCGGCGGATATCTTCGGCGCCACGGGCGGTGTCATGGAGGCGGCGCTTCGTACGGCCTACGAGAAGATTACCGGGCAGGAGCTGGACTCTGTCGATTTCGAGACGGTCCGGGGCGTGGAAGGGGTGAAAGAGGCCTCGATCCAGATTGATGGCCTCACCATCAATATCGGCGTGGCCAACGGCCTTCAGAATGCCAAAAACCTGCTAGACCGCGTGGCCAGTGGCGAGAAGCAGTACCACATCATTGAGATTATGGCGTGTCCGGGCGGCTGCGTGGCCGGTGGCGGGCAGCCGTATCCGCCCCGGGGCATGTATGTGCTGGATCCGGAACTGGCGCGGCTGCGGGCCAAGGCGCTCTACTCGATTGATGGCAGTAAATCCTTGCGGAAATCGCATGAGAATCCGGCCATCGAACTGTTGTATGAGAATTTCCTGGGCGCCCCGAACAGTCATTTGTGCCATGAGTTGCTGCATACCCATTATGAACCCAAGACCCCGCGAGGTGTGAAATGAAGAACGAACTGCTGCAAAAGGAAAAAGACAAGGCGATCGCCATCCTGCCCGAGTCGGTGGTGACCTATATTCAGGACTGTTCGAAGAAGAAAAATCCGAACAGCCACCTGATTTCGGTGCTGCACAAGGTCCAGGATCACTTCGGATTCCTCGCCCGGGAACACATGGATGCGGTGTCCGTGCTGATGCAGATTCCGGCGGCGAAGGTGACAGGGGTGGCGAGTTTCTATCATTTCTTTAACTTCACCCCGCGCGGGAAGCACCGGGTTTCGCTCTGCATGGGCACGGCGTGTTTTGTCAAGGGCGCGGGTAAGGTGTTGGACAAGTTGCAGAGTTTGTTGGGGATCAAGGTGGGGGAAACTTCCGCAGATGGCTTATTTTCAATTGATGTAGCCCGTTGCGTTGGCGCCTGTGCGCTGGCTCCGGTGATGATTGTGGATGAGAAAGTCTATGCCGGAGTGAAGCCCGATCAGCTTGTCAAAATCCTGGGCGAATACGGGTTCAATCCCAAGAAGGCGAAACAATAACACCTATTCTGAAAGGCGCGGGGTGCATGGCAGTTTATGTTGCGCGCAACATAAGGTCATTTATGTTGCGAGGGATGTTATGTTGCGAAGTGGGGAAGTAACTGCTAAGAGTCCCCGTTTTATTCGCGAATTACACAAAATTCATGAAAAGGGCTGCGATTTGCGCAACATAATGCGCTATGCGTCATGAAGATTCACCACCCGCCGAGTACGGCTAGAGACGCCGAGACACAGAGAAGAGAAGAAAATACAATGTTGCGTTTATTTCGCCCACGGAAATACCGTGGCCAAAATAAACGCAACCCTTCTTGGAGGAGGATTAGAGGGGGAGGAGATCAAGATAGTGAAATCTCCTCCTCTTTCTCTTTGTCCTACTCCAAGAGGGGTTGCGGGAATTATGGTTGCCGGTACTCCGGCAGCCGGAATTCCCGCAACATTTTCGGTTCGGCAAGGTCTTCTCTGTGTCTTGGTGTCTCAAGCGAAGCGGGTGGTGAAGTCCTCTTCTGTCTTGCAGTTGTGGGTAATAGAAAGCTAGCGAATCGAGGGGTGGACTTCCTGTCGTTTGGCTGGATATTATGTTGCGTAAATAAGTTCAGTTAACACAGATTCAACCCGGATTGCCGGTAAAGTAGGCGCTGCTCGCTCACAATTCACAGAGGTCGCAACATAACGTCCCTCGCAACATAAGGCAGTT
>CAZOZF010000090.1:0-11623 GCA_964584205.1 uncultured Verrucomicrobiota bacterium
CTTCAGTCTTCAGTCTTCAGTCTTCAGTCTTCAGTCTTCAGTCTTCAGTCTTCAGCCTTCAACCTTCTGATCAGCATGATGCCTCACATCACGGCCTTCAACTACGAAGATGGTGATTTCGGAAATGTTCGTGGCGTGATCGCCAATCCGTTCCAGATAGCGGGAAATCAAAAGAAGATTCAAGGCCCGCGGCACGGCCACCGAGTCCCGCGTCATGTAGTCCGTCAATTCCTTCGCAATGCTGTCTTTCAAGTCATCCAGCCGGTCATCCCGCAACAGGACTTCCCGGGCCAGATCCACATTCCGGTTCACAAAGGCATGAAGACTATCACGCACCATGCCCCGCGCAATCATGGCCATTTCGGGAATGATCTCAAAGGGCTTTAGCGACGGCTCCTTTAACAAGCTCTGGGCACGTTGGACAATATTGATGGATTCGTCCGCCAGGCGCTCCAGCTCGGCATTCGCCTTGGCCGCCCCCAGAATGAACCGCAAATCGCCCGCCGCAGGTTGATGCAACGCAATCAGCTTCAGGCAGGTCTCGTCAATCTCAACCTGCATATGGTTCACCTGCTCCTCCCGCTGATACACTGCGGGAATCACTGTCTCATTCCGCTCCACCACCGCCTTAATCGCGTCGGCAATCATCACCTCCGCCATCGCGCTCATCTTCATGAGGTGATATTTCAACGCCTGCAGATTTTCATCAAAATGTCGTTCCATCATCGTGTCCTTCCTAGTCACCCTATTCAACACTTCATTCTCTGGGTGGAGAGGGTTTAGGGTTCAGGGTTCAGGATAAGAAATCGAAGAAACATATTTCCTGAACCCTGAACCCTCTCCCTTACCCTCTTTTATCCATACCTGCCACTCACATAATCCTGAGTCCGTTTATCCTTCGGACTGGTGAATATCCCTGCCGTTGCCCCGAATTCTATCATTTCGCCAAGTAGCATGTAACCGGAATAGTCCGAGATCCGGGCGGCCTGCTGCATGTTGTGCGTCACAATCACAATGGTGTACTTCGCCTTCAGATCCAGCATCAGTTCCTCAATCCGGGCGGTGGCAATCGGATCCAGGGCCGAACAGGGCTCGTCCATGAGAATCACCTCCGGCTCCACGGCCAGAAGCCGGGCCACGCAAAGCCGCTGCTGCTGATCCAACGGCAACTCCAACGCGGAGTGACTCAGCTTGTCCTTGAGTTGATCCCACAGGGCGGCGGATTTGAGACTCCGCTCCACAATCTCCTCCACGGCCTGCCCGTCACGAAGTCCCGCCACCCGTAACCCAAAGGCCACATTGTCATAAATCGACAGCGGGAACGGATTGGGCCGCTGGAAGACCATTCCCACCCGCTTCCGCAGCCGACACACATCGGTGCCAGGCGCGTAAATATCCCGACCCTCGAGCAGAATGGTGCCTGTGACGCGAACACTCGGAATCAGGTCGTTCATCCGGTTCAGGGTTCGCAACAGGGTGGACTTCCCGCAGCCGGACGGCCCGATCAGGGCGGTGATATGACGCCCCTTGACCTCCATAGGCACCTGCTTCAGGGCCTGGAATTCCCCGTAAAACAGATCCAGATTGCTGACGGTCATGACGGGATCGGTTCTCATCCAAACCTCCCTGTTACATAATCGTTCGTCCGTTTATCATCCGGCACGGTAAAGATTTTTTCCGTGAGCCCGTGCTCCACCAGATCGCCCATCAGGAAAAACGCGGTTTCGTCGGCCACCCGTGCCGCCTGTTTGGTGTTATTGGTAACCAGGATAATGGTGTATTTTGCCTTGAGGATCGTGAGCGCCTCCTCGATCTTCGCCGTGGAAATAGGATCCAGTCCGGAACAGGGCTCATCCAGCAGGATCACTTCAAGCTCCTCCATCGCCAGGACGCGCGCCAGACAGAGCCGTTGCTGCTGACCGCCGGAAAGACGCAATCCCGACATCGTCAACCGATCCTTGACCTCATCCCACAAAAACGCCGCCTTCAGGCTCGTCTCGACAATCTCGTCCAGCCGCTTCCGGTTCCGGACCCCCGACAATCGCGGCCCGTACACCACGTTCTCGAAAATACTCATCGGCAGGGCTACCGGCAGGGCGAATAACATCCCCACCCGCTTCCGCAACGCCACCACATTAAACGACGGGCCATAGATATCCTGTCCATCCAGCAAGACCTGCCCGCTGATACGCGTCTCCGGTGCCAGGTCATTCAGCCGGTTCAATGCCCTCAAAAAGGTGGTCTTTCCCGAACCGGACGGACCGATGACCCCTAGGATTCTGTTGGCCGGAATATTCAGCGTAATCCCGCGCAACGATTCCTCCTGTCCGTGAAATACACGAAAATCATGCGCGGCAATTTTGATGGGCAACGGCGCGGTCATCGGGCCCTCCTTGCAATAAACCGGTGCATCATGCTGTAGGCGGCCAGATTCACCAGAAGGACCGAAATAATCAACACAGCGGCTGTCGCATAGGCTTTCTCGTTTGAAATTCCCTCGCGGGCCAGGATATAGAAATGAACCGACATGGTCCGCACCGAATCAAATGCCGAGGCGGGCATGCGTAAGGCTGAACCCGCCGTGAAGATCACCGCCGCCGTCTCGCCGATGGAGCGGCCGATTCCCAGCATCACACCCGTCACGATTCCCGGCAGGGCATTGGGAAGCACCACCTTGAGTACCGTCTCCCAGCGCGTGGCACCCAGCGAAAAACTCACCTCGCGATAGGAATTCGGAACGGCACGAATGGCCTCCTCGGAGGTCCGGATAATCGTGGGCAGCACCATGATCGCCAAGGTCAGGCCCCCGGACAGCAAGCACCAGCCCATTTTGAGCATCACGACAAAGAAAATGAACCCGAACAATCCGAACAGGATGGAGGGAATCCCGGCCAGACAATCGGTTCCGAATCGCAGCATCTGGGTGAGCCGGGTTTCCCGGGTATATTCCGTGAGATAGACAGCGGTTCCCACACCCAGTGGCAGGGCGATGGCGATGGCCATCAGCGGCAGTAAAACCGTTCCCACCAGTGTCGGAAATATCCCGCCCGCCCGCCCCATATCCTTTGGTGCCGAGAACAGGAATTCCCAGTTAATCCCCGGCAACCCCTTGCTCAGCACAAAGACAATGATGAACACCAGTACCACCACCGTAAACACCGTGGCCGCGCCAAGGATGGTCACCGCCAGCGCCTGGGTATATTTGGGAGAAACTCTCATTTCCGGCGCACCCTCCCCTTAATCGTCGAAAGCGCAATACCATTCAGGATCATGATCACCACAAACAGAACAACGCCCGTGGCGAACAAGGCTTCACGGGCCATCCCGGTCGCATTGGCCATCTCCAACGCAATATTGGCCGTAAGCGTTCTTACCGGATCGGTAACCGCATGGGGAATCTTCACCGTATTGCCCGCCACCATAATCACAGCCATCGTCTCGCCCAGGGCACGTCCCATCGCCAGGATGATACTGGCAATGATTCCCGACCGCGCGGCCTTGATCGTCACCATGTGCACACTCTGCCAGCGGGTCGCGCCGAGCGCCAGGGCACCCTCACGGTAGGAATTGGGAACCGCCCCGATCGCATCGGTCGAGATGCTGATGACGGTGGGAAGCACCATGATTCCGAGAATCACCGAGGCGGCCAGTACGGACAGACCCGGGCCGCCCATGGTGGCGCGAATCCACGGCGCCAAAACCATCACCCCCAGAAACCCGAACACGACGGAGGGAATTCCGGCCAGCAATTCAATGGTCGGCTTGACGACCCGCATCACCGGCTTCGGTACGAATTCATTCAGGAAAATGGCGCCCGCCACGCCGAGCGGCGCTCCAATCAGCATGGCACCCAGAGTGACCCACAGGGAGGCGATAATCATGGGATAGATCCCATATTTTCCCGCCGTTGGGTCCCAGTCGGAGGCGAACAGGAAGTCCCGTAGCCCGACCTTGAACATGAAGGGCAACCCCTCTTTGAAAATAAAAACGGCAATGAGCAGCAGGCTGGCAACGGCCGAGAAAGCCACTGTCATCAGTGCATATTTAGCTATTTTTTCACCGTTGAGGTTCATTAGAAATACGGTTTCGTGTTTCGTGTTTCGTGTCTCGCCCCGAGACTCGAGACTCTGGACTCTCGACTATTTCGCCTTGATCAGCCCATTCTCATGAATCAGCTTCTGACCGGCTTCCGATAACACATAATCCAGGAATGTCTGACAGGCCGGGCTGACACTGGCTTGGGTCATCAGGAACATCGGACGGACCAACTTATAGCTGCCCGCCATGATATCCGCTTCCGTGCAGGAAAACCCATCCACGGTCACAGACTTGATCTTATTATTGATCAGGCCATGGGAAAGGTAGCCTACCGCGTTGGCGTCGTTCGCCACGGTCTCCCGGATGGTCCCATTGGAATCCTGGATCAAGGCGTCGCCGCTCAATTTCATATTTCCGACAATCTGCTCGAATGAGGAGCGGGTTCCCGAACCGGCTTCGCGGGAGATGACGGCAATAGTATGATCGGAGCCCCCCACATCCTTCCAATTCTTAATGGCGCCCGTGAAAATCCCCCGAACCTGGTCCAGAGTCAACGCCTGAACGGTATTGGCCGGATTCAACACCACGGCAATTCCATCGCGGGCTGCCACATAACTTTTTAGTGGCGCGGCCTCGGGTGGCAGCTTCACCAGATCAGCCATGCCGATCTGCGCATTACCCAACAAAGTAGATTGAACCCCCATGGAGGAGCCGCCCCCCTGAACGGTGACATTCACCTCAGGATGCGCGGCCATATAGTCCTCAGCCAATTTCTCGGCAAAGGGCTGAAACGCCGTCGAACCGGCCATGGTCACAGTCTCCCGTGACTTGCCGCAACCCGTCAACCCGATCACTCCCGCTAACAGAACAACACCGGTGCTCTTCAAAACAGTCTTCATTGTATTCCTTCCTCATGACTTGGTTAAATCGCGAACAGGGTAGAAACATCGGCCGAAAAACACCATGAGAATTGTGTTAGAATTCGGTTAGGAAGGCTCCATTCCGTTGTAGGGCGAGCTTCCCGACGCCAGGAGGGAGCTTGCGGAAGGGCTCCAGGAAGCCGGAGAAGACACAGGCTCCCCCTCCTTCGCCCGCGATGCGGGACTACGGCGCGGGGAAGCCCGTCCTACACCAGTAGTCGTAAAAATTCCACACACAAACCCGGAAGTGCCTCACAAAATCAAGGCGCCCTGCTTCTCGAGCGCTTTGATCCGCTCCTCGGAAAGAGCGTCCGGTGCGTCAGGATTCTCCCGGGCGTGCTTTCGCAGGCTTTCCATCGTCGCCTGGACAGCTTCGTAATGCATCATCGTGCGCTCTACCGGCGGCGCGGGAGCGAGAACTTCGGGCGGCTGTTCCTGGGGGGGCGTAGCAATCGTGTTGACTGACTTGGGTTCACCACCGGAAACCGGGTGCCTGTTGCCCAACAAACGGGACAAACCCGTCACCATAAGCCACACACAAGCCATCGCAAGCCCCACCAAAACCCAATTTCGAATGGCAGGGGTCAGGCCGCCTTCCTCAGGCTTCGGCTTCACCTTGCTCACCACCGGTTTTTTCCCGGGAACAAAAACCGGGCTCATGGCGAATCCCTCCAGCCACCACAATAATACTTGTCGCCCACCACCGGATAGTGGGGAGGCGGATTGGTTGCAAACCGGGTATCGAACATATAATTCTTCGAATACCCATATCCACTGGTTGTGCCCACCGCTCCGCGGTAGTTTTGGACGATCCCGCCAAAAACATTCAGGGCACCACACGCCGACGACAACCGGGAATCATAATTCTCCACGGTGAACATGCCGTCATTGGCGGTGGTGGTCAGGCCGCCCTCGGCAATCAGGTGCGCGTAAATATCGAGATTCTTGGGACAATTGGCTTTGACAATGATGTCTTTCCGGGAGATCAACCCCAGCGCATCGTTCGAAGGGGCGTTTGTGGGATTGACGGCATAACGAATGTGGTTGGTGATGTTAATGTTGCCATCCGCCACAAGGGTCAGACGCCCGTCCAGGGTTCCGGCGATCGTCAAATCCCCTTTTGAAGTCCCAGAGGTCGCCACATAGACCACCCCATTGGTCATCGTCGACGGGCTGACGGCTCCGTAATTGTATTTGTTCCATCCGCGTTTCGAATTCGTAATGTAAAAATTGGTGCCCGACATGCCGACGGTGGTTGCCCCGGTGACAACCAGATTCGCCTGCACCCGGAGACAATCCTGAGTGGAAGCCGTATTGGTAAAGTTGATGGACGACATCGACTCGGCCTGAACACCCAATTGAAAGCCTTTGCTGAAAACCGCATCTTCCGGCCCCTGGCCCCATGTGGCGCTGGAGGATGTCAGAAGCTGTTCAAAGACGGGGGAACTGTTCGCCGTGATGTAAATGGGGACATTGCAGTGAACCTTGCCCTGGAATCGATCCCCGGTCTGAAAGTAAATCACCCCTGATTGGCTGTACCACATGGCGTATTCGGCCCAACTCCGCGAATGGACGTAATCAAGGGTCACGACCCGGCGGACTCCGCGTACCGTTCCAGTTGAGGAAAAGGAGTAACTCTGGATTCCCGTGACACTACTCAGGGTGATCCGCGCCGTGTAAGCGCCTTCCCCGATCGAGCCGGCAATCGTGGCTGGCGCCGGATTCCCGGCCATAATATAGGCCAGACAAAGCTGACAGCCTCCATCCGCCACAAACAAGGCCGACTCAAAGGCCTCCTGCCTGGCGGCAATCTTCATCCAACTCATGCTTTGGTTGAGTGCGCCGAACACCAGAAGCGCGGCACAGGAGGTCAGAATCAAAGACATCAACAGGACATACCCGCCTTTGCCATTTCTGTGATGTGTGCCGGATATCATGGAATCCTTTTTACCGCATACTGGCTGTGCGCAATTTAACAAAAGTACTCATGGTATTACTTCCCGAAAGCATGCCATCGGTCTTTAACACGGTCAGCGCAATGCTGAGGCCACTCCCATCCGTGATCACGGTCGAGGCAATGATGTTGGTTCCAATGACCTGCCGTTCGGTCGCATTGGAATAGACAACCGTGGCCTGGCCCGGATTGAAGTCATACCAGGCTACCCCGTTGACATTGCTGCTCCGAAGCTGCCAATCCGTGGCCGACCCCAAATTCGTGACCGAATAGGAAGCGCGCAACCCCATTCCCGTTCCCACACCGTAGATCATCCGTTCAAGGCAATAGTTGACTTCCCGGGTTGTGCTGATCGCCAGAGCCGTCTGATGCCATGACCGAATACAGGAGAGATACACGCTCAACAGACCCACAATCATCGAGGTCGAGATGGCGACGGTAATGAGGATTTCGACCAGCGTGAATCCTTTCAGCCTCTTCTTGAATGCCAGAGTCTTCATTAGTATTGAAACCCGCTGCAAACGGATGTCGATAATGCCGAGAAATTTGTTTTATTCGAGACGGGATCAAACCAAAAGTTTGTCAGGAGAATCGTCCTCGACTTCGCGAATTGACCCGTCACAACGGAATAACTGCAAAAAAAGGAGGAGGTCACCCCTCCCGAGACACTCGTGTTCGTGACCCAGTTGCGGCAATTGGTAATACTCAAGGCACGACTGGCATAGGTGTTGGTGATCAGGGTTTCGAGATTTTTCCTCGAAAAGTGGACCGCCTTCATGCGGTCATCGGCCAGAAGTGCTGATTCCCTCGCCTTTCCGAAGGAATTCACGAACAGGGACAGTGTCACGACGATCAAAGCCAGTGCCACCAGAACCTCCACCAAAGAAAACGCTGTCCTGGATGTTCGCATGGTATTATTCCGCATCAGGGGGACAAGTCGGCTGGCAGTCATTTGCGGAATCTTTCCTGACCTGGGCTCTCAACTCGGCCATCATTCCATTAAACGCCTCCTCCAATTCTTCCAGGTGATCATATTTCCGGAAATGCAACTCCTGGTTCAAATTGCCCTCGCGCACAGAATTAAAAACCTGCTTGAGCTTGATGTAAGGCCCGGCAATTCGATGAGCCGTCGACTTGGCTAAAACCACCATGGCGATGGAAAACAAGAGGGCTTCAAACCCCAGCGCCATTCCCATCATCTGACGTTGCGCCATGTACTGATCCTGGAACTGGGTGTCCAGCGTGTAAAGCTCACGCCAATGCTCTTCTACCAGAAGGAACAGCAACACGTTTGCCAACACGACAAGACTCACAGAAACCAGCACCCACAGCCCCATATAGCGGAAATGGAATTTACGGGTATGCTTGAAGCTGAAAAGCTTTCTTTTGTATTGTTCCATGGCTGCGTAATTCTCCTTTGACTGTGCCTGGCCCCACCAACTCAGTTAGAATATAGTAACGGGGGAGTGAAAGTCCGGCAAGCACTCCCTTTCCCTGCCGCTCAACCTGGCGCATCTCCGGGTTTTGGCAAATTCACCGCTGGCCCATTGTAGGACGGGCTTCCCCGGCTTCTGCCGGGGAGCCTGTGTCTGCTCCGCTACCGGGCGCCTTCCCGCAAGCTCCCTCCTTGCGGAGGGAAGCTCGCCCTACAAAACTCGGAGATGCGCCCGCTCACCCATGACGCCGCAGCGCCTGCCGCATCATCATCTCGTGGGAGCCGACTGTTGCAGAACTTCCATCGGGTTGCTCTGGCTTGCGCTGGACATAGGTTCCATCCGCCTTCATATCCCACGCGCTACGCTGATCAGCAAGCTGGGTCTGCAGGATCCGGTGGAGATCGGCCTTGAGAGTCTTGTCCTCGATCGGTGAGATCGCCTCAATCCGGCTTTCGAGGTTGCGGTGCATCCAGTCGGCGGAGCCGATGTAATAGTCGCCGTCCACCTCATCGGCCGCCCCGTTCCGGAAATGATAAATCCGGGAATGCTCCAGAAAACGACCTATGACCGAGATTACCCGAATCGTCTCGCTCAACCCGGGCACTCCGGGCTTAAGCGTGCAAAATCCGCGCACAATCAAATCGACGGAAACTCCCGCCTGACCGGCCTCATAGAGGGCATTACAGATATCCCGGTCTTCCAACTGGTTCATCTTGGCCAGAATGTGGGCGGGGCGCCCCGCCTTGTGGTGTTCGACCTCCCGCGCAATCATCTCCAGAAACCGCCGCTTCATGTTGACCGGGGCAATGAGCAGTTTACGGTAATCCTCTTTCCGATTCCGTCCGGTCAGATAATTGAAAAGGTCGGCAATATCGGCGGTCAGGTCAGGCCGACAGGTCAGAAGACTGGTGTCCACATAAAGCCGCGCGGTCTGCCGATGATAGTTACCGGTTCCGATATGGGCATAACACCGCGCCTCGCCCCCCTCGCGGCGCACCACCAACGTGGTCTTGGTGTGGGTTTTCAAGCCCTCGACCCCATACACCACATGCACGCCGGCCCGCTCCATTTTCTGGGCAAGGATAATATTTTCGTGCTCGTCAAAACGGGCCTTCAATTCCACCAGGCAGGCCACTTGCTTGCCGGACTCGGCCGCCCGGATCAGGAGCGGAACAAACGGACTGTCCTTGCCGGTCCGGTACAACGTCATCTTGATCGCCAGCACATCCGGATCGGCCACAGAGTCCTTGATCAGGCGAAGCACCGTGTCGTCGAACGATTCATACGGATGCTGTACCAGAATATCCCCCGCCCGGATCACCTCAAACATCGAGGACTCGTCCCCTTGCAACCGGCGCGGTACCAGCGGCGTCCAGGGTGTGTATCGGAAGGCTGGAAACGGAAGCGCGGCGATATCGCGCAGGCTCCGGTACTCAACCAGACCCGGCATCTCGTACACATCCTCGTCCCCCAGTTCCAGGGCATCCATGAGAATGCGCCGGTTGGTGGGATCGGCCTTCGGGGGGCATTCCAGCCGCACCACGCACTCCATACGACGCTGGCGAACCTGCTCCTCAACCGCCTGAAGCAGATCCTGAACATCATCGAGATCGGCCTCAACCTCCGCATTGCGTGTGACCCGGAACGGCATGATGCCACTGATCTTCATGTCGGGAAATAACCGGCTCAGATGATGGGAAATCAAGTCCACCAGGGACACAAACCGATACACCCCCTTGGACTCAGGCGCCTCGATCCGAATCCATTGTGGAAGGGTATCTGGAATTTTCACCCGGGCAAAAGAACTCCCACCGGTGGCTGGATCAGTCAGGGTCATTCCCAATGATAATGAAAGATTGGACATGAACGGAAACGGATGCCCCGGATCCACGGAGAGTGGCGTGAGGACTGGAAACACAGTTTTGTCGAAAATTGCCGCCGCCGTCCGCTTTTCCTCTTCCGTCAACTTAGTCCACCCCAAGAGATGAATCCCCTCAGCCGCCAGGGCAGGCTTGATGGAATCGTGATACCCCTTCGCCTGCCGATTCAGCATGTCTTGGATAACAAGGTGTATGGCGTGAAGGAGCCCCTCGGACGTCTGCTCCCCCAGTTCAGGACTTTTCACGCCAGCCCAAATCTGCTCGCGCAACCCATAGACCCGCTTCATCACGAATTCATCCAGATTGGACGTGAAGATGGCCAGGAAGTTAACCCGTTCCAATAAGGGGGTTCGCTCGTCCAGCGCCTCGTGCAAGACGCGCCGGTTGAATTCCAACCAGTTCAAATCACGATCCAAAAATCGGGAACCGGGCAGGGGCTTGGTACGACGCCTCCGGGGAGTGGCCTTGGGTGTTTTCATCTCAGGTCCCCAGCACATCCCCCATGCAGGTCCCCACCAGTCGGGCCGTCTTGACCCACGGGTGGTTGACCGGAACAAACTTGATCACACCGGCCACCTTCTCCAAGGGGACCGCGACGCATTCATCTCCGCGTACGGCCACCATGACATTATAGACGCCGGCCATCAGCAATTCGCCGGCCTTGGTGCCCAACCGCGTACACAATAACCGATCCGCTGGGGAGGGCGTCCCGCCGCGCTGAACATGCCCGAGCGAGGTCACCCGCGCCTCCAGCCCGGTCAGTTGCTGAATCTGGCGGGCCACCCGGCTGGACATCGGTTCCTGCACCAGATGAATTCCATTGGCATTCACACTGGGCTCAAAAGGATCCGCCTTTTTCTTGCCTGCTTTCAGTCCTTTTGCCAAAGCCTTGGCTTCGTCCTTCGAGATGGCTCCCTCGGCAATGGCAATAATCGAAAACCGCTTTCCGTGATGACGGCGGTTCCGGACGTGCTCGGCAATGACATTCAGGTCGTAGGGAATTTCCGGAATCATAATCACATCCGCCCCACCGGCAATCCCGGCACCCAGGGCAAGCCAGCCCGCTGTGTGCCCCATGATTTCGCAGACGATGATCCGATGGTGACTGGTGGCGGTGGTATGAAGCCGATCAATGGCCTCAGTAGCGATTCCCAGCGCGGTGTCGTACCCGAAGGAAATATCGGTCAGGGCAACATCATTGTCGATCGTCTTGGGAAGCGTCAGCACATTAATGCCGCCCGATTTATGGAGGTGCAGGGCATTTTTCTGGGTTCCGCCCCCGCCAAGGCAGACGAGGCAATCCAGTTGCAACCGGCGGGCATTGGCGATTGCCACCTGGGTCATGTCCATGACCTTGTCGCCCATTTTCATCTTGTGCGGTTTGTCGCGGCTGGA
>CAZOZF010000091.1:0-11588 GCA_964584205.1 uncultured Verrucomicrobiota bacterium
AGGATCACGGCAACCAGGCCGAAGAGGGCGGCCATCTTGAAGGAGGCCTTGAAGAAGGCGGTTTCATTATTGCGGAGCAGGTGCCAGGCGGAGATGCCGAGGACAAAGAAGGCGGCCACGACATAGGCCGAGCTGATCTGGTGCGCAAACTTGAGCCAGCCGTTCGGGTTAAAGGTCACAGCCAGAAAGTCCACCATTTCAGCGCGTCCGTTCCGGAGCACATAGCCGACGGGGTGTTGCATCCAGCCATTGGCAAGCAGGATCCAGAGTCCTGACAGATTGGTCGCAAAGGCCACCAAACAGATGGATATCGCATGGGCTTTCCGGGAGATTTTGTTCCAGCCGAAGACCCAGACGCCGATGAATACCGATTCCAGGAAGAAGGAGGACGTGGCTTCAATCGCCAACGGAGCCCCGAAGATATCGCCGACATAGCGGGAATATTCGGCCCAGTTCATGCCGAACTGGAATTCCATCGTGATGCCGGTGACGACGCCCAGGGCGAAATTGATGAGAAACAACTTGCCCCAGAACTTGGTCATTCTGAGATAAAGCTCATTGCCCGTGCGGGCATACTTGACTTCCATGGTCGCTACCAGGACCGACAATCCCAGCGTCAGCGGCACAAAGATAAAATGAAAAGCACAGGTCAAGGCGAATTGCAACCGGCTCAAACTGACAACATCCATGGCGTTCTCCTCTTGTTATGTTTCTACTACCAGCACTTCGCCCTCCCGAAGGATGACTTGGGACAGGGTGATTCCGAGTTCGGATTCGTAGCGTTTCACCAGGCGCAGTTCAGCGTCTGTCATCAGGGAAATGGCGTGGCCCCGGGCGCCGGCGCGGGCGGTGCGGCCCACGCGGTGGAGGTAGGCTTTGCTCTCGGTGGGGACATCCACATTGAAGATGTGGGTGACGTCCGCGATGTCCAGGCCCCGGGCGGCGATATCCGAGGCAATCAGGATCCGGGTATCGCCCTTCCGGAAATCGTCCATGGCTTTTTTCCGCTCGCTCTTGTCATAGGCGCCATGAAGGTCGGAGGCGGGCAGTTTATGAAAGGCCAGTTTGCCTGCAATCAGCTCGGCTTTTTCGTTCCGGTGAACAAAGACGATGGCCCGCGCCGGATTCAGCGCGTGAATCAGCTTGCGCAGCAACTCCGGTTTATCCCGCGCCTCGCACACGAGGTAGTGATGCTCGATATTGGGGTTCACGGGCGCGGCCCCGGCCCGGATCATGACGAGATCCTGGGTCAGGGTGTTGGCGGCCGCCGTCGCCGTGGTGTGCTCGGTTGCGGAAACAAAAATTACCTGACGAGTCCGGGGCGTGGAATAGAGGATGTTCCGGACGGATACCAGCGAGTCGTCGGATAGGAGCCGGTCGGCCTCGTCGACCACCACGCTGTGCACAGCCTGGGGCTTGAGTTTTTTCATAATGATGAGGTCTCGCACCCGGCCGGGTGAGCCGATGACCAGGTGCGGTTTCTTTTTCAACTTCTCAAGTTGACGGGGAATGGCGGTGCCGCCGATGAGGAGGACGGTGCGGATGGGGAGGCCTGAATTCTGAACGAGGGTACCGGCAACGCGCTGGATCTGGATAGCGAGTTCGTGGGTGGGCGCGAGGATCATGGCCTGGAGTTCAGACACGGCCGGGTCGATCCGGCAGAAGAGGGGAAGCAGGTAAGCCAGTGTTTTTCCGGTACCGGTCTCGGAATTCAGATAGGCGTTTTTGCCGGCAAGCAAGTCCGGCAATGCCGCACTCTGGATGGGCATGGGCTCGGTAATGTTCTCTTTGGCCAAGGCGTCAACAAGTACCGGCAGAATTCCCAATTCAGTAAAAGTCATAATCGATTCCTTTTCAAAGAGGGGACTATAGCAGAAAAATGGACAGATTAACTTGTTTATCTGAGTTTTTCGAGTTGGCGGCGGGCGAAGAGGATATCGACGCGGGCGAGGATGAAATGGGAGACGCGCTCGATGAATTTCTCCCAGAGGGTACGGGCACGGGGCCAGGTGGCGCGGTTGATGATCTGGCAATGGGTCAGGTGATCCTTGAAAATCTGATGCGCCTCATCGGCCAGTCGCCGGTCGTCAATCCGGACCAGGCACTCGTAATTGATGCTCAGGCTGCGGGTGTCGAGGTTGGCGGACCCGATATACACCACATGATCGGCGATAATTAGTTTGGTGTGCAGGATCTGGGCGTCATACTCGGCAATCCGGATTCCCGCCCGGAGCAGCCGGTGATACAGGGAGCGCCCGGCGAAGCGGGCCAATTTGACATCCGTTTTCCCGGCGGTGATGAGGGTGACATCCCGTCCCCTGCGGGCGGCCCGGATCAGGGCCCGGCGGATCGGGCGTGGCGGAAGGAAATAGGCTGAGATGATCCGGATGGTGCGAGCCTGATGAAGGTCATGAAGCAGGGTGGCCTTGATGGCGCTTCCATTCTGGCCGGGGCCGCTGGTGAGGAGAGCGGGGCAGGGGTTCCCCGGCGGGCAGCGTCGGAACGGGGGCCGCCAGGGAATCCGGTGGAGGCGGCGATGTTTGAAGTCCGCCATCCTGAACATCCGATCAAACGATTCGGCCAGGTCGCCCGCCAGGGGCTTGGTCAGCTTCAGGCCGAGATCGCGCCACCCGCGGGTGATGCCATCCCCGAGTTCGTGGCGGGAGATGTTGAATCCGCTGATGATGGCGGAGGTTCCGTCACAGACCAGCAGTTTCCGGTGATCCCGGAAGGCGATACGGCCCAGCGTGAGCGGATTGAAGAACCGCACGATTCCGCCTGCGGCCGTGACGGAGCGCCAGTAATCAGACGGTAATTCCAGGGAGCCGAAGGCGTCGAGCAGGATCCTGACCGTGACGCCGCGCCGGGCGGCGGCGCACAGGGCGTCCCGGATGGCATCGCCGGGCTGGCCCGCCATGTAGATGTACATTTCCAGGCGGATGGAGTCCTTTGCCCGGCCGATGTCGGCCGCCACGGCCGCGAAGAAATCGTCTCCGGTTGTAAGCCAATGATAGGGTGTTCTGCCGTTCATGAATGGGTGAGTCTTTACCATACCGTGGCCAGTGAACGAAAGAAAAGTTGAAGCGGATTAAAAAAGGGGTTTGAGAATCACGCGCATCTCCCTTATACTGCACGGTTATGACTGAATCGCCCCCTGAAACTAAAGAAGCGCTTGTGATTGATTTGAATTTTGTCCCCGTCTGGGCAAGGAAACCGCCGGAACACCGTTCCTTTGGGGGAGGCGAATCCCGTACCCCGGACGATGACCGGGGTGGGGAGACCCGTCGGCGGGAGCGCCCTCAATATCAGGATCGAAGGGGTGGCGCCGCCGGCGGTGGCGGCGGCGGTGGCGGACGACGGCAGAATATCCGTGATAAACCCCGGGGTGACTCGGGGGCGGCGCCCTTTGTTCGTGAGGTGGCTCCACCGGTGGACGAACGTCTGGCGTCGTTGGAGATGTCGTTTCTTCCGGAGCGTCGGGGTCTGGCCCCGCTGGCGAACCGGCTTGCCAAATCGGGTCGGGCGTATTCGCTGTTTGAGGTGGCGACGCTGTTCCTGAGCAAGCCGGACTACTACCTGATCAAAATTGAAGCCCCGGCCGGACTGGAGAATTTTTCCTTTTTCCAGTGCTCCGACTGCAAGACGGTATTCCTGGATCGCGACGCGGCGGTGAGTCACGCCTTTGCGAAGCATTTTGAAAAGTTCTGCGTAAAGGTTGAACAGGAGACCGAGCCGCCCAAGGGTAGTTTTGTGTGTGTTGCCAAGTGCGGACTCTCGGGCACCCTGTTGGGGCCGTTGAATTATCACGGGTACAACGACAAGGTGGCGGAAATCCACCGGACCCGCTATGCGGATATGCCGCTGGAGGCGTACCGGAAGCGGATCGAGACGATTCATGACGCGGCGCTGATTGAGCAGTGGAAAGAGGAGATGCGCAAGCAGGTGAGTTACCAGTTTGGCACCGGAGACGCGGCGGTCGTCTTCTCCCGGTTTTCCGAAGCCGAGGTGTATTTCCGGGAGCATTGCCTGAAGGATGCGATTAAAGAGACGCGATCAGTGGTTATGCCAGGGGCGGTTGCCCAGGCTCTGGAGCCCGGGCCGTTGCGCCGGGTGGTTGAGGACGCCTGGGAGCGTGAATCCCGATTTCCTTTGAGGTTGTCCGTGATTCTGCGGCTTGCCTTCCGGCATTTGGGGTTGCATACCTTCAAGGCGGCGGGCGGGCACACGTTTGTGACCTCCGTGGTTCCCAATGCCATGGATCCCGGGCATGCCGTGGAGGGGATCCGGGAGGTGCTTGAAATCATTTCAAACAAGCCGGGCTGTACGCGCGCCGAACTGCTCGCCCAGCTTGTTCCCGTTGTCCCGCCGACCGGCGAGGCCGGGGTCGAGCCGATTCCCGAGGATGGGGCGAAGAAGGAAAGTGAAGTGAAGCGGCAGTTGCAATGGCTGGTTGAAAAGGGACATGTCATTGAATTTTCAGACGGACGTATGGCGGTTCCGGCCACCGCGATCGCCCGGGTTCAGATGGCACGTACTCCGGCACGCGCTCCGGCGCGAAACCGGCGGGGATAAGCAAGCGAGAAAGGAAAGCGTCATGAAAACCATGAAGACAATGATTCTGGCAGGGGTGGGGTTTCTGGTTTCAGCGGGGTCTTCATTTTCAGCACCCGGGGGGAGCGGAAGCGTTTCGCCTGAGTTTCAGGCGCTTTATCAAAAAGCGTTGCTGACGGGCGGAACGAATGAGGTGATCCGGAAACAACTGGACTCCGCCATTGGACGGGGAACCAGTGAGATGATCGGGCCCCTCTATCTGATGCGGGGAAACCTGTCGTTGAAAGCGGGGGATGAGGAGGCGGCCCTTTCGGATTTCCTGAAAGTGACGACTCTTTTTCAAAAGAACAAGGCGATTCAGCCGGAAGCGTTGTTTCAAGCGGCAACGCTTTTGGATGCCGCGCGGGATCCGCGTGGTGCAGACCTGCGAAAGAGCCTGATCCGGGATTACCCGGGAACTGAGTTTGCCGTGAAAGCGGCAACGGCCCCGAAATTGAGCGGTCCGTCAGCGAGTCCTGCGCCCGCGAAGAAGCCCTGAAGTCTTACCGTTTGTCCTGGGCCAGGCGTTTCATCAGGGCCTTGTAGTCGGGCGGGGGCGAAACCACATCATCCGGCGTTCCGGCTTTTCCGTCCGGCCCCATGGAGCCAAGCTGAACCGTGTCCTCAAGGGCGGAGTAGAGAAAGGGATGTCCCCAGAGGTCGGGAGGCAAACTTTCCAGATAGTTTCCCTTCCAGCCTTTTACTCCCGGATCCCGGACCAGGGCTTTCAAGCCTTCCTCTGCGGTGGGATACCGGTTGCAATGTACCCGGAACCATTCCAGGGCGGTGCGCATCACCACCAGTTCCCGTTGGGTTTGGGCGTTCAGGGTCGGGGGCCGGTAGGGAACGACCTTTTCAATCCTGGCGCACAGCAGAAAGGTCACCACGAGAACACAGCCGCCCAGAACCCAGATCAGGAAACGGGGCCGGTTCAGGAATACCATCCAGATCGGCCGTCTGAATTCCTGTGTTCCCGGGTATCGCTTGTGAAGCCCCTCGCGACGGACCTTTTCCGATTTGAGCAATTTCCATTTTCCGGGATGGCGCAGGCCTTTCCCGCAGGACGGGCAGTGGGGCCCCGAGAAGGCTTCGAACAGGATGCGGCAGTGTGGGCAGCGGTATTTCATAGGATCGGCCTGAGTCAGGTCGGGAGGGACTCTAGTTCAGGGCTGGGTCTGACTCAATCAAAAAACAACAGTTGAAGAGGATTTTGAAAAGTGTATTCTCATGGGCTGTTGAATCGGGCTGTCTTCTTGACGGGTCAAATTCTGTTTGATACCAAGGTGGGAACATGCTGACGAAAAAAAACGACATATCGCGGTTTTCGGCAGGGGTAGTCTTGTTACTGGGCGTAGTAACGGGCGGAGGATTTTCGCTTCCCGTTTTGGCGGATGAGTCGGCCGACATCCAGTCCGAATTGCAGTTTGCTTCCGAATTGATCAAATGGCGCTTTCCGGATTATGCCCAGAAAGCCATGGATCGGTTGTTGATCCGGTATCCTGCGGCGAAAGCGGAGGCGGCCAAGGTTCGCGTGGAAGTGCTCACCTCGCGCGGAAAATTCGACGAAGCCGAGGCGCTGTTGAAGACCATGCCGGCGGGAACCCCGGAAACGATGGTCGTCCAACTTGCCATTGCCGACC
Organism: uncultured Verrucomicrobiota bacterium; assembly: GCA_964584205.1. Lineage (GTDB taxonomy): Bacteria > Verrucomicrobiota > Kiritimatiellia > CAIKKV01 > CAITUY01 > JAABPW01. Next base: position 6,231 of record CAZOZF010000091.1, read on the forward strand.
AGTATTATGCCTGGCAGAAAATGAAGGATGCCGAGCGCGTCTACCAGGATTTCTTCAAGCAGTTCCCTAAAGGCCCCCCTGAGAACGTGGCGCGGTTTTACGGGGAATCGGCCTACAAATTCTCCCAGATGCTGCTCCTGAGCGGCGATCTGAAGGGGGGCTTGGAGGCGTATCGCCGGGTCCTGACCTGTCCCCTGAACTCCCCGGAAATTGAACGTCGCGTGAAGACCGAAATGGCCGAGCTCTGCCTGCGCGTGGCGCAGCTCCCCGCCACGACGGTGCCCGAGAAGAAAACGGTCCTGGCGGAGGCTGAAAAGTTGTGCCAGGAAGTCCAGTGGAAGGGCACGGACCTGTGGTTTGCCAAGACGGTGGTGATTCTGGCGCATGTCCGCATGCTTAACGGAGACAGGGCGGGGGCCCGGCGGGCGATCACAGATTATCTGCCCATGCTTCTGGATGTGGATAAAATGCTGCGTGACGCCAAGGAGAACATGAAGCTCAGTCCGATGGCGGAATGCAAGTTCCTGCTGGGAACCCTTTATGAGGATGAGGGGCGCGAGGTGGTCAAGGTTAAGGCCCAGGAGGCAGATGGAATTAAGTTGCTGGCTCAGGCGATGTCGCAATTATATTCGGTGGCCAAGAATTATCCCGGGAGCAGCTGGGCGCCCGAGGCGCGTCGGCGGGCTGATGCCATTGTGGATATGCTGGTGAAGGACCTGGGCAAGACGGTGGTCAAGCCCGAGTTTGACAGCACCCAGATGGTGACGGAACAGTTGAAGGAGGCCCGTCTTCTCTTTCAACAGCAGGATTTCAAGAACGCGGCGGAAAAATATGTGGATATTCTCAACATCACGGATTCCTTCAAGGGAGTTCCGTGGGCGGTGAGTGAACTGGCTCGAAGCTATGTGGAGCTCCAGGACGAACCCTATGCCCGGGCGATGACCGAATTTCTGGCGGAACGGTTTTGCCAGACCACCAACCAGTATGAGGAGGCGGGAAATGCCCTGCTGGCGGTGGCGTCCGCCTATGATGACCGTCGGGCCTTGTTGAAGTCTGATTCGGTCTATCAGCTCTATTACCAGCGCTATCCCACTCATACGAAAGTCGCGTCCATTCTGTTCCGACAGGGGGAGACCGCCCTCCGGGCAACGAACACGGTGGACGCCTTGCGGAATTTCCAGAGAATTACGGAAGATTATCCAAGGGCGCGTGTTTATCCCGATGCGCTGAGTCGGCAGGCGTATTGTCTGTCGATGCAGGGGGATCACACCAATGCCGTACCAGTCCTGACCAATTATATTGCCCAGTTATCTGCGGGGGTGGAGGTGTTGTCTGCGCGCCTGAGGCTTGCGGATGAGTATCGTTCCGCGGGCATGACGGTCGCCGCCCTGAATGAGTATGCCCGTTTACAGAAGCAGATCACCCAGGAGGGGGCGTCCTTTGCCGGGACCCCTGAGGATGCCACCCGGGTGAAAAAGATTGCGGAACTGGCCCTGTATTCCAAGGCGCAGTGTTATACCCGGCTCCGGGAGCCTGCCAACCAGGTACCTCTTTACCAGGCCAAAGCCATTGAGGGGTATGAATTGTTCCTGAAGGAGTATCCCAAATCCGAGTTTGCGCCGTCGATTCTGGGCGCGATGGGAACCCTGTATTACCTGTTGAACAAGCCGGATGAGGCGGGGAAGACGTTTGACCGCCTGGCCAAGAACTATCCGGAGAGCCAGCAGGCCCTGAACATGGTCTTTGTGCGCGCGGATTCGCTCATGAACATGGGGGAGAAGGCCAAGGCCGTGACGGTGTATGCGGAGATGGCCAAGACCCCGCAACTGTTCAATGCCTCCCAGTTCCTGCGGGCGGGCCGGGTGCTTCTGGATGCCCAGGAGTTTGAAACGGCCGTGCTCCTGCTTGCCGAGGCGCGTAAATCCAAGGATGTGCCACTGTGGCAGGGGGCAACGGTGGCAATGGGCTGGGCGCTGGCGGGCGCCGGGAAGTATGAGGAGGCCGTTAAGGTTCTGGAAGATTTTCTCGGGAAATATCAGAAATCAGGGTATGTCATTGATGTCAACCTGGCGCTCAGCCGGTGTTACGGGGAACTCGCCCAGAAGCTCTCGGATCCGCAGCAATCAAAGGATCTGTTCAACAAGGCGTTTGCCGCCATGGGCAAGGTGCGCCAGTATTCGCGCGAACCGGACATGATGGTCAAGGCGGATATTGAAATGGCGGGAATTCAGGTGTTGATGGGCGATAAATTGGGGGCCCTGGCCTCCTACCAGAGAATCCTGTTGTTCGTGGATCCCTCCAATGTCAAGGTTCGGCCCCATGTTGAAACGGCCTTTGATCGGAGTCTCCCGTTGTTCCGTGAAACCGGAAAGATGGATGGCCTGCAGGAGGCCTGCGAAACCTACATAAAGCAGTTCCCGCAGGGACAGTATGTGGCGAAGGCGCGTCAGGGCCGCGACGAGGCGAAGGCCAAGCTGGCGTCGGGCCGCTAATAAGGATGAACGAAACATGAACCGCAAGATTGTAATTGCTCTGGCTCTGGTGATGGGGTCCCTGGCACTATCGGCCCGGGTTGCCCCGGCGGAAGTGCTGAGGAAAACCGATGGCAAGGAACTGGCGGGAGTCCGGATCAAGTGGTTTGAGGTCCGGCGCGAATACCAGGTTGAAGGCGCCGATGGCTCCCTGATTCCGGTTCCGGCCGACGAGGTGGATTCGCTCGAGATCACCAAGCCCCCCGAGTTTGACAAGGCGGCCCAGGCCGTTGCCGCCCGCCAATATGATGCGGCCATTCCGATCCTCGAGGATCTGACGATCCGGTACAAGCGGTTGCAGTGGGATGCCCGGGCGGGTGAATTGCTGGCCAATGCCTATTTCGCGAAGACGGATTTCAAGAAGGCGGCACAGGTCATGGGAGATCTCATGGAGAGCACCCCCAAGGGCCAGATTACGGATGAACAGTACAGCCTGTATTGGAGTGCCTTGATGGGGGCACAAATGACGGCGGTGCTGAAGAAGCAGTTGACCGAGGCCATTGCGGGTGATTCCAAGACCCTGGCCGCGCTGGCAATTGTCAGGCGCGGGGACTTGAACAAGGCGGATGGCAAGCGTGAGGATGCGATTTTGGATTACCTCAGGGCTGTTTTACTGTATGAGGAAGCGCGCGGAGTTCATCCCGAGGCGCTTTTCAAGGCCGTGCAGGTGCTGGATGAAATGCGGGATCCGCGTGCCGATGAGGTGAAGAAGAAGCTGTTGTCGTTGTATCCGGACAGTCCTTATGCAAGGAAACTGGGCGGATGAGGGATTGTGGGATTAAAGAAAACGAAGCAAGGAGAAACGGGTGATGAAAAAAGCGTTCTGGATGGGTTTGGTTGTGGTGGTGTTCAGCATGATCATGTCGGCTCAATGGGCCAAGGCGGCGGATCCGGCTCCTGCAGCGGGTGGAGCGGCGGCGGTGGCAAGTGCGCCTGCTCCTGCGGCAGCGGCGGCGGGCGGCTTGGAGTTGGATAAGGCCGAGGACGAGGGCGCCAAAAAGGACGGCCATGGGGGCGGCGGCTTCCTGGCAATCGTTCTGAACGCCGGCTGGTTCGGTATGGTCATCTGGCTGATGTTGATTGCCTGTTCAATCGTCAGTGTGGCGTTGATTGTGGACTCGTTCATCAACATCAAGGATACCAAGATCATGCCTCCGGATCTGATCAGCAATGTCCGGACGGCCATGGAGCAGGGCGACCTGATGAAGGCCATCCAGCATTGCGACAGCACGCCGGGCCAGTTGGCGAACATTCTCAAGGCCGGGTTTGCCCAGGTTGAGGAAGGGTATGAGGTGGTTCAGGATGCCGTGAGCGTGGCGGCCGACCTGGAGACTGAAAAACTGCTCAGCCGCGTCACCTATCTGAGCGTGATCGCGAATACGACGCCGATGCTGGGGCTGATCGGTACCGTGCAGGGAATGATTTTCGCCTTCCTGACCCTGGGTACGATGGAGGCGGGTGCCGCACAGTCGGCCATGCTGGCCGTCAACATTTCGCACGGGTTGTGGGCCACGGCCATCGGCCTGGGAACCGCCGTGCCGGCGACAATCTTCTTCTATTATTTCAAGAATCGCTCCATGAGTTGCATTCTGCGCATGGAAGCCCTGACGCTCGACATGATCAAGTCGTTGCGTAACGTTGAAGTCGTCGCGGAATAAGAATCCGGAGAGTTCCTTGTATGAAGGAAAAAAGAGAAGAAGAATCGCTGAACGGCAACCTGACCGCCATGATCGACGTGGTGTTCCAGTTGATCATTTTCTTTGTCTGTACCGTCAATATGCAGGACAAGGCGATTGACGACCGGATCAAGCTCGCCATGGCGCCAAACGGCAAGGTGAGCAATGTCAAAAACCCGTATGAGGTCAAGGTGGATGTCAGCGACAATGGACTCGTCTCCATCGCACGAACGGCGATGCCGGTTCAGATGCTGACCACCATCCTGAGAAAAGCGAGGCTGGATGCGCGGGGGAATGAAGTCCCTGTCCTGATCCGGGCCGATGGCCGGGTGAAGCATGAGACCGTTCGAAAGGTCATGGATGCCTGTACGGCGGCTGGACTCTACAAAATCAAGTTTACGGCGTTGAAGGAAAAAGCCTAGGCCGGAGGATTGTATGGCTAGAAAAAGACGGCGGAGTACATTTACCGCGGGGGAATTGAACCTGACGGCCATGATCGACGTGGCCTTTCAGTTGCTCAGCTTCTTCCTGATTTCAGCTCATCCGGTGGATGTGTTGACCAACTTGGATGTGTTTCGGCCTCAGGCGGAAAAGTCATCCCAGGAACAGTCGCAGGCTAAAATCATCCGGGTCACGGTGTTCCCGGATGGCTTTACCATCAATGACCGCGGGGTTGATAGTCGCCAGTTGATGAACCTTCTCGGAAAGCTGGCTGATCTTGATAAGACGCAAACGGTTTTGATTCAATGCACGAACGAGTCCCCGCATGGAAAACTGATCGAGCTTCTGGATATTTGTTGCAAACTCGGCTTGGTCAACCTGTCTGTGGTCAGCTCCGGCGGTGCATAAAATGATTTTTTGTAATATCTCGGAATTATGCGGTAATACGAAATGGTGTTGTGAGAATCCGGTTTCAGGGACTCTGACATGAATATTGATTACGAAAAGCTGACGTTTATATTGAAAAAGCATGCATGGGGGCCGGTCGGCTCTGTGTTTTTTCACGTCTTGGGGCTGGTTCTCCTGATTCAGTTCTCGGTTGGCGTCTCGACGGAAAAGGCGCCCGAGATTGAAGTGACGATGATGGAGACCAAGGCGGAAGTTCTGGAGAAGGTGGAAGAGGTGATGAAGCAGGAGTTCGAGAAGCCGCC
>CAZOZF010000092.1:0-11587 GCA_964584205.1 uncultured Verrucomicrobiota bacterium
CTTCGGGAAGTGTTGAGGCATGGATTCCGCCCATCACGACCTTCACCCCGCGACGACGGTACTCGTCCGCAATTTCATAGGCGCGCCGGATATTGATGCTGGTGGACGTGATGCCGACCAAATCCACAGGGTCATCAAAATCGAGCACCTGGATCGCCTCGTCCACAACGGATACCGAATGACGCGGCGGCACAAGGCCCGCCAGGAAAAGCGGAGTGAGCGGCGGCATCATCGCTTTCGCCGGCCGGAACAGGTCTCCGTTTGGGGTATAGAACGTTGGGCAAATCAATGTGATCTTCATGAAAGGCTCCTCCGCTACTCGTTCACGTCGGAACTTATTGTTTTACGATCCCAGTTGCAAGCCGGAGGAATGTGTGTTTCTTGACTTTCCAGCGTGGTTTGTCTTCACTGGGCAAACGCAACGGAGAGAAGATCATGCCCCATACTATATACGGAACCTTGTTACAGGGAGAGGCGGCCCTGATGGATCGCCAGTTCGAGGTGTTCCAAAGCCAGCCCGTGGATCAGGAGTGGATTCCTGAAATCAAAGAGGCCGACCGTTTTCAAACCACCCTGAACCGGCCAGTCTCAGTCACCGGCCCCGGCACCTTTTTCGGACGCGCCCAGCGCACCCTCCACCTTGAACCTTCAACCACCGGGGGCTGGTGGTTCGACCGCACCGACCTGCCAGACGCCATGCCCATCAAAGTGGCGGCCAACAATGTCTGGACCACACAGCGCAATATCGTCCTCTGCAGCGGCTCACCCCACAATTACATGCGCATGGTGGAACATATCGTCGCCCTGCGCCTTGCCTTGAACGTGGACAACCTGATGATCCGCATGGATTCGGGTGATCCGCCGCTGTTTGATCGGGGTAGTATGGATCTCGTGGAGGCCATCGAACAGGCTGGTGTCAAAACAACCAGCCAACCCACTCACTATGTGACCGTCAAGAAGCCCGTCGCCATGCTGGCGTCCAACGGCAGTTTTCTCGTATTCAAGCCCTGCACGGACAAGGTTCCCGCGCTGAACCTGGATGTCGGAGTCAATTTCAAGACCGCCATCGGAAAGCAACGCCTGCGTCTCCGACTCACCCCGGAAACCGGGCGCTACGGCTCCCTCGCCCGCACCAACTGCTCCTTCACGCAGATGCTGTTCACCAAAACCATCGGCAATCTTTTTGCGGATGTCCGGAACCTCGGCTACACCAATAAGAACATCCTGGTTGCCGGCCGCCGGAGCTATTACAACACCCCCACGATGTTCCATAACGGAAAGGCCCTGGAAGCAGTCTGGCACCGCGCCATTCTGGATCTGGTGGCGGCCATCGCCTTGATCGACACCGGACGGTTCGTCGGCGATGTGTATTCCTATAAAGCCGGCCACACGCTGGATGTGGTGATGGTGCGAAAGCTTTTTGAAAACGATCTCTTGTGCCCATTTTAGGAAGGCCGTGAGACATGACGACGGGACGATTGAACCGCTGGCTGTTGGTGAACTATGCGGGTTATCCGTATGCCCCTAATAGCCTGATGCCTGATAATGGCCTTGCCAACTTGGCTGGGGCTCTTTTGGCACAGGGATGCGAAGTCGAGATTCTAGACTATTGCACCGTAAGCATGATTCAGCGGATGACAACACCCGAATTACGCGAACGCCTTTCGCGCACCTGGAATACATTTCGCACGTCCGACCGCGGCATCACTGCGTCACTCAGGAAGATTGCCGCCATGGCTTCGCTCCCTGGGGCTGAAAAGGAACGCCGCCGCCTGCAGGATCTGGCTGTAACAATCATCGGCAGTGAATTGATCAGCCATATCCAGAGAAAAGGCATTGACGCAGTGGGATTCAAACTCTGGAACGGCGACGGATTGGCCGGATCAGGGCGGTTGGCCGCTATCCTTCGCAGGCAGTTTCCGGGTCTAAAAATCTTTGGCGGCGGCCCCCATGTGGATTTGTTTCAGGATCGCATTCTCGGTCATTATCCGGACTTCGATTCCCTCGTCTATGGTGAAGGTGAAGAAACCATCCAACATCTCGCCCTTAATGGGGGGGATAGTTTATCCTACAGCACGATTCCAAATCAAATTTACAGGATCAATGGCAAAACTCAAATCACCGAGGAACGAATGATCGCGGATCTCGATCAACTCCCCATGCCGGTTTATGACCCTGCCGTGTATCCCGCGATGGCGGGAAATGAAAAGGTCAAGGTCATCGTCATTGATGAAAGCCGGGGGTGCAGAAATGAGTGTACCTTTTGCATTCATCCGGTTAAAAGCCACCGTCGCGTCCGGCTCAAGAGTATCTCCCGCCTGATTCTCGAGGTAAAGGAACTCGACCGGCGTTATGGTTTCCGTTCTTTCCGCTTCGCCGGCTCTTGTACCCCCTATTCGTTACTCAACGAGTTTGCGGCCGGAATCGTACGGGAGAAACTCCCGGTTCGTTATGCCTCGTTCGCCCACATCCGTGATGCCGAAGAAGCAAATTTTGAACTGATTAGAAAATCGGGCGGGATGGCACTATTCTTCGGCATCGAATCGTGCAGTCAGACGATTCTTGACGGCATGCGCAAACACATCACTGTGTCCGCCATACAGGAAACTCTGAGGCGGTCGCACGATGCGGGAATCTTCACGGTTGGCAGTCTCATTTTCCCCGCACCCGGCGAAACCGCCGCAACCGAAGCAGAGGCGCTAGCGCTGTTGCCTAAGTTGAACCTGAACGCTCTTATGCTCCAGGCGCCCATCGTGACGCCACGGACATCATGGTTTGAGGAGCCTGGATACTACGGGATCGCGATTCCCGACAAGGAGCATTATCTCGAGGTGGGCATGAAGTGGAAAGTCAAACTTCAACTACCGCCCCGGTTTTGGGATTCCATACCACTCACCATTGGAGGGCGTTCCTTCAAACAGGTATTAGCCAAAACCGGTGAAATGGGTCGAAAGATTGGTGGCATGGGCATTCCGACCTCCATCTCAGATGAAACCTATCTCATGAGCCTCAAGTCCGGACTGGATCCCGAAAAATTTCGCGACGGTGCGCTGGCGGCCTTCTATTCCGGCAACACGGAGGCCATCCAGGATTTGGTGACAGCAATCAACCGGCCCGGTGCGGAATCTTCCGGATGACCCGGTGTTTCTAGTTATTTAATTCCAACAATGACTCCATGATCCCGGATGAGTTTCTGGACGACTATTTTTCGGAACCCGGCTTCCCTCATCCATGACTCGTACTCAGACCACGTGTAGAGCATGCCTTCACCCGTTGCCAATGTCAGGAAATAGGGCGAGCCCATGGCCGCACTCAGTGGACCCGTTTCAGTGTCATCCTGCATCATGTTGAAGATTATGGAGACCCCTCCCGGAGGAAGTGCCTCATAGGCTTTTCGCAGAAGAAACCTATTTTTGACGTCCGACCAGATGGTCATGAAATGACAGAACAAAATGCAGTCCGTCCCTGCTGGGAACGGATCCGAGAAACAGTTTCCGCACACGGCGTTCAGGCGATCTTCAAGCCCCGCTATTCTGATATTGTCAGCCGCAATCGCACACACACTGGGCCAATCAAAAACGGACGCTCTGAGCCCGGGATTTCGGCTGGCCAGATTAATGATATTGGTCGCATTTCCGCCTCCCACATCCAGCACATGTGAAAACCGCGAAAAATCGACCGATTCAACGAGCAAATGATTTGCCTGTACTGAGATGGCCTGCATCGCATCCTGGAAGATTTTTTCAAGTTCGGGATTGGCCGACAACCGTTCGTAAAGGGTCTGTCCCTGTCCCGATATTTCCTCAAGACCAACATTCCGATTTTCCCTTATGGCTTCACCAAAGTGGAACATGGCCCGATAGTTAATGAAATGCTGCCACCGGATGACTGCCAGGAAATTCCGGGGATGGTCTGAGTTCAACAACACGTCGGCAAGCCGCGTATTACCGTAACGCCCGTCGCGGTGTCGACGCACCAAGCCCAATGCAGAACATCCCAGTAAAAGAATCCGGGCCGGCTTTTCTGCAATCCCTAGCACAGCGGCAATCGCCTCACGACTTAAAGGACCTTTGCGGGCAAGCTGCGTGAATAAATCCAATTGCACAGCGGCACTCAATGTTTGAAAATAAATATGCCCCCCCATCACCAGGCACATTTGACGAAGAGTGGCGCCAAGAAAAATCCGTTCCCCTGCCCGCGCCAGCCAGTTCTTTATCGTATTTCTGAATAGACTCATATCACTTCCTTCAACACTCTCAAACGAGATCAACCAGGCTGGTGTGGGATTGAAATCGTAATCTGGGTCCCTTGTCCGGGCTGACTCTCAATTCGGAGTGTCCCGCCATGTGCCTCTGCCACCTGCCTGGCAATAAATAATCCAAGCCCCGTTCCCCCGTGTTTATTTTTCGTGGTGTAAAAAGGCTCGCAGACTTTCCGGATCTGATCCTCATCCATCCCGTGGCCATTGTCCTCTACACCGATTTCAACACCATTCCCACTCTCCCGGCATGCGATTCGCACCCACCCTTTATTGGAATAAACCGCATGAATGGCGTTGGTGACCAGATTCTGGAGTGCGCGGGTAAGCTGAACCTGGTCGGCCTCAATCACCGGCTCAGGCGTTCCAATATCCGCCGACACCGTCACTCCATGTTCTCCGGCCACCACCCGACTGTCTTTCAGAACGAATTGGAGCAAACTTCCCAGCTTCACGGGCGTCCGATGCAGGGAGCCCCGGCTGACATTCAACCACATCTCGGAGAGGTTTTTGCACAGCACGGCGTTTTCCTCGATAATTCCGATGTAGTCCGAGGGGTTCTCCTGATTTTGGCCCGGAGCACCGGCGGGTTTCTTGACCCATTCCGAAAGCAATTCCAGATAGCCCATGATTGACGTCAACGGGTTCCTGAGATCATGAACCAATTCAGCAGACTTTTGTCCCAATGTGGCCAGACGTTCGTTCCGGACAAGCTCATTCTTGAGGTCTTCGTTCATCCGCCCCAAATCCGTCTCCACGAGCTGTCGCCGCCGCTCCTGCTGGGTGCGCCCGACGCGATTCCGGATGATTTCCCGAATTTCGAACGCATCAAACGGTTTCTTGATGTATTCATTGGCACCCAGTCGGATTGCCTCCTGCGCTGTCTCCAGGGCGCCAAACCCGGTAAACATGATGATGGAAACCACTCCATCAATCTCCCGGATTGCCTTCAGCCCTTCGATTCCATTTTTGCCCGGCATGCGGATATCCATGACCACCGTATCCGGTTGATGTTCCTTGAGCAGGGCAACACCGTCGTCCACCGATTCCGCACACAATACCTGATACTCCGGCTTCAGAAGAATCCGGAGGCTTTCCCGCGGCCCACGCTCGTCATCAATCACCAGCACCTTGGGCAGGGCCACGGGGGCGGCACCATCGGCATTAGAATGAGCGCACATAGGATACACTCATGAGGTGCGAGGTGGTTTCGTAAGTCCCGTTATACGCGGGATTCTGATCCTTCATCACATCGCGATCTCCAATGATGCTATAGCCGTAGGCAAGATCAATCCGATCAGGACCGCGGCGCCAGCCAGTTCCCAGGGTGACAACATGCCGGTCTGCATCAGGCAGTGTGGGGGCCAGGGTTTCTTCAGGCACCGGGCTCTGGAGAAAGGTATACCCGGCACGTAACGTCAGCGCCTCGGCGACTTTCCAGTCCGCGCCCAACCCGAACGTCCACGTATCCTTCCAGTTCTGGCGAACCACCAGGGGGGCGCGGGGATTGGGGGAGGTCGGGCCATTTAATAACGGATTGCTGTTGCCCGCATCAAGAGTCAGGGAGTCATATCGCGAGAACTCAATCCACTCCACATCCGCCTCGATCCGGACCGTATCAGACAATTCAATGCCATAGCCAAGTCCCACGATAGTGGGGAACTCAATGGAGGACTCAAAATCACTCGAGGGACTCATCCCCACCGCCTGCGCCCCACTGAATTCACCGTCGCCATCATAGTCCACTTTAACCGGCGACCGGTACGTCAGAGCCAGGGATTGACCCTTGGTCGGGTGAACTGTCACGGCGGCATTCCCTCCCACGCCCGCACCATCCCCCTGAAGATGCGCCGTACCATCCGGCATGGCGCCGCCCGTAAGAAGGGACCACGGCAGAACCTGCTTCATATCCAGCCGCGACAAATACAGATCCAGACCGGCGGCGACGGAAACCTTGTCACCCAGTTTGGTCGCAAGAGTGGGATTGATGTTGATCACCGTCAATTCCGCCGAGTAAGGGGCCGTATAGCGGAATGCGCCGGTTTTGTCCCAAACGGTAGACTGTCCGAACGGGGTCGTAATTCCCAGGCCGGCGGTAAAGTTGTGGTTCGATGACGGCAAAGCCACAAAGAAATTGGGAAGAACCTTCCAGGAATCCTCGGTTGAGGCCGTTCCCATCGGCGAATGGAACTTCGTGCCCGTGTTAATGATCGTGACCGACCCCATAACCTGAGCTTCCTTGATTTCCGCAAGGTTGGCCGGATTATGCTCCACCGCCGAGGCATCATCCACCTGGGCAATTTTTCCACCCACCCGCCCCAAGGCTTCCGCCCCTGCGGGGGGATTCCTGAATCCATTGGCCAATACCCACGATCCAGTACACATGACGGCCAACCCGGTAATCAAACCCACATATCCCGTTGTCTTCATTATAGTTCCTCCGTTGTTTTAGTGTTCTCCAATGGCCAACTTTCAATAGCATCGACAATGCCAAGTCGTTTTAATCAATATGTTGTGGATCAATCAACTTTGACACCATTCATATAGCGTGCTGTACAATTATGCGCAGATCATTAATGAACAGTCGTTCATTAATGTACGTTTTTTGTTAATAATATTTGCAATAATTCAAGACTTATGCACAATACGATTAAGTTCAGATTTTCACTATGGAGATAAACCGAATAGTGAGCCGGAATAGAGTGGTGGTGACCGGCCTTGGCGTTGTGGCTCCCAATGGAATTGGGACGGAGGCTTTTTGGTCTTCCCTCCTTGAATGCCGAAGCGGCATAAAGACAATCACGCTTTTTGATGCCAGCAAACACTCCTGCCGAATCGCGGGAGAAGTGAGTGACTTTGATGCGGCTCTTCATTTGCGTCCGGGAATCAATCCGAAACGCCTCGCCCGCCAGACCCAGATGGCGCTCGCCGCTACCGAACAAGCTTTTCAGGATGCCAATTTATCCCGCGAAACCCTGCTCTCAGACAAGGCAGTGCCGCTGATCCTGGGAGTCAGTTCCAGCGCCATCGAAGTCATCGAGCACGGCATGGAAAGAATGGCCGGTCGGGGCCCCACCCGGGTTCCCTCACACATTGTCAATGCCTGTCAACCTCACCAAGCCGCCAGCACCCTTGCCCTGCACTTCCCGCTACTCACCCGTGCCACAACCATGGCCTCGGCGTGCGCTGCAGGCCTCGATGCGATCGGGGCGGCCGCAGACCTGATCCGGAGTGGCCGTGCGGACGTGGTGGTCTGCGGAGGGACTGACGCGCCCATCAATCCCCTGACGTTTGCATGCCTGGCCAAGGCCGGCCTGGTTTCGTTACGCAATGAAACCCCTGAAAAAGCCAGCCGCCCCTTCGATGCGGATAGCGACTCAGGCGTCATCTCCGAAGGCGCGGGCATTGTGATCCTCGAAAGCTTCGCTCATGCCCTCGCCCGAAACGCAAAACCCTATCTCGAAATTACTGGCTTCGCCACGCGTTTTGACACGGATCCGGCAATCTCGGGATCAGGCTTGAAGGCAACCATGAACGAAGCACTGGCCAATGCGGGTCGACGCCCCTCGAATGTGGACTACATCTGTGCGCATGGCCCCGGCCATCCAGTCATGGATCGTAGTGAAACCCGCATGATCAAGTCCGTGTTCGGGGCGCTTGCCTACACAATCCCCATCAGCTCTATCAAAGGCGTCACTGGCAATCCCCTCTCCGCAGCAGGCCCATTTCAGCTCATCGCCTGCTCTCTGGCCATCCGTGACGGAATGATCCCTCCCACCGCAAACCTCGAGAAGGCTGACCCTGAATGTGACCTCCATTACACCCCCAAAACTCCACGCGCCTCCCGCCTGAACTGTATTCTGGTGAATTCACACGGGTTGGGAGGAGGCAATAGTTGTCTTATCCTGGAAAGGGTGAACCCCTCATGACCCTGATTTCCATCGCCCATTTCCTGGGCATTGCGATCAGTTTTTTCATCGGGGCTTTCGTCTTCCTCACCAATCCGCGACGGAGGACAAATCAGTTCTTCCTCATGCTGTCCATCCTGCTGACGACCTGGCTGATCTTCATGGCCATCGGATTCCTCTTCCCGGACGTAAAGACCGTCGCCATGTGTGTGCGTGGCTGCATGATGGCCGGAGCCATGATTCCCCTCTCATTTGACTGGCTCCGGGTCTCCATCATGCACCCCGAAAAATCCCGGTGGTGGATCCTCACCCAGTCCCCTCTCTGGTTGATGGCCTCGTTGATTATCGCCGCAATTTCGCTGACCCATTTTTTCGTCCTGGGCGCGAGCCCCTCCCTCGCAGGGGTGGAGCTGCATATCATCCCCGATCCCGTCTATAGTGCGGCCTTCCCGCTCTACAGCGCCTTCCAGATCATCAACATGGGTTTGCTGATCCACCGGTTTATTAGGGATCTCAGGAAGACACGCGGCATCCAGAAAACCGAACTGCAATTCATTCTTCTGGGCAGCGGCTCCAGTGTCTTCATTGGCATTTTCACCGCACTGGTCATTCCGGTCATTACCGAGAACTCCCAATCCGTCCAATTCACTCCCCTGTCTGTCATCTGCCTGTATGTGGTCATCGCCTATGGAATTGCCACCCGCCGCATCATGGATGTGGCCTACATCATGCGCAGGTTGACCGCCTATGCACTACTCCTCGTCTATCTGGTGGCCCTGTACGCTGGCGTCTGGGCACTCCTGAACCGGATACTCGAAGCGATTTGGGTGCCATTCACGTCCCTCCCTTATTTCATCGCCTCCCTGGTGGTGGCGATTTCCCTGGCACCCGCCAATGGATTGATGCAGCGGTTGGCCAGCCGCCTGTTTGTACACCTTGCCCCCCTCGACATGAATCAACTCGCACATTCCGCCAATACCCTTCTGCGCTCTATCAATACACTTGACGCCCTGCTCGAAAAATTCTCGACCCTGATGATGGCCACTGTGGGAACGGACCGAGTCTGCATTCTGATTAATGTTTCCGGAAATCATGAACAACGGTTCCCCATCACCGAGCATCCGCCGGGTCTCTCCTTCCCTGCGGACAGCCCCCTTCCCGCTGTCCTTTTCCAGGCCGAAGGCCCCCTCGTTCCGGAACTCCTGTACCGAATAAAACCTGAGGCCCACATCAAAAAAGCGTGTCTTTTCCTGGAGGAAAAGGGATTCGCGGCGGCGGTCGGCCTGCGCTCCCAGGAGGGCTTGGAGGGCCTCGTCCTCCTTGGCCCCCGGCTTTCGGGCACCATCTACGGCACTCCCGAGCAACAGGCAGTCCAACTTCTCTGCAATCACCTTGCCGTGGCGATCAATAATGCCCGACTCTACACCCAGCTTCAGGATGGTAAGATCTACAATGACATATTGGTCGACAGCCTGGTCAGCGGCATCATCGCCGCCAATCAGGATGGAAAAATCACCGTCTTCAACCGCGAGGCTCAACGCATCACTCAACTGCCCTTGGATAAGACCGTGGACCACTCCCTGTTTACCCTTCCCCCCGCCCTGGCAACGCTCCTCACCGACACCATTGCCCACAGCGAAGGAATCCGCGACCAGGAAGTCTCCCTTTCCCTCCCCTCCGGCGATCCCATTCCTATCCGCGTGAGCAGTTCCGTCTTTTATGGCCATTCCGGAACGATGCTCGGCGCCTTTCTGGTCATCACCGACCTTTCCACGGTTCGGCAATTGGAACTCCAGGTTCGCCGTACCGATCGCCTGGCCAGTCTGGGAACCCTGGCCGCAGGTATGGCACACGAAATCAAAAATCCGCTTGTCTCCATTAAAACGTTCACCCAGCTCCTTCCCGAGCGTTATGATGACGCTGATTTCCGGGACACGTTCTCCTCGCTGGTGGGCGGCGAAGTTAAACGCATTGACTCCATCGTCAACCAGCTCCTGCGGTTTTCACGTCCCTCCAAACCGGTACTGGCCCCCTCCTCACTCCATGAAATCCTGAGCAACACCCTCAAACTCCTCCAGCAACAATTGCGAACCAAAAACATTCAGCTCGTTGCGTCATTCACTCTGGACTCGGACCGGATCTACGCCGATGGTGACCAACTCGGCCAGGCTTTCGTCAACTTCCTTCTCAACGCCATCGAGTCGATGCCGGACGGCGGAACTCTGACGGTCACCACCCTGCACCCCTCCCGTATCAGGGAAAACGGGACTTATCACAACCCCGCCATCCGGGTCTCCATCCAGGACACCGGTTCCGGAATTGCCCCTGAAAATCTCTCCCATGTTTTTGACCCCTTCTTTACCACCAAGAGCCAGGGAACAGGCTTGGGCCTTTCGGTGGCCCATGGCATCATTCATGAACATAACGGAAGTATTGATATCCAGAGCCAGGTCGGACAGGGCACCACATTCATCCTGACATTTCCCCTAATCGAGGAGGCAAAACAGTCATGACCTCACACGCATCCTGTTTGCTCTACACGTCCGACACTCCCTGGGCAACCCGCATCGGCGCCTTCCTGTCGCCCCCGATGTTGCTGCATCCCTTCGAAACTCCGTCTTTACTCCAGGGTTTTCTGGAACACCACCCCGCCAGTCTCGTATTGCTCGATCTTCAAACAACGGGCGCCCTGGATCTGTTGAGCACCCTCAGCCATCGCTATCCCAACACCCTGGTCATCGTCTTTGGAACCGCCACGTCCGATCCCATGCTCGAGGCCGCCCGGCAGGGCGTTTATGCCCTGGAAGCCTGTGATGTGAGTTGCCAACGCTTGACCCATCTGGTTCAGCAGGCACTGGCCCATCTCGAACTGGCGGGCGAAAATCGACTGCTCCGGCAGGAAACCCTCCGGCTCAACGCCATGACCGAAGTGGCTCACCACCTCCCTCAGCCGGACACGGATTCGTCCCTGGATATCCGGGATTTTTCGGCCGCCTTACGTCATTTCACCCATGTGGAAACCCTCCTGCACCGACTGGTTGACGAAGTGGCGGGATCCCTTCGGGTTTCCCGTGTGGGGATTTTTTGCCGCACCCGGGATGTTGCATCCTACCGGCTCAGGGCAGGTCTTCGCTGCCTCGAGTCCTCTTCTAGTCTGGAATACTCGGAAACCCATCCTCAAGTCCTGTGGCTGGCAAACCATCCCCACGCTGTCACCCGCACCAATCTTACCCATGTACGAAATCCCACCACCCGGTTGATGCTCCAGGATCTTCTGGATCAGATGGGGGCCGAAATACTGATTCCTCTCCAATCCCGGGATCGGATCATGGGCTGGCTCTTTGTGGGGCATCTGGCCACAGGCCTGCCCTTTGACGACCGGCACCTCCACAAACTCATCACCCTGACCGATTGCGTCTCC
>CAZOZF010000093.1:0-11386 GCA_964584205.1 uncultured Verrucomicrobiota bacterium
GTCGGGAACCTCGACCGCTTGCCTTAAGTAAGCGCCATTTCCCTGAAGAGTGTATAGGATGATAATTCCAGGTCGCTTTTCGAGAGAACACGCGGTAATAGAAGAAGCTATGCAACTGATTCTGGCTTCACAATCCAAGGGGCGGGCGGCCTTGTTAAAGGCGGCAGGCTACCGATTCCAGCAAATTCCCTCCCGAATCGAGGAGCCGCCTCCCTCTGCGAGCATGCCTCTGGAACACTATGTTCTGGAGCTCGCCGTTCTGAAGGCCAAGGCCATTGCTGAAAAGCATCCCAACGCCATCGTCATCGGGGCCGATACCGCCCTGATACTTGGCCGGAATGTAATCGGGAAACCCGGCACTCTGGCCGCCGCCCGCCGGATGCTCGCCTTGCTGGGCGGCCGAAAACATCGCATCAGCAGTGCGGTCTGCATCATTTTTCCGAAACGTACCCCGGGCGGGAAAGCCCGGATTCTAAAAGCCGTGGATACCGCTCATGTCACTCTTCGGAAATGGACCCCAGCCCGCATCCGGACGCATGTGGCCTTAACCCGCCCCCTCTCCTGGGCTGGTGCCTACGCCGTTCAGGACCCGTTCTCCGCAGCCATTATTGAGCGGATTGACGGCGACCTCGCCACCGTTATAGGACTCCCGTGGGCAAAGATGGAGAATGTATTCAGAATACAGATGAGCCACTTTTAAAACTCTCACAAATTCGGACGCGACGGAGCGCGTCCCTCCATTCATACAAAAGGCCGTTTTGCGATTAAACTGGAGGGACGCGCTCCGTCGCGTCCACTGGACTTTTGCAAGTAGCCCGGAAGTCAGAATAAAGCAAAAGGGCATGAAGCGTTGCCACTCCATGCCCTCCATTCTGAATTCTGGATTCTGGATTCTGACTCCTGAATTCTCCCCTCTCTTACACCCTCTTCAGCAACAGCGACGCATTGTGTCCGCCGAAGCCGAGGGAGTTGTTCAAGCAGGCGCGGATTTGGAACTGGCGCGCCTGGTTCGGCACATAGTCCAGATCGCACTCGGGATCCGGCGTCGTATAATTCATTGTCGGAGGCACCATGCCGGTATGAATGGCCATCGCGCAAATCACCGTCTCAATCCCGCCGGCGGCACCCAGCAAGTGACCGGTCATGGACTTGGTGGAACCCACCATCACCTTATTAGCCGCTTCGCCAAACGCCGTCTTCACCGCCGCGGTCTCGCTCTTATCGCCCACGGGCGTACTGGTTCCGTGCGCATTGATATAATCCACGGCATCAGGCGTTACCTTGCCTTCAACCATGGCCTTCATCATTGCCCGGGCTCCGCCTTCGCCGCCCGGCGCCGGAGCCGTGATGTGGCTGGCGTCGCAGGTGGCTCCATACCCGCCGACTTCGGCATAAATCTTGGCACCGCGTTTTTTCGCGTGCTCATATTCCTCAAGAATCACAATACCCGCGCCTTCGCCCATGACAAATCCGTCGCGATCCTTGTCAAACGGACGGCTGGCGTGAGTCGGATCATCATTCCGGGTGCTCATGGCCTTCATTGCGGCGAATCCGGCAATACCCAGGGGGCACACAACAGCCTCGGTTCCGCCCGCCACCATGATATCGGCGTCACCGTACTGGATCTGGCGGGCCGCCTCCCCAATCGAATGGGTGCCGCTCGCGCAGGCCGTCACAACACAAAGATTCGCGCCCTTCAGGCCGTGCTCAATAGCCACCAACCCGGAAGCCATATTGACAATCATCATCGGAATCATGAACGGCGAGCTGCGATCCGGACCCCGGTTCAGCAGAACCGAGTGCTGATCTTCCATCGTGATCAACCCGCCGACGCCCGACCCGATCATGCAACCCGCACGGTTTGCGTCCTCATTGGCAAACTGAATCCCCGAATCCTGAACGGCAATCGCGGCGGCCGCCACGGCATAGTGGCAGAACGGATCCATCCGGCGCTGTTCTTTTTTGGGGATGTACTTGTCGATCTCAAATTCAATCACTTCACCGGCAATTTGGGTGGCCATGGCGGACGGGTCAAACTTTGTGATACGGCGAATGCCCGAAGTCCCGCTCAGGAGCCTCTGCCAGAAGACAGTGACATCACATCCCAGCGGCGACACCACACCCAAACCCGTAATAACAACTCTGCGTTTTTCCATAGCCATTCCCTCAAATACCGTTTTCGTGCCACATCAAAGCAGAGCCGGGGAGATGTTGCCATCTCCCCGGTTCCACAAACATCCAGAACTTAGGCGCCGATGCCCTTGCTCTTCAAATACGTGATGACGCCGCCGACCGTGGTCAGCTTCTCGGCATCCTCATCCGGAATCTCAGCGCCGAATTCCTCTTCGAACGCCATGACGAGCTCAACCGTGTCCAACGAATCCGCGCCCAAATCCTCGATAAAGGAAGCCTCGGGGGTGACCTGTTCGGCGTTCACACCCAGCTGTTCGACAATGATATCCCTGACTTTATCTTCCAATGCCATAGTCCTACTCCTTCTTTATGTTTCTCTCAGCCTTATTGCATTACCATTCCACCGCACACCGGGAGAACCTGCCCTGTCATGTATGACGAGTTTTCACCCGCCAGAAACAGCACCACGTTCGCCACGTCATCCGGTTGGCCAAACCGGCCCATCGGAATGATATCCAACATCTTCTTGCGCACCTCTTCGGGGAGCACATCCGTCATCCGGGTCTGGATAAACCCCGGGGCGACAGCGTTCACCCTGATGTTACGCGGGGCAAGTTCCTTCGCCGCCGACTTGGTCAGCGCGATGACTCCTGCCTTTGATGCGGCGTAATTACACTGTCCCGCATTGCCAATCAAGCCAATAATTGAGGCCACATTGACGATGGCGCCGGTGCGCTGCTTCATCATCGGCCGGGCCACCGCCTTGGTGAACAGGAAGGTCCCCTTCAGGTTCACTGAAATCACGGCATCCCAGTCCTCCTCAGACATCCGGATCATGAGGGTATCCTTCGTGATTCCGGCGTTATTGATCAAAATATCGATCTTTCCAAACTCCTTAATGACCCCGCCCACAACGGCATCCACGGCGGCGGACTGGCTCACATCGGCCTCATAGCACTTGACCTTCCGCCCGGCCGCCTCGATCAGGCCCACCGTTTCAGTCAGCCATTCGGCCTTCAGGTCGCACAAGGCAATGTCGCACCCCTCGCCTGCCAGCTTTTTCGCAATCGCCTGCCCGATTCCCCGGGCCGCACCCGTCACCAAGGCAATTTTACCTGTCATTGTACTCATTAGTTGCTTCCTTTCACCCTCACCCCACCCCTCTCCCCTCAAGGGAGAGGGAGACTCCTACGCCTTTAACGCCGCGACCGCTTTGTCCAGCGTCGGCACATCCTGAATGCTCATCGACGCAACATCCTTGTCGATTCGTTTGATCAAGCCCGCCAGCACCTTGCCCGGCCCGCACTCAATGTATTCGGTCACACCCGCCTGCTTGAACCCCTCGATCGTGGACACCCACTGCACCGACGAGGTTACCTGCCTGACCATTCCGGCCTTGATCTCCGCCGGTTCCCCGTGCGGCGTGGCGGTCACATTCGACACCACGGGAACACCGGGCTTCTGAAACGTCATTCCGGCCAGAATCTGCTCCAATTTCACCGCTGCAGGCGCCATCAAGGACGAATGAAACGCACCGGCCACCGGCAAAACCACGGTTTTCTTGGCGCCAGCCGCCTGGGCCAGCTTCTCAGCCACGGCAATCTTGTCCTTATCGCCCGACAACACAATCTGCTCGGTTGAATTGATATTCGCCATCTGGACGCCCGCCTCGGCGCAGACTTTCTCCAGCGCGGGCAGCGCAAGCCCCATCACGCTGACCATGCCGCCCGGCCGCTCCGTGCAGGCTTCCTGCATCGCCTTACCGCGGGCCTGAAGCACTTTCACCGTGTCTTCAAACGACAACACCCCGGCCGCCCACAGCGCCGTCCACTCCCCCAGGCTCAGTCCCGCAAATCCGGACACCTGGAGCTCTGGAACCAGCTTCTTCAGAGCAGTAAAACACGCCGCACTGGTGACAAAAATAGCCGGCTGGCACTTGTCGGATTTGGTAATCTCCTCGATCGGCCCCTCGGCACACAGCGCGGCAAGGTCATAACCGAGCACCGCACTGGCCCGGTCAAACAAATCCTTGCACTCGGGATACGCCGCCGCCAGATCCTTACCCATACCCACAAACTGGGCACCCTGCCCCGCAAAAACAACCACTCTCTTCTTCATGATGTTGGTCTCCTTTTCGTCTTCCCTCACATCTTAACAACCATCGCACCCCAGGTGAACCCGCCCCCAAAGGCAACCAGAACGATATTGTCGCCCTTCTTGATCCGCCCCTCGTTAACAGCCTCATCCAGTGCGACGGGAATCGAGGCGGCGGACATATTTCCATACTTGTCGAGATTGATGAAAAACTTTTCCGGCCCCACGCCCAGGCGATCCCGGATGGCTTCCACAATCCGCATGTTTGCCTGGTGCGGCACCACGCAGGCCACATCGGCAATGGTCAGTCCGGCCTTCTCCAGCGCCTTCCGGGCGGCTTCGCCCATTGCGCGGACGGCATGCTTGAACACTTCCTTGCCCTCCATTTTCATGAAGTGCATACGCTTCTCGATCGTCTGCACGGACGCCGGGTTGCGACTCCCGCCACCGGGAATATTCAGCAGGGCATTCAGGGTGCCATCCGAACCCGTCACGGTCGAGAGAATGCCCTCGCCCGAGTCACGAGCCTGCAACACCACCGCACCGGCGCCATCCCCGAACAGAACGCAGGTGGTGCGATCCTGCCAGTCGGTTACCGTGCTCAATTTCTCAGCCCCGATCACCAGCGCCGTTTTGAAACGCCCGGTCAGCAGGTACTGGCTGGCGGCATCCACGGCAAACAGGAAGCCCGCGCAGGCGGCTTCAAGCCCGATACAGGTCGCGTTTTTTGCGCCGATCAATTTCTGAACAAAACAGGCGGTATTAGGGAACGGCATGTCGGGGCTCAACGTGGCCACAATAATCAAATCCACGTCTTCGGGCTTAATATTCGCCTTGTCCAGGGCCCGCTTCGCCGCCTCGGCGGCCAGGTCGGAGGTCGCCTGATCCTCACGGGCAATGCGCCGCTCCCGGATTCCGCTCCGGCTGACAATCCATTCATTGGTGGTATCCACCATCTTTTCAAGTTCGGCATTGGTCAGGATCCGCTCCGGGAGATAGGATCCAATTCCCACAATGGCCACGTGTCGATTCGGTTGGGTTGTGCTCATGGTGTTTTCTTCAGCTTGCTGACTTCTTCAATAATATGATCATTCACGTGATGGCCCACCGATTCGCAGGCCACCCGGACTGCATGAAAAATAGCGGTGCGCGAGGAGGAGCCGTGCGTAATAATGCAGACCCCCTTCACGCCCAACAACGGTGCGCCCCCGAACATTTCCGGATCCATTCTTTTCTTGATCGTCTTCAGGGCACCCCGAAGCAGCAAGGCGCCTAGAATCCGGATCGGATTCGCCTTGAATTCCTTCTTCAGCCACGAGCCGATGGTATGGGCCACACTCTCGCTCGTTTTCAAAACCACGTTCCCGACAAATCCGTCGCACACGACCACATCGGTTTCGCCCCGGAACAAGTCATGTCCCTCGACATTACCCCGGAAATTCAGAGGCGCCGCACTCAGAAGGCGAAAGGCCTCCTTGGTGGTCTCATTCCCCTTGGAATCCTCGCCGCCAATACTCATCAAGCCGACAACCGGTTTTTCCTGACCGAGAATCTCGCGGGAATACACGCTGCCCATGACGCCGAATTCCGCGAGCATCTCCGGCGTGCAATCCGTATTCGCGCCGGCATCAATCACGACGATCGGACGGCCTGATGTCGGCATCACCGTGGCGATTGCCGGCCGTTGAATCCCCTCGAGAGTGCGCAGCTTCAGCGTTGCCGCCACCACCATTGCGCCCGTGTTTCCGGCGGAAACTGCGGCATCCGCCTCACCCGCCGTAATCATATCCATCATCCGGCTGATGGAATTGTCCTTCTTTTTGCGAATGGCCAAAGCCGGAGATTCTTCCATGCCAATGACTTCGGAGGCATGGCGAATAACCAGCTTAGCAGGGATAGTCCCGTGTTGCTTAAGTTCCTGCCGAATGATCTCTTCCGGGCCAACCAGAATGAGAGTCGTCAGATCCGTCAAGCCCCGGGCGGCCATAACCGCCCCGGCTACAATTTCCCGGGGAGCATGGTCGCCCCCCATCGCATCAACGGCGATACGCATAGGCTTAATCAGCCTTGACGCTCACCACCTGCCGTCCGCGGTAATAGCCGCAGGAACGACAGACCCGGTGCGGCTCCTGGGGAGCGCCACACTGCGGGCAATTCTTGATAGTCATCACACGGGCCTTGATACAGGCGCGCCGCGTGCGAATCTTAGCTTTCGATTTCTTCCGTTTAGGTACTGCCATTTTTCACCTCAATCTTGTCCAACCCACTCAACGCCGACCACCGCTCTGCCTCAGGCGGCTTGCATCCACACTGTTCCCGGTTCAAATTCACCCCGCACTGGGGACAGAGCCCCCGGCACGATTCCTGACACAGCGGATAATTTGAAAAGCCAAGGATAATAGTTTCGCGGACTTCATTCGTCAAGTCCAGGGTCTCATGAAGATTCGGAACCTCTTTTTCACAAAAAAACGAATGATCCCGGACTTCCTTTTGAAACGGGTCTGCACACCGCGAACAGGTGAACTGAACCTCCGCCTCCACCATTCCCGTCACGATCAGTTCATGCTCAAGACACTGCGCATGCAGGTTATACCGGATCGGCCCGACCGCCTTCGCGCCCGCATCCTTTTCCAGCGCAAGGAGTTCTGGAAGCTCTTCGCCCTCAATATCCAGGCCTTCCTCAGGAATTCTCCAAGGTTCTATAATGATAGCCATATTGCTCCCTTCGCGAAATGAAGATTGCTGATTTTAGATTGTAGATTCGGGGAAAGGATCTTCTCTCTATAATTCAATCTACAATCTGCAATCAAAAATCTACAATTTCCGCCTTTTTTCAATGAACTTCTTGACCGATGGCGGCACGAATTGGCTGATATCCCCGCCCCGGTCGGAAATTTCGCGGACTGTGCTGGAACTGATATAACTGTGCGTTTCCTTGGGCATCAGGAAAATCATTTCGATTTCCGGAGCCAGTTTCCGGTTTGCCAGCGCCATCTGAAACTCATATTCAAAGTCCGAGAACGCACGGAGCCCCCGCAGCAGGACATGAATTTTCTTTGCCCTGGCATAATTCACCAGCAACCCGTTGAAGGAATCGACTTGGACATTCTTCAGGGATTTCACGGAAGATTTGACCATTTCAATCCGCTCTTCCGCGCTGAAAAAGGTTTTTTTTCGCGAATTCACCCCCACGGCCACCACCACGTGGTCAAATATATGGGAGGCCCGCTCGATCAGGTCAAGATGTCCCGAGGTCAAAGGATCAAAGGATCCTGGATATATCGCTGAATGTCTCATGCTGTCTTCTCCTAAAGATCGTCAACCGCGTGCCCCCATACTCTTTCATCGTCACCACATCCCAGGCCGGATGATCCGCCTCCGCCTCCTCGCGCGCCTGCTCCATCACAAAGAATCCATCTCCCGTCAGAACCGGGGTTGTAGCCAGTTCATCCAGTAACCGAACCGCCCACCGTTCAACCCCAGCGCGATCATAGGGCGGATCGGCAAAAACGATGTCATACGGCTCGACCTCCCGGAACCCGCTTAAAAACCGGAAGACCTCGCTCCGGATCATCCGCCAGTCCTGATCCCCGCCCTTGCCGGCTTCAGCGCCGCATAACGTCTGGATATTCCCCTGAAGCACCCGGAAGGCCTTGGCATCCCCTTCAACCCAGCAGATCCGCCCTGCACCCCGGCTCCAGGCTTCCAGTCCGACCGCCCCTGATCCGGCAAACAAATCCAGAAACCGACATCCCGGAATCCGGGCCGCCAGGGATGAAAACAGAGCCTGCCTCACCATGTCCTGGGTAGGCCGCACCGCATCGCCCTTGGGCACTTTCAGGATTCGCCCCCGTAATACTCCTCCGGTTACTCTCATAGAGGGAGGAACTATACCCGTTCGCCGGGGGGCAATTCAATGTCCAACAACACCCCCCCAGCTATTCGCATTATGGCCGAAGACCGCCTGAAGGCGGTACACCAACGCGCTGAAAAACATCTGATCTGGCGTTGGTGTACCGGCTTTAGCCGGTCTTTGACATCGTCCAGCTGCCATAATGCGAATTGCAACCCCCATCACAGGGGCTGGCTGAACGCTAGCCCGCAGGTCAAGCCGGAGGCATTGGCATGAAGCACTGTAGCGGCGGCCATGATCTCAACGGCGCGACTCGCACCTGGAAACCATTCCGGCATTTGGAAGGAAACATGACAACGGGTAAAGGACTCGAGTACAGTGGAACATTTCAGAAGCATTCCACCGGAAGAAATATTCTTCGCCTCCGCCATGATGACTTCGACCTGCCCAGGGGTATCCACATGAATCTCGACCGGGAACATACAATCATACCGCGTGAAACGCCGCTTGTTCCTGGTCTGAAGACCCATGGAATTCAATCCCCGCTTCATCATGTTCCCCCATGAAGAAGCCGCCCGTTTCTCTTGATGCTGGAGCCTTGTATTCATTCGCCACCCCCGATGTAAAAGAATACTAACCGATTCGTCCAAAAAGTGCCAGAATTTCTAAAATTTTCAGTAAGGGGTCACTGACAAGGGGGGGGGGGGGCTTCCGAATTCTGGAGGGCCACGCTTCGTCGTGGCCGCCTTTTCGTTGTCCCGGACGCGACAAAGCGCGTCCCTCCAAAGAATACCCCCCCTCGTCAGTGACCCATTACAATTTTCAGAGTTTGACTACCCCCCCAGTGACGCAAAGGGATTGGAATTGAATGCCGGGCGGGCGGCCGGACGCGGACCAGCGGAAGAAGGGCCGCGCCGTTCACCGGGTTTTCCGCCACCCCCACCCCCGCCGCCAGGCCGCCCCGGCCCCTTGGCGCTGAGGGCAATCCGCTTGCGGGGAATGTCCACATCGATCACCCAGACCTTGACGCGATCCCCCGTCTGAACCACTTCCGCAGGATCGGTGATATATTTCTCCGACAGCGCAGAGACGTGTACCAACCCATCCTGATGCACCCCGATATCCACAAACGCGCCAAAAGCTGTCACATTGGTGACAATCCCCATCAGCTCCATGCCGGGCTTCAAATCGTCCATGGTGTTGACGTCATCCCGGAAACACGGCGCCTCAAACGTCTCGCGGGGATCCCGACCCGGCTTTTTCAACTCGGCAATAATGTCCTTGAGCGTGGGCTCCCCTACTTCAGCACTGACATATTTCCGGATGTCAATCTTGTCGGCCAGTTCCTTGCTCCCAACCAGATCCTTCAGGGCCACTCCCACATCCTTGGCCATCTTCTCAACCAGGGCGTACCGCTCCGGGTGTACCGCCGAAGCATCCAGGGGATGATCCCCGCTACGAAGCCTCAGGAAACCCGCCGCCTGCTCAAACGCCTTCGGCCCGAGGCTGGACACCTTGAGCAATCCCGCCCGACTCGTGAACGCCCCCGTCTTATCGCGATGCGACACGATCTTCTTGGCCAGACTGTTGCCAATCCCCGACACCCGCGCCAGCAGGAAGGCGCTGGCCGTGTTGAGTTCCACGCCCACATGGTTCACGCAACTGACCACCACATCCTCCAGCTTCTGGGCCAACAGGGGCTGGTGCACATCATGCTGGTACTGCCCTACTCCAATGGACTTGGGATCCAGCTTCACCAGTTCTGCCAGAGGATCCTGAAGGCGACGCCCGATCGAAATCGCGCCGCGTACCGTCAGATCCAAATCTGGAAATTCATCGCGAGCCACCTCGGAAGCGCTGTAGATACTCGCGCCGGATTCGTTGACCTGGATCACCATGACATTCTTGATGTTGGCCTTCTTCAAAGTGTCCCGGATAAACCCCTCCGTCTCCCGCCCGCCGGTGCCATTCCCGACCGCAATCGCGGCAGGCTGACACTTGGCAATCAGCTTGGCAAGGTCAATGCGCGCTTCCATTTCAGAGCGGTCACCCTGACTGAGGTATAATGTTGTATTGGCCAGGAACTTACCCGTCGCGTCCAGAGCCGCCACCTTGCAACCAGTTCTGATTCCCGGATCCACTGCAATCACCGCCCGGCCACCCAACGGAGCCGCCAGCAGAAGGCTGCGCAGGTTCTTGGCAAAAATCTCCACGGCCGCACGGTCGGCCTTCATCTTCAGATCGACGGACACATCCGTCTCGACACTCGGCGCAATCAGTCGCTTATAGCTGTCCTCGAGCGCCGTACGCAGATGAATGGCGAATGGGGACCGATCATTGACCTTCATCAGTTCACACACCCGCTTGAGGATGGGATCGACATCCACCGTGAAGGAGCGCTTCAGGATTCCTTCATTTTCCCCGCGGCGAATGGCGAGATAACGATGCGAAGGGATATCGACCGCCTTCTCCTTGAAGTCATAATACTGCTCGAACTTGGTCGGTTCCCTTGTGGCTTCCTTAACCGCTTCTGACACCACGACGCCATTGGCGGCGAAATACTGGCGCGCAAAGGCCCGTATTTCGGCGTTTTCCGAAGCCAGTTCGGCCACGATATCACGGGCACCTGACAGGGCATCCGCTTCCGACTCCACTTTCTTTTCCGCATTGATAAAGGCCTTGGCCGCTTCATCGGGGTTACCCGTCACCGGCTGCTGGAGAATCAACTCGGCGAGCGGATCGAGCCCCTTCTCCCGGGCGATCATGGCGCGCGTCCGGCGCTTCGGCTTGAAGGGGAGGTAGAGATCTTCCAGCGTATTCTTCGTGGTGCAGGCCAGAATCTTCGCTTTCAGTTCATCGGTCAGTTTCCCCTGCTCCCCGATCGACGCCAGGATGGTGGTCCGCCGCTCCTCAAGATCCTTATAATATTCCAGCCGCTCCTGAATCTTTCCGATCTGGACTTCGTCCAGATTCTCGGTCACTTCCTTGCGGTACCGGGCGATAAAGGGAATGGTACTCCCCTCAAAAAGCAATTTTGCCACCGCCAGAACCTGACGGGGCGCGATATTCAATTCAGCGGCAAGGCGCGGAATGGACGAGGCATCAAGCGATTCATTTTGATCAATCTCAGCAACCATGAAGTGTCTCCCGAAAAAGGGAGGCATTTTACAGATTTGTGGCAGGAAGAAAGAAAAAAAATAGATGAGATTAATCTTCTGGTATCACAAAATGTGATACTAGGGTGGAATCGCATTGACGTAAGGCTGGTGTACCGGCTTTAGCCGGCCTTCTCTGGGCCGCCTGAAG
>CAZOZF010000094.1:0-4312 GCA_964584205.1 uncultured Verrucomicrobiota bacterium
CCGCGGTTCACTCTTCAAGATCCGTTAGCGGCTTTGCCAAAGTTCTTGATTTGAAGGGTCTGGCGTCTATACTCCATGCCCGTGTTGTGTTGTATCGTCGGGATCTGTTCCCCGGCCGCTTTAAACTCAGGAGACCATCATGAAAAAAGTTCTGATTCCGACCAAGCTCGATAAAATCGCCCAGGACATTCTCAAGGCCAATGGGCACTATGAGGTTCATCAGGATGATGCCGGCGATGTGGCGGCGCTGGCCGCCAAATATCCGGACGCCTATGCGCTGATTGTCCGCAGCGAAGCGGTTACCGCCGCCATCATGGAGATGCTTCCCAAGCTGAAGGTGGTGATCCGTGCGGGGGCCGGCTACAACACCATTGATATCAAAACGGCCCGGAAAAAAGGCATTGATGTGATGAATACCCCCGGCGCGAATTCCAACGGCGTGGCCGAGGAAGTGATCGCCCTGATGCTGGCCGATGCCCGCCATTTGATCAAGGCCGATGCCTCCTGCCGCGCTGGCGATTGGGAGAAGAAGGCGTTCATGGGGCGTGAAGTGGCCGGCAAGACCGTGGGTATCGTGGGTCTCGGCAATATCGGGCGCCTGGTGGTAAAACGATTGTCCGGATTTGATTGCAAATTCCTGGGCTATGATCCGCTGATTTCCGCCGAGCGCGCGGCGGCAATGGATGTGGAACTGGTGGATCTGGAAACGTTGTTCAGCCGGGCGGATTATATTTCCCTGCACATCCCTGAAACCCCCGAAACCAAGAAGCTGGTGGGCGTCAAGCTTCTGAGTCTGATGAAGAAGGGGGCGACCATCATCAACTGCGCCCGGGCCGGTGTGATTGATGAGGAGGCCTTGCGCAAGACCAAGGCGGAGAAGGGGCTGCGTTTCTTGAATGATGTGTATCCCAAGGATGAGGCCGGGCCGAAGACGGTTGTCGATATCGCCGATATCATGGTCCCGCATCTGGGTGCCAGCACCAAGGAGGCGAACGCCATGGCGGCCCGCCGGTCTGCCGAACAGTTGATTGAGTTGGATGAGAAGGGCGTCACGTCCTATATCGTCAACCGCGACATTCCCGAGGGCTTGGATGAGGCCTATTGCATGCTGGCCAATACCATTGCCCGTGTCGCCATCCATGTTCTGGGGAAGGATGCGAACCTGAAGCAGATCGAGACGAGTTGTTACGGTTCGCTTAAGTCCTACGGGGACTGGCTGATTGTGCCGGTGGTGTCGGCGATGTGGAACGAATTCGACCGTTCCATGGATTCCAAGGCGGCACAACAATTCCTGAAGGGGCGGGGCATTGACTACCAGAACCGCGAGACGGATGAGAAGAAGGGGTTTGCGAATTCCATGACGGTGGATCTGACCGGCAGCGTGGATGTGTCAACATTGCGGCAGGTGAGCGTTCGAGGAACGGTGGCCGAGGGCACCATCATGATTTCCCGGATCAACCAGTTTGAGAAGCTCTATTTTGAGCCGAGCGGGCATGTGGTCTGTTTCCAGTACAAGGATCGGCCCGGTGTGGTCGGTCATGTGGGCGCGGCCCTTGCCGATGCCAGTCTGAATATCGAGGATGTCCGGCATTCGCATCATCCCCAGACCGACCAGTCCCTGGCCATCTTCAGGCTCAATGCTCCGGCACCGGCCGCGGTGATCCAGAAGATTGCCCGTGAAATCAAGGCCGTCATGGCCTTCGGCGCCACCCTGTAACGGCGCAGACGGAAAGAGAAGACTGACCACGGAGGCAACGGAGGGTTGAGGGAGAGGAAGAGCAGATGAGGAAGGTTTTAATCGTGCGAAGCGCCACTGGAGTAGCCTGCTTTTCCCCTATTCCTCACGGGAGGTGTTTTGCGATTTTTCAAAATGGTGTACCCGCCATTTTGAAAGATCGCAAAACATTTTCTTCCTCTCCCTCAACCCTCTGTCGACTCCGTGGTAGATCATCTTATTCCGCTTCAGGGAAGAGCATGGCATTACTGAATTCGAGGTGGAAGTCGGGGTCGAGCGACAGATCGACGTGGCGGACCTGTTTGACCACGCGGGCGGCGTAGTCCTTCTCCTGCGTTGAGAGCAGGACGCGCTTCGCGCCAAACGACGAGGTGTTTCCCACGAAGCGGATCTTGTCGCAAGCGATGGGCGGCAGCATTCCGATACGGCGGGCATGATTCCGCCGGATGAAATTTCCGAAGCCGCCCGCCAGCAGGATGGCTCCGAGTTGTGAGGCCTCAAGCCCCGCCATTTTCAGGAGAATGTTGATTCCCGCGCGTAGGGCGGCATTGGCCAGTTGAAGTTCCCGGATGTCACGTTGATACAGAAGAATCGCCGAGCCGGTGGCTGATTCGGCTTTTGGGACGAGCAGAAAGTGAGTCTCCCCCTTGTCCATCACCAGGCGATCGCGAAGCGCTGCGGGGAGTGTTTCAGGGGTTTCCTCCGGTGGCAGAATCCGTCCGGTTACATCCAGGATTCCCACCCGTAACAGTTCCGCCGTGATGTCAATCAGGCCCGTACCGCATAATCCGGCCGGCTTGGCGTTCCCGATGACATTGAGCCTGACGTCCCCGTCGAGGATGACTTTCTCGATGGCCCCGCTTGTCGCCCTCATGCCGTTGGTGATACGGGCGCCTTCAAAGGCCGGGCCGGCTGCCACGGAGGTGGCGAGCAGTCCTGAACCGTGTTTCAGGACAATTTCCCCGTTGGTGCCGATATCTACCAGCAGGGTGGGTTCCGAAAACCGGTCAAGCCGGGTCGCGACAATTCCAGCCGTGGTGTCGCCCCCGACAAATCCGCCGATCTGCGGGAAGACGGTGATCTTGGCGCAGGGATGGATGTGGAGCGGAAGATCCCGGGCGGTGAACTCGAGGGCATCCCGGAAGGCCGGGGCAAAGGGGAGTTCCCCCAGCGCCGAGGGATCAATGCCGCAGAGAATTTGCTGCATCGTCGTGTTCCCGGCGAAGACGACCTCATAGACGGACAGGCGGCTGATGTGGGTTTTCCGTTCCAGTTCATCAATGATCCGGTTGATCCCCTCCAGGACAGCCGATTGGAGTTGCGCCAACCCGTCTGTTTCGACGCGGCATTTCTGGATTCGGGAGATCACGTCGTCCCCGAACGAGGTTTGTGGATTGACCCGGGCGGCGACCGCTACATCGGTTCCTGTCAGAAGATCCACCAGGGTTCCCACCAGGGTGGTGCTGCCAATGTCGAAGGCAATGCCATAGCAGAGGGAGGAGGTGTCGCCGGGTTCCAGGGCGATCACATCATGGTCCGCCTGGACGACGGTCAGGCGGCCGTCGGCGGAGCGCAGGACGCCCGGCAGGGATTTGAGCGCGGAAAGAGTCAGTGGCGCCGAGATTCCGGCATCCTGAAGGCGTTCAAGGTCGGAGCGAGTTTCGTGAGGGGCGGCGGGCGGGATCTGGATGACTTTTTTACTGACGCGGGGTTTGACTTCACGCGTCTCGCCGGAGTCGCCGGTCAGAATTTGCTGGTGGGCCTGAAACAGGGAGCTTTCGGGGACTTCGATGGTGATGGGGCCGGTGATGCGGGCCAGACAGGCAAGACGGGCTCCCTCATCGGTTCGAACTTTTCCAAGGGCTGTGAGTTCCTGTTCAGTTGCCGGGCAGGTTCCGCTTCGGATCAGGACGACGCATTTTGCGCATTTTCCCGTTCCGCCGCAGGGCGTGTGAATGATGAATCCGGCCAGAGCGGCAGCCTCGAGAATGACGGTTCCGGGCAGGGCGTGGACGATCCGTCCGGAGGGCTGAAAGATGATTTTAACTTCCTTGCTCATGGGCCGCGACTTTTTGGGGAGGCTTTCATCAGCCACTGGCCTCGTTCAAATCCCTGCCCCACGACAGGTTTGGCGTATGAAACCTTGTCATCAACCTGGATAATTCGGACGGTTCCGATTTTGGTTCCGGGGACGAAGGTCAGGATATCGCCGGTGGTGGGGTCGGTTACCGGTTCCGCCGGACCCCGGACCGTGTACTCGGTATCGACCCGGAAATCCCGGTCTTTTCCGCCGTTGATGAAGAGAATGCCATTTCGGACACAGCTCACCATCGGGCGCCACCGGGTTTCAGGCATATCCCGGCTCAGTTGCTTGACTCCGCCATAAATGGCGCGAGCCGTGGCCCTGCCCAGCGGAGTCTCAAAGAAAATATCCCCGCCGAACGAAACGCCCTCGTAGGAGGCCTTGACGAAGGCTTCACTGGTGCGAACGATTCCGGCGCTTTGGACGGCACTCAGGATTTGGCCGGTTTCCACATCCACAAGGGTGAGGGTGAGCGCCACGCGGGCGGTATGGCT
>CAZOZF010000094.1:4412-11338 GCA_964584205.1 uncultured Verrucomicrobiota bacterium
GGCCGGTTTCCACATCCACAAGGGTGAGGGTGAGCGCCACGCGGGCGGTATGGCTGCGGCCGAGCAGGAAAAGGGTACGGAGAAAGGAGAGGGAGAAACTGCTCCCGCCCGTATGGGAGAAATCATTCACCACTCCCCGGATCAGGTATTGCGCGTTTTTCATGCGGCCGAGCTGGGTTTTTCCCTCCGGTCGGAACAGTCCGCTCTGTTGGCGGCTTAATTCGCCTGATATTTTTTCGAAATGCTGGCGTTCGACGACGACGAAATTACGCGACAGAACCAGTTCCGAAACCAGGAGATCGGCCATGCCGTCGCCCAGTTTCCATTGTCCTTCAAACCCGGCACGATTGTCGAAGGAGGTCACGGCCACCACCGGCGCATGTCGTTCTTCCGGGAGCGGGGGAATGGAATCCACCAGGGTCATATTGCATCCGGCGAACAGGAGCCCGAGGGCAACACTCAATGTGACTTTTCCAGGTGCTTTCATTGAAGGCATTATCTCTACACCAATCGGCCCGGGAAAAACAACTCATTTAACCCCTGAACCGGGGTGGGAGGCGTATCTTAACTTGATTGCATGGTTTTTTGCATGGTATAGAGGACTCCCTGTTAGGAGAATAAATGAAACCATCTTTGATTGAGACACTTGAGAGGCAGTTCGAGGTTCCGCTCTCCCGCATGAGGAGAATCCGGGGCTTTGTGACGAAGGAAATGGATGCCGGGCTCGCCGGACGTAAAAGTTCGATTGCGATGTTTCCGGCTTATTGTGATGCCGCCAGCGGCCGGGAGCAGGGGCGTTATCTGGCGCTGGATCTCGGGGGCACCAACTTCAGGGTCATGCTGGTGGAACTTTCCGGGTCCGGGAAGCCGCCTCAGGTTGTCGCCGAGGCCAAGTACCGGCTTACCGCCGGACAGATCACCGGATCCGGAGCCGGGCTTTTCGGCGCGATTGCCGGGTATCTCCGGAAATTCCTCAAGGATCATGCGATTACCTCTGAAATCGCGCTGGGATATACCTTTAGTTTTCCCGTTCAGTTGCTGGGAATTGCCGAGGGCATTCTCATGAAGTGGACCAAGGATTTTTCGGCTTCCGGCGTGGTGGGCCGGAAAGTCGTGGCGATTCAGCGTCAGGCGCTCACCGAAAAAAAAGTGAGTCATGTGAACATTGTCGCCCTTGCCAATGATACCGTGGGTACGCTTCAGGCCCAGGCCGTTTTGGATCCGGATTGCGGGGTGGGCGTTATTCTCGGCACTGGATTCAACATTGCCGTGCGTGTGGCCAGGCGGCGGATCAGGAAAGAGATCGGTTTCTATCCCGGCACGAGCATGATCATTAATATGGAGACCGGTAACTTCAATAAAGTCCTGCCTCGAAATTCCTATGACCGCCGGGTGGATCGGGATTCCGGCAATGTGGCACACCAGTTTTCTGAAAAAATGATTGCGGGAAAATATCTGCCGCAACTGGTCAGGCTGGTAGTGCGGGATCTGATCCGGAAAGAGCGGTTTTTCGAAGGGCATGTGCCAGCCATATTCGTCGAGAGGGATGCGTTCAAGGGATGGCATATGGATGTATTCGAGGCAGGCTCCAAGGAGGCGGTTCAGAAACTTTCGCAGGACTTGTTTGGCAAGGAGCTGACCCCGGTGGAGCGGCGGGTGCTGGCCCGGGTGTGCCGGATGGTATCCCGGCGTTCCGCCCGCATCGCGGCCTCATTGATTGTCGGGGCGCTCACGCGTGTGGAGTGTCGCTCGAAAAAACGGGTTGTCGTGGCGGTGGATGGCTCTCTTTTTGAGAAATATCCCGGTTATCACCGGGTGTTGGCCGCCGCGATCCGGGAGCTGGCCGGCCCGGCAGGAAAAGGGATTCACTTGAAATTGACCAAGGATGGTTCAGGAATCGGCGCCGCTGTCATTGCCGCAGTGGTCGCATCCGAAAGCAGGAATTCGAGTCATTGCGCTTGACTCACTTGACCGATTACCCTATTTCTTCTTTTGTTGTTCTGAGAGTGTCTTGTGGCTGGATTAGAGAATTAATTCAGTCCTGTTTTGAGGGTGGGATAATAACTAAGGAGGTATCGTGATGAAAGCAAAGTGGATGTTAGTCTCGATGGCGGCGATGGTTCTGGCTTTTGGGATGACTACCTTGGTGCAGGCACAACAGGCGAAACCGGCGACGGCCGCGCCCGCTCTTGAAAAGGCCGCCCCGGTTGAGGCCGAATGGAGTAACCCGCTTCCTCCCGGACGCTTGAACTTGGGAATTCATTTTGGTGACCAGCAGACGGAATCTTTTGGCGACATCCTGGTGCCGGTCATCCAGTTCGAGTCCGGCCTGATGTTCGTCAATCCGCGCGGAACCTGGAACGACAGCGATGGCCAGGAGTTCAATATCGGCCTGGGCTACCGCCACCTGTTCCCGGAGCGCAACATCATCATCGGCGGCAATCTTTTCTATGATCTCCGGAATACCGCGTTGGACAATACCTTCAACCAGTTCGGATGCGGGTTGGAATTCCTGAGTACCTGGGTGGATGCCCGCGTGAATGCGTATTTGCCCGAGACGGGAAAGAAGACGTCGGATCAATACGCCACCGCGACATCGAAAACCCAGGAGCAGGGGAGTTACTGGTACGCGCCCACGGGGCAGGGGCATTTGATCACGCAGTATGGCTATGACGTCACCTCCACCTATGATGTGAAGACGTTGCAGCATTATCAGATTTCAGAGCAGGCCATGGATGGGTTTGATTGTGAAATCGGCGCCTTGTTGCCGATTCCGGGAGTTAATGACATTGCGGATGTCAAAGTGTTTGCCGGGTATTACGACTACAATGCCCACTATGGCGATGATATTGCGGGCATGAAGAGCCGCCTGGAGATCAAGCCGATGCCTTCGCTCTATCTCGATGCGGCGTGGTTTGAGGACAGGGAGTTGATGGGATCGAAGTATACGGTCGGGGCCCGTATCTCGGTTCCCTTTGATCTGGCGAATCTGAGCCGTGGTAAGAATCCGTTTGCCGGTGCCCTGGAGGGGTTCAAGCCTGGCACTACGAAGTCGCCTTTCGCGTCCCGCATGACGGAAATGGTGGTTCGCGATCTGCATATTCGCAGCGATATGTCCAAAGCCGAGGAAGTGGTGGCGGATCGCCGGATCCTGGAGAAGAAGCAGACGAGCCTCGACCGGAAAGATTTCAATCTGGTGTTGTATTCGGGTGTGACCTTCGTGGATGACGACAACCGCAGCGGCGTGGAAGATGGATCCTGGGAGAACCCCTATCGCCAGATCAATACGGGCGTCCAGAGTGCGATCGGGACGATGGTGTATGTGCGGGACGCGGCCCAGCAGTATTACGAGAATGTGGTGTTGCGCAATGGCCTGATGTTGTGGGGCAGCGGTGCCCCGATTTACGGGCAGGGTGATCGGTTTCTGGGGGGGATTTACCCGGTTGTAAACGGGATGGGAACGGGGCCCGCGATTACGCTGGCCAATAATGTGACGGTGGCCGGGTTCCAGATTACCCAGCCGGAGGCTCCCCGTCCGACGGTGACACGCAAAACACGGGACAGTAATGTGACCGGCATCTACGGCGAGGATGTGACCGGGGTTGGCGTTTATAATAACATCATCAGTGGAAATATGGAGTCGGGAATCATGCTCCGCTCCACTGCCATGCCGTCGCTCTTTGCCACAATTTCGGGTAATCGGATTGAAGGCATGTGGTACAACGGGATTGAGGTGAGCTCCCGCAACACGACTGAGGTGGACGTGACGCTGGCGAACAACATCGTCACCGGATCGGGTGGAAGTGGCGCTTCCCTCTATGCCGAAGGGGCGGATACCTTTATGACCCGGGTGTCGGGCGTCTATTCCGGAAATTCCTGGGACGGGGTATCGATCGAGGCCTATGACAACAACCAGGCGGTGGCGTTGTTTGTCGACACAGAGGCCAATGGGAACGAAATGAATGGTATATCGGTCAGGATGAACCGGAATCAATTGGCAGGCGCGCTCTTTGCTTCCCATGCCGATCTGGATCGGGTGGATCAACTTCTGAATACCATCGGCAGTGCGATACCCTTTCTTTCCCTGGACGGGCTTAGTGTCGCCGATCTGTTAGGCGTGAAGGAGTTGTATCGTGCCGGTGGAACCATGCAGGCCAATGGCAATGGCGGAAGCGGGATCAGTGTGGAGCAAGGATCCACTGGGATTAATTTGGCTGGCTTTATCGGTGTTCAGGCCAATGACAATGGGTGGAACTCTTACAAGAGACAATTTAGCGGATCTGGTATTGAAGTCAGTCAGGCCCCTTATGATTCCCAAGTTGATCCCTATGCCTCGCTCTCCGTGGCGGCCGTTGTCCGGAGTGAGGCGAATGGGAATTGGGGATCCGGCATGATGATTAATTCGGAAGCCGACTTTTTGGCTCTGAATGTGTTTGTGGATGTCCGGGCCAACGACAATATGGAGTATGGTATTGCGTCCCGAACCTTTGCTGAAAACGGGTTGGCTGGATCCGTGATGCTGGCGAGTGATCCACTGCTGAGCCTGGCTCAGAATCTGGGTCAGATGGATACCCGTTATATCCCGGCATTTGGTCGGAATGAGGCCAATCGGAACGGGGCAAGCGGAATCGCGATGAGTGTCAGCGGGTATGACCTGGCGCTGGGGGTTGTGCTTGATGCGCAAGCGAATAACAACGGCTTAAACAGTTTCAATAAGGGTCGCCCAGATGGGGACGGTATTGAGATGGATGTCAGCAGTGAAAATGGGACGGCGATCGGGATTGTGGGATCCACGGAGTATCTGATGGAACTTGTCGGAACCGTTTTGGCCGGGGCTGATATTCCTCTGGATTTGTCACAGGTCCGGACGGTTGGTCCTGTTCAGGCGAATGACAACGCCGGCAATGGCGTTTCGGTGGATGTCAGGAGCGCTTATGGCAGTGCGATGGTCGGTATTGTGGGAGTTGAAGCCTTGCGAAATGGTTTGGGATGGAGAAAAGATCCTTACGCGGGAACGGGCGTCTCTCTATCCGCCCTTGCCGAAAATGGGGGGGATGCCATGGCGGGGTTGGCGTATGTCAATGCCTCTGGAAACTTCGGTGATGGCATCAACGCGATTGTGTGGGCGACGTCTCCCAATCCCGGTGGGGCAGGAGAGGCAATGCTGGGAGGCATCAATATCATGGCCGACGACAATGGGCGCTCGGGCTTGACTCTGAATATCAGGAGCGATTCCTTAGACTCTTCCTATCTGGTGCTGGCGGGCGTTCAAGCTAATGGGAATACTGAGTTGGGGATTGACGCCATATTGAGCGGCGAGGGCGTGGCAATGGCCGCCTTGACGGATATTCAGGCGAATGAAAATGGAAATAACGGAATTTCCATTGAAACGCACTGCTATTCGCTTGCCGGCGGCAATAGTCATGTCTGGATCTCCGAAACTGCGGTTCAGGATATGAGCGACCATGGGGGTGGGTTCAATTTCCTCGGGTTGGATATTATTTCCATGCTCCCGGCGGGTTCCATTGAGGCCAATAATAATGGCAATAACGGAATCCGTATCGATGCGAATAGCCAGGGCAACAGTTTTGTGGATGTCGGGGATGTTGCCGCATCCGGAAACACCAGTTATGGGATCCTGGTTGAATCTGACAGTACTGACGGGCATGGTACGGTTAATCTCCATGACAACACGACCTCCAGTAACGGGGTGAATGGCCTTCGCGTCGTCTTGAATGCCTCGACCGATGGCACTATCTCGATCCTGAACAACGTGGCGAATGGAAATAGTTCTGACGGGATCAGTGTCGATACCACGGTGGGCCTCAATTTGACTTTGACGGGCCGTTCCAATGTGGCGAAGAACAACAGTGGAGACGGTATTGATCTGGCGGCTGAGAGCAATAGCGGCACGTATGACTTCGGTACGGAAACCGTTTTTGGAAATAATTCCATGACGGGCAATGACGATGCCGGGATACGCTGGAATAATACGGGTGATGAAGAGGATCTTTGGGCCCAGAACAATTACTGGGGTGGTGAGCCGGATGCAGCCGGGAATGTTGTTACGGATCCGTATCTGTCGGATGATCCGAGCGTTCCCTGACGGTTCGACCGGTTGGTGGTGACAATGAAGGGGATCCATCGCAAGATGGATCCCTTTTCAATTAGGAGGGATTATGATGAAGAAACAAGTTGTGATGGGTTTGGCGTTTGCGTTCTATATTGCCCCGTTGTCCCTCCATGCGGGATGGCTTGGGTGGATGGGGAAACAAGACGCCGTGGAGCCTTCCGAAGCGGTATCGACCAATGCTGTTAAACGGTTGCATCTTACGATTTCGGACAAGGCGGCCGAGAAGGAGTTGCTGCAATTGATCGGCGTGAAGCGGGTCCTGTTTCAGGAGCGGCAGGTTTTAAGCCTATTGCAGGAAGAAAAACAGAGGGATCTGGAGAATTTCGATGCCGAATTGAAGAAGTCTTTTGGCATCATGCGGAATCGAAATTACCGGTATGACCCCAAGGCCATGACGATTTTAGAGGAAGTTAAAAAGGAATCAGCCGCCACCAACGCCCCGGGTGCGGCAACGGAGTCTCGCGTCGTGAAAAAGCTGGAGTCTGAGTCGGATTCCCGCAAGTTCGCCTCGCTGGCGGCTGCCAAGCAGATTGCCCAGGAGGATCTGGTTGTGCTGGCACGTCTGGCGCGTGAAAAAGAGGGGGCCCTGGCGCGTGTTGAAAATTCCTTCAAGGAAAAATTCTCCATGTCCCGCGACCGGAACTACTGGTATGACCCCACAACCATGCGACTCTATGAGATCGTCAAATCATCCTCAAAGGGCGCGATTCAGTAAAACAGCCCACGCAAGACTCCTCGCTTGTGAATCGCGGACTGACCATCTTGCATGTGGATATGGACGCTTTTTATGCGG
>CAZOZF010000095.1:0-11232 GCA_964584205.1 uncultured Verrucomicrobiota bacterium
GAAAAAGGACCTTTCAGATTGGCTGAAGAAGAGTCATTCCAAAATGGCGTTCACATGGATTTCTGGAGAATGAGTCCTCTTCGCCCTGTCGCGAGGTTGAAACACCCTATGGCCGCATCAGTATTCTACCGGTTGAGTTGACCCTCGTTGAACGCGTCCTGACCGCCGTTTATCCCCGTCCTGATGCCGAGGCCAGAGCCGTCGCAAAGAAACTCATGGCCGTCTGCCTCAAGGGTGGAATCGACATCAATTGGGTCGAGGCAGAACGTCTGGCCGATTTGCCCTCGTTCCGAATACTCGAAGAATTTCGCCGGTTCAAGATGGAGATTTCTGATGAAATCAACCCCACCCCTTAAGACCTCATGGACCTGGGAGGAGTGGCAACGAAGCCGTGCTCTCCGCAAGGCTATTTCCGGGCAGATGGGCCCAGCCGAAATACGCCGGAGCAAAAGTTCTTCTGACCGTCGCCTGCGTTCCGCCTTTTCAGGTCGGCGCGCACCCTGAGTTTGGCACGCGGGACGTATGCATTACATGCAAGGTCTGCCGGGGATGATCCTTTCGTCCATGGAAAGGCGCTGACCGTCCTTGAGCAGCCGGGCCTTTAGCTTCTCGTAGGGAACTCGCTGCACAGCACACCCCTCATCAATGGCCAGGCAGGCCGCCGCGCCCGCCGATTGGCCCAGAATCATGAACACAGGCTCCATGCGCAGCGAGGCAAAAGCAATATGCGTGGCAGACACACACCACGGCACCAGCAGGTTGACGCATTCGCCGGCTTTCGGCACCAGCGCCCGGTACGAGATGGGAAATGGCTTCGTGAGTCTCTTCTGGACATCCCCCTCGTTCTTCACCTTCCCGTTGAGGACGATCCGCTGGCAATTGTGGGAATCCATCGTATAGGCAGCCAGACCAACGGAATCCTCAGCCACCACGGCACGGGTGCAGTGCTTCTCCGTCATCACGTAGTCGGACACCATCCGGCGGGCCTCCCGGACGTAAAGTTCGTAGGGCCAGTGGTCATTGTCCTTGAATTCATCGGCTGGCAGCCCCCATTGGGCGTGGGCCGTGCGGATTGCCAGGGGTACCCTGGGATGATTCTGCAGCGTCCAGATCAGGCCCCGCTGCCAGTTCTCATGCGCCCTGGCAATGCTGGCACGCGTCGCGTGGTCGGCCTCCGGATAGTCGTAATTGTAACCAATATAGTCAAAAGAAATTCCCGACGCATTGTTGGAATCCGTTTTGCGATTTGGCATGCGGTCCTGCGTTTTGAAGAAACGGTTGTTCTGCCCTGCCTCGATGGCCCGGAAGAGCAACTCATAATCGGCTTCCTTATAACCCGCGGGCTGCGCGACCATAACCCGGTTGGAGGGGACATCCGTGAGGCACAGTCGGTAGCAGTAGGCCTGGATCTTGGTGTCGGCGCTGCCATCCGGCCCGCCCGCCGTCGCATTGACTCCCGGAAGCAATCCGCTCGCAGGGGCGCCCTTCACCCGGTAGGGATCAATGCC
Source organism: uncultured Verrucomicrobiota bacterium (assembly GCA_964584205.1). Taxonomy (GTDB): domain Bacteria; phylum Verrucomicrobiota; class Kiritimatiellia; order CAIKKV01; family CAITUY01; genus JAABPW01. Next base: position 1,509 of record CAZOZF010000095.1, read on the forward strand.
ATTGGGGAGCTGGTTGCCATGGGTTCTGGTCTGGATACCGTTGAGGGTCTCGCCATATTGCGCGTTGGCCTCGCGTCCCACGGTGCAGCTCACTCCTGCCTGCTTGAGCAGGTCGCCTTCATATGAGGCATCAACGAAAAACTTTGCCCGGAAGACATCGCCATTGTCCATGGTGATTTGTGTGATCGTCTGCCCGTCCATCGTGGTTCGAGCCAGACGTTCCCCGCAATACACCTCAACCCCAGCCTCCTTGACGAGGTCATTGAAGACGCTCTCGGCGACATGGGGTTCGAATGTCCACTTGGCCTTTGAGATGCCATACTTCCGACCGATCCGCTCGTAGAACTCACGCGACAGCCCCTGGATGTAGGCATCTCCGAGCGAACCGATATCCGTCCACCCCAACCCGGAAGCACTCAAGCCCCCGAGGTGGTTGTTGAAGACAAGCAGGGTCACCCGCTTGCCTTGGCGCGAGGCCTGAACGGCGGCCGCAACGCCCCCGGAGGCGCCGCCATAGACACATACATCTGTTTCGACAGTCTCCGCCCCCTGGACCAAGAAGGGCACCAAGCAGGTTAGCACTGCCAGTTTGAACAATCCGATCATTGACTTCATGCTGACATCCCTCACTCCATCGGGCCATTAAGGAGTAGATCATGCTTGCGCCCTTTGCCGGCCCCCTTCATGCCATTGCCCTTTGCTTCCAGCAATTTAATACCCATATTGCCGAACAGGCGACGCCACATCGCCTGGCTGACGGGAGCCGTGATACGGTAGTCGAGGCTGGACACGGCGAGCGTCCCCGCGCCCTGCTTCACGCGAACCAATGCCACTCCCGAGGGCTTCTGCAATTGCTCATACAAAACCACCGCCGCAGCCTTGGTCTTTTCAGGATTGTTGTTGAACAGCGACCAATCCGTCTTGCCGGCCTCCAACACGACAGTCCCCTTCTCCACCAGTGGCCCCGCCAGACCGCATTTCAGGACATGGCGTTGACCCTCAAGGTTGGCAAAATAGAGATCCTTCTGGCCGAGGCCGCCCGCCCAAGCCTCCACACCATTCGGCTGAAGTTGCGTGGCCTTGCGGTCGGTCAGCGACAACGGAGCAGGAATCAGCGCATTCACCACCTCGATTGGCGCCTTCGCATCGCGCACCATCAGAAGCACAATGCCCCCTGCCGCCAATACGCTATCGAGCCTGGCACGCACGGCGGGAACCTGGTCCCTGGACAGTGTCTGGCCGTCAACAATCAGCACCGAGGCCTTCTGCGTGTCATTGGTGACCAGCGGAACACCCCACCCGACGAGACGTTCACGCAAGGGCGATTTGTCCGCGCCTGCGAATGCAACCTGGTCGACGGTCGCAGGCACCGGCGCCGGAGGCGAGGCGACAACCTTGCTCTTGTGATCCCAGGGACAAGGCTGCGGTCCGCCGGGGGCAATCGCGGCCTTCATCGCATGGAACATCGGTAATGGCTTGTAAAGTGGCAACGCGGGATCCCAACCGGGGTTGACTGTCGTCACATAGGGCGGGATGCGTTCAGGCTGCATGCCGGGCTTACCCTCGACAAATGGGCCGGAAAAGAACACCCCGTCCTGTTCCGTCGGCAGGCGCGAAAAGTCGTGATAACCGAAATTGAGGTGCTCAAGACCATACCAGACCATCAGGCTGGGCGAAAAATGCGCCAGATAGGGCAATGCCATCTTCACGATGTTGTCATAGAGATCGATGGCCAACGCCTCGTTGCGGCCAAGGTAATTCTCATAGGCGCGATCCCCATTGAACACCGACAACTGTTCAGGAGTGGCGTAATAGGTCCCACCCGATTCCCCCACCACCATCGGCTTGTTCAGGCCCTTGGGTAGCTTGTCGTCAAAATTGCCGTGACCGAAATGCTTACTCCACACCGGCAATGAACCCTGCAAGTCCTCATCCCCATCGCAGGTGATCCACGTTCGTGTCGGGTCGAGCGCCGACGAACGGCGGCTCATGGCGATCAATTTATCGTAATACGCCTGGGTGTCCTCCTTTGACATCTCATTGAGCCGCGGAATGGCGAACATCTCGTTGCCAAAGCTCCAGCCCATCACGCTGGGATGATTGCGATCACGTTGCACCATGCCGTCATAATGGGCCGCATAACGCTCCCAGAAAACAGGTTGTTCGGGATTCAGCCTGATTGAACTACCGAAAACCGAAGTTTCCGCCAGCACCATCAGCCCCATCTCATCGGCCAGGTCCAGATAGAATCGCGGATGGATCTGGGCATGGGGCCGCATCGCGTTGCCGCCGATATCCTTGATCATCCGATACCACGCCCAGACGTAGCAGGGACTCATGACATAAGCCCCGAAGGGGTGGACAAAATCACCCAGCAGTTTGATCTTCTCACCATTGAGCAGCAGATCCGCGCCCTGGATCTCCAGTGAGCGCCACCCGAAACGGGTGTACTGGCAATCCACTACCTTCCCCTGCCCGCTGACCGATAGCAGAAGGCCATGGAGATTGGGCGATTGAGGCGACCAGAGCCGCAGCTGTTTGTCCACCGGTTGCCGCAGGACCACCTTTGTTTTCGCTCCGGCCCTGACGGTTACGCCGGTCGCGGGGAGCGACAGTACCGCCGGCTCCAGCCGCCATTTGGGTCCCGCAGCCATCGCGATCTCCTGGTTGGCCAGATTCGTCCAGGGGCAGACCTCACCGCCAACCTGCACGGTCTGGTCCTGTGCGCCGTCATTAACCAGCGTCACCTCGGCTTCGAGCACACCCTGTTTCACCAGCGGTTTGACAAATGTGTCGGCCACACGCACCTCCGGCAATGCCAGCAGGAAGACATCCTGCCAGATGCCGATCAGCGAATCTGTCATGGAACCGGGCGGATAGGTGACCTGGAACTTGGGATACCGGCTGCTGCCTTTGTTGAACAGGTTCTGGCTTCGGATCCCTACCAGCAACTCGTTCTCCGTCCCAAAACGGATGCTGCTTGTCACATCCACCTTGAACGGCAGGAAATTGTCGAAGTGCTCCGCCACCTTCTGGCCATTAACCATAACCCGGCACTCACCCGAAACCGCTTCGAAATGCAGGATGATCCGCTGTCCGCGCCACGTTTCAGGCACCGGGAACCCGCGCCGCAGCCAGCCCATTTCCGCACGATCCCAGGTCTCGGGATAACTGGGGTAATAGACGGAATCCGGCCAGTACATCCGGTCCGCACCCAACTTGTCGCGTCGTCCGCCACCCCAGGTATTAACGTTCCAGGGTGACGGGATCTTGATCGGGACCGTGGCCCATCCAGCCGCTTGTGCCGGCGGCAGTTCCGGAACAACGCCATCGTTCCGCTTGCTCCCCTTCGGAAGCGCCACCGGCTGGAACTGCCACAGGCCATTCAGGCATAGTTCCTGTCGGTAAGGTTTTTCCGGCGACTTGACCCACCCTTCCATGGGAGCGAATTCCCGTGGACACGACACGGCCGCCCGAAGTTCGGTCGTCACCAACAACAAAGCAGCCAGTCCGAGCCCGCAAGCCACAAGCCCTGCCCTACCGGTCTTTATCCCGTCTGAGAAAACAGGCAATGCGCATCCGCCGATCCCGACCCTGTTCACCATAAGAAACCTCCCTGATCAATTTCCTGATATACGGTCATCTCCCCTGCCCTGTGAGCCAGAGCGCCATGTTGCCAAGCAACCGGCCCGCCACCGGGTCAACGGAACGAACGCCCAATTGCAACTCGCTAACGAGGATCAGTCCAGCGCCCAGCTTGACCTCAAGCAAGGGACTGCCGCTGTAATCCAGAACATCACCCGGTTGCTTCAGATACCCGTGGATGTCGCATTGATCCGCCAGGATTTCAACATCCTTGCGGCTTCGGTCAACCTGATAGACGCCTCGGCAGGCCTGGGGAACCTGCCCCTCGCCCATCTCGAACCATGCCAGATCGCCCCAGGCCAGCCCAGCGAACAAGGGCGATTCAGGAACATGCATCGTGACAATTTCGCCCTGCTTCGCCTTGAAACCCCGGATCTGATCCGGCAACAGTTTCAGCAAGGCCTTGCCGGCGCCCAGGATCAGGACCTGCCCACCCTGTTCCGCAAAGTTCCGGACCGCTTCAAAGTCCGGGGCCCTGGCAGCACTCAGGTCGGCAATAACGAGCCGCCGTACCGAATGACCGGCGACATCCTTCAGGGATGACACCCGCGTGGCTTTCAGGTCCGGATATAACCCCTTCGGATCAAACACCACCGTTTGCGGCAAAGGCTGTTCCAGTGCTCCCATTGCCCACTCGCGGCTGGCCAGCAACACATCATAGCCGTTTTCCGAAAGCACCCCCGCAGGCCCTTCCAATGCCAGGGTCAACCTGACATCCATGCGGGGCTCAGGCAACTGTTTGGGCATGACGAAATCCACATCAAGCCATTGGTTCTGGTAATGGGCCACCCCAGGCACGTCCTGCCGTCCCTCGGCCAGAACCCGCTCATCATTCCGGAGTTGCCAGTGCAGACAACTGGCCGGCAGGGCCTGCCCGCTTTCCGCGTCGTTGACGATACACACACGGCGGCGAACCGTTTCACCGGAATAGAAATGCCGGCCGAACAGCTCCGCGCTGACCAGAACCGGCTGCAATGCCGTCTTGACCGCATCGTAGGTTGGAAATGGCTGGATACGCCTGGCATCGTAAACATCCTTAAACCAGGCCAGATAAGCAAACAGCATCAGACCGGCCGTATTCTCACGGTTACTGCGGCGAACCGCCTCGGCGGCCTCCTTGGTCATGAATGCCTGCCGTTCGAGGAACCGGGCCGGATCACAATGCTCATAGGCATCCAGCCCCACCCACGCCTGCGGGGTTTGGTGATTGAACAGATATGCCCGTGTGGGATGCCCATCGTCGTTGCGTGGATATCCGGTGGACCATTCCTGACTGATCAGAGGCCGGTCCGGCAAGCCCTGTGATTTACCATACTGACCGGTCATCAAGTGCATGAACGAAGGGTTGTACCAGCAGTAGTAGCGGTGCGAATCGTCCACATCCCCGTCATCAAACCTGTTTGGCTTAACCAACGACTCATATGCCTTAGCATTCTCTTTCCGGACATAACCGGAATCAGCAACGATCGGCAACGTCGGATCAAGATCCCGGATGGTGCGAACCATATCCGTCACCACCGCCCATTTCTTTTTCATCAGATCGGGATTCTCCCGATCAAAGATGTAGAACTTCATCTCGTTGTTGACCGTCCAAAGCAGCATTGAAGGATGATTACGGTACTTCCGCACCAGGCTGGCGAACTCATCTTTCCACACCTTGAGCAATGAGGCCTCCGGGACATCCCCGTGCAGCATCAGCCAGGGCCAGGTGCCTTCGTAGGAAACACCCATACCGATCTCATCGGCCGCGTCCATCCAGACTTCCGTGATAGGGGCAACGTGTGAACGGGTCACCCGGACATTACCCTCCCGGGCCAGTGTCATCATCCGACGGGCCAGTTCCCCATCGTTGGGCCTGATCGCGTGCGGAAAATGGGTCCCCCCGCGCAACCAATAGGGTTTGCCGTTCAGCATTAGGCGATTCCCCTGCACCGTGAACGTACGGAATCCAAACCGCGTTTGCTTACGGTCCACCAGCGCTCCGCCCTCCCTGACCTCCAGATCAAGGACATAGAGGTTCGGCTCGTCCGGCGACCACGTTTTGGGATGCACCACCGGTGTCTGCAGGGTCAGCGCCGCCTTGGATTCACCCGCCACAGTGACCGCCTGCGGCAGGTGTTCAGAACACAGCACCGACCGATCCTTGGCGTCCCGGATCGTGTAGGAAAGGGTTACGGAGCGAGCCTGCTTTTGACCGTTGACCAGCTCGACGTCCATTGACGCCCCATCCAGGTGGGGCTTTATAAACACATCATTCACAGCCACCGGGCCGCTGACCACCAGCTTGGCAGGTTGCCAAATGCCTGCCGGATCATCACAATACATACCGTGAGGCAACGACCGGAGCATCTCGGAAGTCACTTCCACGGTCACGGCCACGCCTTCGACCTTATTAGCCTGCCCCTTCTTAGGTTTGGGGTAATTCCGCTGTACATGGACGGCTACGACGTTACGGCCCGGTTTAACCGCCTCGGTGATATCGCAACGGACCTCACCAAACATCCCCACATGCGACCCCACCTTCCTGCCGTTGACATAGACTTCGCAGATTTTGGCGATGGCATCAAAACAGAGTTCAAGCCGCTTGCCAGCCACATCCGCAGGCAGGTCGAGGTGATGCCGGTACCAGGCCCCCATCGTCGCGTCCCAGTTGAAGGTGTACCCATTCACCCGCTTCAGCTCATGAAGACGGAAACGTTCTGAGATTCCCTTGGTAAAACCCTTGCCGTCGGCCTCACCGTGCAGCCATGCCCACATGGGAGTCCAGAAGTTGGGCACGTCGATCAGATGCCAACCTTGGTCGTCATACTCTGCCGAAGCGGGAGAAGCCCCGCCCGCCTGCAACTCCTGATCCGGCTTAAACAGCCAGTTCCCCTCCAGGGAAACTTCCGTACGCCCTTCTGTCAGTTTGGAAACGACCAGAGGCCGGTACCCGGCCCTCTGGCTGACCCGCAGGGCCTCCCGATCAGGCCGTGGCTCGGCCCAGGCCTCGTTGCCAATGTGATCGAGATCCGCCAAGGCTTGGGCGGACAGCGGATTCACGGTCAACTGCCGGTATTCCGCCTTTAACCAGCCGCCCCCGAGTACTATTCCGCCTTCATTCCAAAGCGGCTTTTGGTCAACAACGTTCAATCGCGGAAATTTCTCGTCGTTGAGGAACACCAGAAAACGGTTGCCACGCACCACCACTCGCAGGCGGTACCACTGGCCAACCTCGGGATTAAAATCCAATGGTGCCAAGCCCAAGAATTTGTCATTGGCTTCGGGGGCGTAGCGCGCCAGATAGATGTCATTATTGTTACCGCCACGCAACCCAACCACATAGCGACGATCACGGTCGCGGCAGCGGAAACCCGCCCAGACCTGCACCTGGGGTTGTCCTTCGGGTGCACGCGCCTGAAAACTTATTTCGGCATCGGTCCACGCTTGCGTGGATGCAACGTAACTATCTTGTATGGCAAGGCTCTCGCCGTGCACTTGCACTGAACCCCGGCCATAATGAACCCAGGACTCAGGCGTATACCATCCTGCCGATTCCGACTGCGCCCAGGATGACATCATCCCAACCAGACCCAAAACCCCTGCGACGATCATATTCCGTTTCATCGTATGCTCCCCTTTTCGGCATTATCGCTTCATCAATCGTGCCAGAGTGAGGGCATGCCGTTCTTCTTGCCCCTCTGCTCTGGCCCACATGTCCATGCTAAACTACGTTCAATTCCCATTCCTTGTAGGGCGGGCTTCCCCGACGGAGTCGGGGAGCCTGCGTCTTCCCTCGCCCGCACAAGCTCCCCAACTTCGTCGGGGAAGCTTGTCCTACAAAAGAGGCGGGACGTCCTCGTCCCGTTCCGGCTACGCTACCTGAGAAATTCGACGGATACGATTTTCTTACGCCCAAGTTCTAAGGTAACCCACCCGTCCTTGCCAAGCTTCAGATCGTCTTCGGGAATTTCCTCGAGCGTCACAGTCCGCACCTTCTTCCATCCCTTGCCATCGCCTTGCGGCAGCCGACCTTCCTTCATTTGCCGTTCGACGGGCGAGAAAGTCGCAGCAGGTTGGGCCACGCCACCATTCAGACGGATGCGCCCCTTTACCGTTTCCGACAACGGATTGAAAAGGCGAACGATCCATCCCTTGCCATCCTCACTCTGCTTCAGGGCGCTGACATGCAGGGTTGCTGGTTCCACCTCAAGGAAAGACCGGGACAACGGCTGGTTTCCTTGCGCCGTCGGGCCGATCTGGGCCACCCGGAGGGGCAAGCTGAAGCGCTCCGAAGCCTGCCAGAGGCCTGCCTGCTCCCAGTCACCCGCATGTGGCATGAAGGCGTACCGGAACGTATGCTTGCCGAGGCACTGGGAGCCCTTGTCCTGCTTGCTGTAGTCTGTCCGCTCCAGCACCGTGATGCAGATTTGCAAGGGGAAGCACCGCAGGAGCGTCAGGCTGAGCGTATTGGCGGAATCGCCGTGCGGCTCATAGGCCTTCATCCCTTCGTTCAACAGCGCCACGCCGAACTCGCCGTCGCTCATGTCCACAAACCGGTCCATCGGATGTTCCGTCTGGATGTCCTCAGCGAAAAGGGCGGGGTCAGGCTTGGCGATCGGACGCGACACCACGTCAAACGGCGTTTGCGCCATTGTGTGATCGGCCATTATGTTCGTTGGGAACGACACCTGGACATAATGGTCCTCAGCCTGATTATCCAGATCAGTCACGATGTCCACCCAGGGCTGTCCTTTGCGCAGGGTAACCGTATTGACAATCCGGCAGCTCACGCGGTGCTCACTGCGGCGGAGGTTGTCGTGCGTGCGCCCCTGCGGCAGCTTCCAATCCAGTTCGATCCGGAATGACGCCATCAGTTCACCATCGGCAACAAGAGCAACCCGGGCATTCTCGTTGAGGGTGGTCAGCATTTCATCCTGCGCCACTGGCATTCGCTCCCACGGATTCCCCGTCTCGCTGCTGTCCCGGAAATACCCGGCATCCACCCAGGTCCGACCGCTGGCCTTGTGTGTGATCTTCAATGCGCCGTTCGACTGAACGGTGACTGACAGGAACTCATTCTCCATCGTCTGCGGCCCGGTGATCATAGACGGCTTGGCCTGGCGTTTGACCGCCTTGAGCGGCTTGACGAAGAAGGTGCGGTAGCCCATTCCCGGCACCGCCGGGAGTTCGGCATGGAGGGAATGCCTGACAGCCTGCATCATGTTCGCACAATCATTCGGCGACTGTACGATGGCATACACAGGTCGGGAACTGATTTTCTGTACGGGGACAGAGATCCCCTTTTCGTCCACCAGTTCAAAATCCGCCGCCTTGAGTTCGACGGGTAGATCCAGTTCCAAAGGCATAATGTCTGTCCTTTCGACCGGGGCCGGATTCCAGGCGACCACGGCGACGTCCCCGGGCGCACGGTCCGACAGATCGATGGCCCCGAAGATATCCACCAGGGCGCGTTCGAGGACACAAGTGCTGATCTCCCGGGCCTGTCGGTAGCGGTAGAACATGTCGTCGGGCACCACATCCCGGCTGCAGCCGCCGATGGAGTCGTGTCCGTGGTTCTGAAGCAGCCAGTTCCAGGCGAGATCGACGAAACCACGCGGATAGGCGGCGCCGAGCAGGGAGGCGCAGACCGCTGTAGGCTCAGCGTACACACCCAGTGCTTTTTCAACCGCGTAATTTTCCTGCTTGATATCCATGCGTGCCGAGGTGATCCAGCCGAAGAGAACCGACGAGCTCCCTTCTGTGTAGAAATGGCGCATCTCGCCCTTCGCGAGGGGCAGGCTACCGTTGACACCAGCCACCACACCTTTCTGAAATTCAGCCAGGGTGCTGTGAAATACATCCGCCTCATCCTTCAAAGCCGTGGCACACTCCTTAATCATCCTGACTTCCCGGATATCCGGGCAGGAGGAATCATGGCCTGCCGACCAAAACCGGTGCGGCGTGGTCCACTCGCCCGTCTGCTCGTCCAGCGTCTGGCGGGCTCGGGCCGCAATGTTCTCGGCATGGTATTCGAATTTAGGGTGGGCATATTGCATGTCGATGCTCCCGCCCTCCCTGTCGGCGAAACGGAACGGGC
>CAZOZF010000096.1:0-11218 GCA_964584205.1 uncultured Verrucomicrobiota bacterium
ACCTCCATGTCGGTGAGGTTCAGGTTGGTCATCATGTTGGACAGCGTGGTCAGGAATTTGTTGCCCAGGTAATGCCAGAAGAAACAGACCCGGTGTGGGCCGCCGCCCTGGAAACGGGAACCGAACACAACATCGGCCCGGTTCTCGAGAAGCGGGCGAAGCAGAATGGGGTATTCCCGCGGGTCGTATTCCAAATCGGCATCCTGGATCAGGACGAAATCCCCGGTGGCGGCGGCAAAGCCGGTTCGTAACGCCGCGCCCTTGCCGCGGTTGACTTCATGAAACAGCACCCGCCATTCAGGATGGTCGGCGGCGACTTTTTTTAGGACATCGCGCGTGCCGTCACTCGAGCAGTCATCGATGAGAACCAGTTCCTTATCCAAGCCGACATTGATGGCGGAAACCAAATCGAGCAATTCCAGGATGGTCGCCGCCTCATTGTAAATAGGAATGACAATAGATAGTTTCATAACTACTTCCTCGCGGTTCTTTCGCTCACCCAGCGGTGGATGTCGCTGCGGGTTTTCTCCCATACTTTCTCGTCGGTTCGTTCCTTCATAAACCTGTCAAAGATCTCCAGGAAAGCGGTGGTGAAGGTCATCAGGGAGGTCATCCGTTCCTGGAAGCGGCTGATCGGCTCCAGTTTTTCACCTTCAGGTAGTTTCAGTCCGCGGAAGGTAAAGGTTTCGGCGTCAAGCGAGACCTGCCAGGTGTCCTCGCCCCGCGCCAGGAGGAGCTTGGCCTTTCGGAGTTTTTTGCCGCTGAGCAAGGCGATTTTAGCCTCGGCGCTGATGGCGGGAGTCCCGCGACGGAGGACCGTTTCATGGGCTCCCTGACCTTCCAGGACGAAGGTGAGGGGGCCTTCGATCATGATGGCGAAGTCGCCGCCTGAGGGGAGTTTGAAGATACCGCCCCGTGCCTCGGAATAAAACCAGAGCCAGGTCAGGAAATCCTGGCCGGGACTGTTTCCAACGGCATCGTCTTCGCAGTCGGGCGAAAAACTGGCAGGGGTGTAATCCCGGATATCATATTTCTGGCGGCGTGCTGCGGCGTACTGGGGCGAAACGGGGATCACGCCGAACCCGAGGGTTTCCCGGAAGGTGGCCTCGAGCGCCTCCTGCTGTTTGTCGGAGGTGGCCTCCGAAAAAATAACACCGCTCTCGGGCTGATGGATCAGGGCCATTCCCTTGAGTTGCGGCGGCATGGAAGGCAGCAGGCGCGCCTCGATTTCCTTGCGGATTTCGGTGCGGGTCTTCCGATCCAGTTGCGCCCGGTTTTCCGCCTGCATCCGGGCGAGTTCCTCCATCCGGCATTCCGCCCGGAGAAGCGACTCGGGAATTTTGCGCTCCGCCCGCATCATGGTCAGGCGCAGATAACCCGCATAAAAGGCGGTGTCATCGGTGATATTCCTGTCCAGAAGATGCCGACCGGTGACCCACCCGTGAATCGGGGTGTCGCTGAGGGTCGAGAGGGGCGGGGCTGCGTGTTTTGCAAACCGCTCCACATGATCCTTGGGAAGCTTTTGCGGAAGATAAAACATTCGGAACGTCATGCTGCCGCTTTCAAAAGACATAGGGATAAACTCCTGGGATAGGGGATCGGAAAGGGTTAGCCGTAACCGCGTTTTTGCAGTTCACGGGCGATGCTGACCTGGAACTCCTGGACATCCTGAGCGGAGGGGCGATAGGACTTGTCTGTTCCGCCGAGGGCGAGACGTCCCGCCTGGTCGAGCATCCAGGTGGCCTTGACGCCATCTGAGAAAACGACCGTTCCACTGACGAGTGAGCCCGGCCTCATGAGGCGGTCGACATCAACGACGACGCCGCCGGGTGCGGGTTCGCCGGGTACCCCGGGAATTCCCGGGTCGGCATTGGCGACCGGAGCGGCGGCTGGTGTGGCAAGATCTTTGGGGGGAGGCGCACTGCTTTTCTTTTCCTGTAGATTCAAGCCCAATTCGATCAGCAGGAATCGAACGTCCATATACAGCAGGTTCAGCTTAAACTGGTCGGCTAGGCGGCGCTGGATTTCGGAGAGACCGCAGCCTTCCTTAACCCATTGGGCAACAAGCCCTTTTTGTTCGTCATTCAATTGCATAAAATCAGTCCTTTTTGAATGTCCACAGGTGTTTTGCAGTATTCCAGAATCAGCTTGGCGTGTCAATCGGGGGTGGTAAGATTCAGGGGTGGGCAGCCGTTATCCATGAAACCGAAATGGGAGCATTTTGAGCATCAGGCCGACATCGGCATCCGGGGAACCGGACGGACGATGTCGGAGGCCTTTGAACAGGTTGCGGTGGCGATGACCGCCGTGATTACCCGGCCGGATCGAATTTTACCCCGGGTGACGATCCCGGTGAAATGCGAGGCACCGGATCGGGAATTATTGCTGGCCGACTGGCTGAACGCGATCCTGCGGGAGATGTCGGCACTGCGGATGTTGTTTTCACGCTTTGAGGTTGCCGTGTCGGGAAACACGCTGGAGGCCGTGCTCCACGGGGAAATCCTGGATCCGGAACGTCATGAGCCGGCGATCGAAGTGAAGGGAGCCACGTATTTCATGTTGAGTGTCGCGCAGGATGAGGCGGGAAAATGGACCGCCCAGTGCGTGGTGGATGTGTGAACGTCAGACAGGGAGGCGAAAATGGACAAATCCAAACTGGTTCGGCGATCGGAATGGGCGTGGGAAATTCCCCGATTCGGCCGGATGGAAGTGCCGGGACTGCTCTTCGCCTCGGAGGACTTGATTGACGAGGTGGATGAAAAGGTTCGCGAGCAATTATCCAATGTGGCGTCGCTTCCGGGGATTGTAGAGGCGGCCTTCGCCATGCCCGATGCGCATTGGGGATACGGGTTTCCCATCGGCGGGGTGGCGGCTTTTGATCCGAATCAAGGTGGTGTCATCTCGGCAGGAGGCGTCGGGTTCGACATTTCGTGTGGAGTGAGAACTCTCTTGACGCCGCTCCGGCGGAGTGAGGTGGAAACGATTCGTGATACCCTGGCGGATGCCCTTTTTTATCATATTCCCGCAGGAATGGGGAGTACCAGCCGGCTCAGTCTCGATAAGCGGGAGATGACGGCGATGCTTAAGGGGGGTGCCCGGTGGGCTGTGGCGCAGGGGTATGGGAAAACCGCTGATCTGGGGTGCATTGAAAACGGCGGCGAGTGCGGGGATGCCGAGCCGGACGAGGTTTCGGAGCAGGCGCGGCGGCGTCAGACTGAGGAGATGGGGACGCTGGGATCCGGGAACCATTATCTGGAACTGCAGGCGGTCACTGAAATTTTCGACCCGGTCACTGCCTCAGCCTTCGGATTGGTTCAAGACGGGGTGGTCATCAGTATTCACTGCGGTTCGCGCGGGCTGGGCCATCAGGTGGCGACTGAGTTTTCCCGGCGTATGATCCTGGAGGCGCCGCAGTACGGGATCGCTGTGACGGATCGTGAACTGGCTTCAGTGCCGGCCCATTCGCCGCCCGGAAAGGCCTATTACGGGGCGATGTGTGCGGCGGCAAACTGTGCCCTGGCCAATCGCCAGATTCTTTCCCATTTTGTACGGGAGGTTTTCAAGAGCGTCATCGGCGATGATGCGTTGCCACTCCTTTATGATGTGTCACACAATTTGTGCAGTCTGGAGGATCATGAAGTAGGTGGCGTCAAGAAGCGGCTGGTTGTCCATCGCAAGGGCGCCACGCGGGCATTGGGGCCGGGGCATCCCGATCTTCCGGCGCGGTATCGTCCGGTCGGGCAACCCGTGCTGGTGGGCGGCACGATGGGAACCGCCTCGTATATTCTCGCTGGCACGGAAGAAAGCGGCCGGAGAGCGTTCAATTCAGCCTGTCACGGGGCTGGGCGGAGCCAAAGTCGCAGTCAGGCGCTGAAACAATACCGGGGCGAGGATGTGGTGGAGAATCTCAGGCGGCGCAACATCACCGTGAAAACCCGCTCCTTCCGTGGAGTCGCTGAAGAGGCGCCCGCCGCGTATAAGGATGTCAGCGAGGTGGTCCGGGCGACTGCCGGTGCCGGTCTCGCCCGCCTGGTGGCGCGGCTCGAGCCGATGATTTGTATCAAAGGATAGGGAATCCAGAATGAGAAGTGTGAAATCCGCGTCGAAAAGGCAAGATGGATTCTGAATTCTGGATTCTGGATTCCTCTTCCTGTATTGTTCCTTCATGAGTCAATTAACGAATGTGGCACAGGAGCGTGCTTTGCTTGTTCAGGTGGTGATCGGGCGTGCCGGTCGCGATCTGGCAAAGGATTCGCTGGAAGAGCTTGAGCGACTGGCCGACACGGCTGGCGCGGTGGTGGTGGGGACGCTTTCTCAAAACAGGCACTCGCCGACTCCGAGAACGTTCATTGGCGAGGGCAAGCTGGATGAAATTAAACTGGCCTGTGCCCAGGCACGGGCGAACCTTGTGATTTTTGACAATGATCTTTCCCCCATGCAGGTCAACAACCTCGATGTCGCGCTAGGTGTCAAGGTGATCGACCGCACGGAGGTGATTCTTCAGATTTTCGCCCGGCGTGCACGGTCAGCTGAAGCCCAGATCCAGGTCGAACTGGCTCAGTTGGAGTATCTGGTGGGGCGGTTGCCGCTATCCGAGAAGCAGGCGCGTTTTACCGGCGGTATTGGCATGAAGGGGCCCGGGGAGAGTCCGCTGCGGCTTCGTAATGAACCCATGCGGCGCCGGATCCGGGACTTGAAGGATAAGTTGGAATCCATTCAGGACCGTCGTGAACGAACCCGGGTGCGAAGACCCTGGGCTGCGGTCAGTTTGGTCGGCTACACCAATGCCGGGAAATCGACGTTGTTGAACAGTCTGTCCGGAACGGATGCCTATGTGGATGACCGGCTGTTTGCCACGCTCGACACGAAGAGCCGACTGGTTCATGCTCCGGATGGGCGTGATATCCTGCTGACGGATACGGTGGGGTTCATTCGGCATCTGCCGCATGGACTGATCGCTTCATTCCGGTCAACGCTGGAGGAGGTGGCGCAGGCGGATCTTTTAATTCATGTCGCCGATGCCGGGCACCCCTACGTGAGCGAACATTGCGATGTGGTGTTTGACACCCTGGCGAAGATCGGTGCCGATACGGTTCCGGCGTTGTTGGTGTTCAATAAGTGTGACACTCCCGCCGCACGGGAACGGTGGCCGGATCTGCTGGCGAGATATCCCGGCGCCATGGCGGTGTCGGCGTTGCAACACGAGGGAATGGCGGAGTTGAAGCAGAAAATGGCAGAGATGATTGACGGGAAGGGGAAGCACGAACCGTGAAAAGATTAACCACCCGCTTCGCTAGAGGCACAGAGGCACCGAGAAGACCCTATCGCATCGAAAATGTTGCGGGAATTCCGTCTGCCGGAGTACCGGCAAACATAATTCCCGCAACCCGTTCTGGAGACATTTCAGGAGAAAGAGGAGATGGAACAACACACAAAACCGCTCCTCCCTCTCTTGATCTTCCTTCAAGAAACCGTGGCGTTTATTTTGGCCACGGTATTTCCGTGGGCGAAATAAACGCCACATTTGTGTTTTCTTCTCTGTGTCTCCGTGTCTCTAGCCGTACTCGGCGGGTGGTAAATCATCATTTTGAGTGTTTAGTCATGGCTTTGGTGTTGCTGGCAGGGTGTGCGTCGGCGGAGCGATTTTATTTTGTCCAGATCAGTGATACCCACTGGGGGGCCAGGGATGGGGTTTCCTTGACACAACGGGCTGCAGAGATGATCAATGCCCTGCCGGTCAAAGTTGAGTTTGTGGTGATTACCGGGGATGTGTGTTCCGATTCAATCCTGAAAGAGCCGGTGGTCAAGGACGGGCTGGATGCTGTGAAGGGATTGAAAGCACCGCTTTATTATGTTCCCGGGAATCATGATATCGTCAAAACGGATATCAGCCGTACGAGTGCCCAGTTTGAGAAAATCTTCGGCCCGCTCAACCGGAAGGTCGAGGTGCGGGGCGTGACCTGCCTGTTTCTGTGTACGGAAATGATGGAGGGCGAGACGCGGCCTCCTGCCGAGGTCGAACGGCTTTGGCTCAAGGAGAATCTGAAGTCGGGTAAGAGCCGGAAGCCGGTATTGATTTTTATGCACCGGCCCCCCATCTTTGATATGGTGAACGGGTCGGATGGACAGGTGTCCTGGGATCATCCCTACGACACGAAGTGGCAGGCGTTGTTTGATGAACATTCCGAGATTAAGGGGGTATTTGCCGGACATTTTCATCGCGAAGAATTGCGGTGGATCGGGGCTGTTCCTGTTTTTGTGGCACCGGCCCTGGCGCGGTTTTGGGATCGGCAGCCATCCTTCCGGTTGTTTGAGTATACTGATGGGATGTTGAATTATTGGGCGCTGTATCCGGAGCGGGGAAGTTCCACAAAATGGACTCCGCCTTCCAGGAAGCGTTAGTTCAGGGAGGAGGCGAATCATGCAGTGGTATTACGCGACAAATGGACAGCAGCAGGGGCCGGTTGAACAGGATGAACTGTTTTCTCTGGCGCGCGACGGAAAACTCAAAGGGAATGACCTGGTCTGGAACTCCGCCATGGGAAACCAGTGGGTTCGGGCGTCAACCATTTCCGGGCTGTTTGCTCCTGCAGGGGCGACGGGGAGAGGCGAGCCTCCTCCGGTATCGGAGTGGTCTGCCCAGACCCAATTCAAAAGCGTGGCGTCCAACCGGGACTTGATGGCCGATGCGCGTGCCGCGCTGGCCGGGAACTGGGGTCTGGCGATTGGCGGGGTTCTCGTTTATCTCCTGGTGATGGTGGTGCTGGCAATTCCCTATCTCGGGAGTATTCTCAGTTTCATCATCACGGGCCCCTTGATGCTGGGCTGGTATTTGTTTTTCCTGATGCTGGCCCGGCGGCAACCCGGGACGGTGGGGATGATTTTTGATGGCTTTAAGAAGTTTGGAACGGGCTTTCTGGCGTATCTCCTGATGGCCTTGCTGGTGTTCGCCTGGGCATTGCCCGGCATCGTCGTCATGATCGTCATGGCGGTTCTCGCCTTCAAGCCGCTTCTGGGAGGCGAAACGCCTCCGGTCGGAACGATGATGATTCTGGTGCCCCTGACGGTACTGGCGCTGATTCCGGCGCTGATCGCTCAATTCCGATATTCGATGACCTACTTTGTCATCAACGACACGCCCGGCATCGGGCCGATGGACGCCATCCATCGCAGCTCGCAGATGATGCGGGGTAACAAATGGAAACTGTTTTGCCTGCAGTGCCGTTTTATTGGATGGTCATTTCTGTGTTTGTTCACATTGGGAATCGGTTTTCTCTGGCTGATTCCCTACATGATGACCAGTCTGGCTGCTTTTTACGAGGAACTGACCAAGGGGCATATTGATGTCTAATCGGCTCTAAAATGCCACTTTAGCGTTGACGCAGAGGAGTGGGTTTTAGTACCAATAACGCCCATTGATAGTGTTTGTTATGGGTAAAAAAGGAAAAACCGCAATGAGTACGGTGGGGTATCTGGGGCCTGAAGGAACTTACGCGCACCTTGCTGCCATGAAGCGGTATGGCAGGGCTCACACGCTAATTCCTTTATCAAGTATTTCAGAGGTTTTTGCCGCCGTTGTTGGGAAACGGGTTAAGTTGGGCGTGGTGCCAATCGAGAACACGTCTGGCGGGACAATTTATGAAACCGTGGATTGTTTCGTTGGAAACAAATACCCCGTGTTCATTCAGGAAGATCTCAACGTCACGGTTCAGTTGGCTTTGGTTGGAAGGAAAAAGGTCCCGATTAAGGTCGTGTATTCCCATTTCGCGCCTTTGGTTCATTGCAAAAAATGGATCTCGAAAAAGCTTCCGAAAGCCACGGTCGAGCCCGTAACAAGCACCGCTATGGCCGCATCCATGGCGTCACGCGAGTTGGGGTCGGCGGCTTTGTCAACGCGTTTTGCGGCAAAAATCTACGGCTTGGATATTTTGGAATATCCGGTGGGAAAAGAAGTGCGGAATGAAACTCAATTTTTCTCTATTGGGCTGCGCGACACATCGCGTCAGCACGAGAAAAAAATGACCTTAATTGTCGAGCTGCACAACAAGCCCGGCAGTTTGCTTGATTTTCTTTATCCATTCAAACAAAACGGGATCAATCTATCGCGCATCCTGTCGCGACCCATTGCCGGACAATCGAATGCCTATGTATTCTTCATCGATGTGGAGCTTGATAAGAAGCAGTATCCCGTGCTCAAGATTGCGATGAAAGAAGCCAAAACCGCCTGCAAAAGCATGCAGTGTGCGGGTGTGTATCCCATCAATCGCCATTACGAGTCCTGATTCTTTTCGACGCTCAGCGGCCAGCGTCGTCCGAGGGTCGCTTACTCGAGGGGACAGCCGTTTCCCGACTGTGGACAATCCGTCCGGCTTTCTCCTGAGGGGATTTCTTGCCGGCGGGTCAGTACGGATTCAGATTGCCGCTACCGCTTTTGCCGCCGGAGCCTGTTGATCCCTGAATGGGGGGCGGCAGCTGTCCGCCGCCCGCGGGGGTCGCGTCCCCCCCGCCTCCCGTTGTGGTTTCGTTGTGCTTCGGCCTGAAGACCGGGTCGGTTATACCCGCTTCACGCCGGGCGTCGCTCACCTCCTGGATCAGCTGCGCATTCGTCTTTCCGGTCGGATCAATGCCCCGCTTGCGTGCCTCAATGTCGATCCGGTTCCGACGCCATTCGCCCATACGCGTGAGCTGCTCGTCCAGCCTCTGCGCCGCCTCGTCTGCGTCCGAGAACAACCAGTCGGTCCACCAGTTGCGGACCTTGTCGGTCCCGAATGTGTACTTAATCTTGGTGTTCAGTTTGTCGCCGCCCTCCAATTTTTTCTCATGGCTGACCGACCCCGAGACCCCCCATGTGAGCTTGGCGACGAAATCCTCGACCGTGCGCACAATCCACCAGTCGCTCTTCTCCATGTCTTCCGTGTAGAGTTTCTCCGTGCCGCCGCTGGAGTTGAGGCCGATGGACTGCTCGCCTTCGAATTCGAATCCAGTCGCTTCTTTCAGCGCCTCTGACGTTGTCGCGCCTTTCCCGTAGTCGATCTCCACAACCGGCTTTTCGGGCGTGCCGGAAATTTTGACCGTCACGCGGTCACTCACGACTCCGATCTTCCGCTTGCCCTCGAACTGAATCGATTCGATGCCAGCGGTCTCTGTACTGGCCGGATTGTAGCGTATTTCGACCGACGCCTCCTTGCCGGTCGCCTCGTTCTCCTGCTTCACCTTGAAGTCGAACGGAAAGGTGGGCTTGCTCTTGCCGTCCCAGGCGGACAAAGCTGGCAGGTCCTCGACTGCAACGGAAACGCTTACATTGGGCCCCATCTTGATCTCGTAGGTCATACCGACCTCGAGCCCTTCCGACTTCCAGCCCTCCTTGGTCTCGCGGATCGCCGCCGCCTTGCTGGCCAACTGCTCCAGAATCATGGTGCTCAAGTCGGCGCGCCCGATCTGGATAACCTGCTGAAGGTCAGCTCGTCCGGCAGCGGTCACCAGGGTGGACATGACGTCACGTGACTCGCCCCTTGATACAGTTGCCGAGACCGCCAACCAGGCGGACACGGCTAAGCTCAGACATCCCGCGTACCTTGCATTCATGGCTAACCTCCTTTGGTATTGCAGTCACGCCCGACTACGACATTTCGATCGTGCACATAACCAGAAAAACAACTATTTTGGAAATATCTACCACTCGCCTATGGAGAAAGCAATCGACAAGTTAACGGGCGAGCAACGGGAGGGGGGGGGGCTTTGCGTAAGGGAGGCATCCGGACAAATTGCGGACGGGAGGATGGATTTTGAAAAATATTCACTGTCATCCCATAGACACCGTTTCACGAGCACAATACCCTGTATTTGCTGGTGTTTTAGAATCGTTTGCGAGACTGTGATTGTTGAATTTCCTTTCGTAATCGTAATCATAATCGTAATCGTAATCCTTTCCGGGGCAGTCGATTACGATTACGATTAAGATTACGATTAGGATTTCTATGGGATGCTAATGAAAAATATTAATAAAAATCGCCGCCTCTTTGACTATGGGTCGGTGCCTCGAGAGAAAAGGACCCTTATACTCGCGGCAATGCTGTTTGGTTCTGTTCTCAGCTACCTCCTCCTTGTCCGCTATGTCATTATGATTGGGGAAGTCGAAGGCAATAGCATGCTTCCGGCGCTTCAGGACGGTGAGCGCTATCTGATCAATAGGATAGTCTATCGCTTCCGTGACCCGCAGCCGGGCGATATTGTCAAGATCAACATGCCGGGCTCGGGGGATTTTTCCGTGAAGCGGGTCATTGCCTCTCCCGGGGATGTGGTGCAGATAAAGGAAGGCCATGTTTTTGTGAATGGTGAGGTGAAGCCGGAGGCCTATCTGCCGAAGGGGGTGTTCACAGACGGGATGTCGCTTGGCATGAAGATGTTCAGGGTGTCCGACAATGCCTATTTTGTATTGGGCGACAACCGTTTCATCAGTATCGACAGCCGTACGTTCGGGGCCGTGCGGCGAGATCGATTGGTGGGGCGCTTGTCGATCTGGTAGAATGTCGCCTGTTCGGGGCGGTAGCTCTTATTCCCCTATCATGTGGCGGTGCTCAAGTGGTGGAACAGATTCTGAAGATCCGCAAGACTGATCCCGTAAAGCGCGATTTTGCGCTGGTGATCGGATGTTACGTAAATGCCGGCAAGCTGATTGTTCGGGGTTAGCCAGGGCTCGAAAACGCAATTCTGCAGCACTTGATGGCAAAGAAACAGGGGGTCATGTTGAACGGGCCGACCGGCATCCAGGTCGTACCGGATCTGCAGGGGTTCATTGCCTGGCAGGGATGAGCTGTGTTGCCGTCGCGGGAAAGCCTTCATGGGGACGGGCTGGTTGCGCAGGGAGTCGGGAAGGAGAAACCCGTTGATCAGGCGGCGGATGGTGTAGCAGCCGAGCACGACGGTTTCCTCCAGCCTGACCATTGTGGCGTCAGACAGCCGATGAGGGCTCATCAAGTCCTGTAAGGTCTTCGCTTGATGTTCGAGTGTTTGTTTCCAAGGATGAGATGTCGTAGGCATAAGCGTCTCCTGTTTTGTCCATTATACCATGATGGTGATTCCTGATAGCGCCTTATAACTCGTTTTGAGGGGTAAAACAAGGCGTCTAAGGCTGTATCAGCAGTTCGCATTATGACCAACGGTCCGCGAGGCCGCGGACCCTCCCCTTGGAAAATAAAGCGGTTTTTACGGGAGGGAC
>CAZOZF010000097.1:0-11137 GCA_964584205.1 uncultured Verrucomicrobiota bacterium
TTCGCATTTGATGTCGCTGCTAACGGAGACATCGCAGGAGGGGATGGCCGACCGGATTGATCGGGCGTGCGAACTGCTGCTGGTCGAAACGCGTATGGCCGAACAGCGGCCACCTGCCGGACATGAGGAGCAGACAATCCATCGCGTAAGGCAGCATGTGCGTGAGCATCTGTTCGAGGAGCATGATTTTAATGAGTTGGCCCGTCGGTTCGGTCTTTCGTCTGCGACATTCCGACGCTACTGGAAACGCTATATGCGTGAACCGCCGGCGCGCTATGTAATGAAGTTGCGCATCCGGGAGGCTCGACGTCTGCTGGTGGAAACCTCCCTGACAGTGGCAGAAATCGCCGAAAAGTCAGGGTTTGAAGATCCACTATATTTCTCGCGCTGTTTTCGCCGAGCGGAGGGGGTGCCACCAACGCATTACCGGGCCAGGTTCCCGCGCTAGTCGTACGGGCGATGTAAGGACTACATGGATAAATCAGGCTGAGCAGACGGGCACGCTCTGGGAGCACCGGGATTCGACGGCAAGCTGCAATCATGGCTTTGCTTCCTGTGACTGCAAATACCTGCTAAACATGCGGGCACCCTAGCCTATGCGCTGTTCCGATAATTAGTTGTTTTTCAGCCAGATATCTGGGACGATTTAACGCTTCTTAAGAACTCGTGCTTTTGGGTTCTATGTCCGTTTATGGTGATTGCCTTTATTTAGTAGATTTTCATGAAAGGTCCGTGAGTGATGGAAAAAAGAACATTGCTTGGTTCGGTCTGTATGATAGCGGCAATACTCATCAGTGTAGCCGACGCGAGCGCAGCCAACACTGAAGAAGGCCTCCTCGGAAGCCGCGGGGTGACCATCAAGGACTTCACTCTAAAACCAGTTAAGTAAAGTAAAACGCATATTCACAGGAGCGGTTGAGACATCATGAGAACATCATTTCACGCGCATCATTCGCCCATGGGGGCGCACAGTTCATTGACCTGCGGCATGTTTGGAGCCAGCGGCGGCATGGCAATGGAAAAGGGGGCGCCCGGCGACGGGGGCGTGTATGTCGGTTTTGAAGACGAGAAGGGTGTGCTGCATTTCCTGCCGTTCTACGGAATGAAGGCCGATGATCGAGCCCGGTATGTCCAGGGCGAGCAGTCAGAGGTGACCGCGAACCCCGAGGTGATGATCCCGGCCGAAAAAATCACGCGTGACTACCAGTGGGCCACCGACACATTCCAGGCGGAGGGGTTAACTTTCGAGATTGTAACTCCTTTTTTTTTTTTCTTTGATCCCGCCACAAGTTCATCCGTGGAACAGAAATTCGCCTGCTGCCCTGCCACCCTGATACGACTGAGCTATGACAACCGAAAATCCCGGAAGCCACGCCGGTTTTTCTTTGGCGTGCAGACGAGTGGCCGGTGGGCCAAGCCGATGGGGCAGGATAAGCATTTTACCTGCCTGACCCAGCTGGATGGCATTGGGGTGGCCACCGAGGACGAGGTGCTGGCCTTTGCGGACTTCGGTGTCCGGTCCGCCATGCGCGGTTTGCCTGGCGAACCGTTCTTTCTTCTAGGCGGGACAGCTGGGTTCATCGCTGAAGCCAAGGCGGGGGAGAAACGGGAGATATTAATCAGCGTCGGCTACTACAAGCAGGGGCCCGCCACGGCGGGCAAGGATACCCGGTATTGGTACACCCGGTATTTCAGCAACCTCGAGGAAGTCCTGCGCTATTCACTGGATATGGCGCCAAGCTACCTGGCCGAGGCCAAGGCGCGGAATGCCGAGCTGCAGGCGACTAAACTCAGCACAGATCAGAAATTCCTGATTGCCCACGCCACGCACAGCTACTGGGGTTCGACCGAGTGGCTGGATGACGGCGGACGTCCGCGCTGGGTGGTCAACGAGGGCGAATACCGGATGATGAACACCTTCGACCTGACCGTCGACATGCTGTTCTTCGAAATGCAGTTCAATCCCTGGACGGTGCGTAATGTGCTCGACCAGTTTGTGCGTGAGTACAGTTATTATGACCAGGTATTTGAGCCGGGCAAGCCGAAGAAACTGTACGAGGGGGGGATTTCCTTCGCGCATGACATGGGGGTCATGAACCAGTTCAGTCCGTCGGGGCGGAGCAGCTATGAATTGCCCAAACTCGACCGTAAATGTTTTTCGTTCATGACCTGCGAGCAACTGGCCAACTGGGTGTGCTGTGCCGGCGTGTATTATGCGCAGACTCGTGACGATGACTTCCTGGTGCGGAACCGCGGCGTCCTTGAGGATTGCCTGAGGAGCCTGCAGCACCGCGATCATCCCGCCCCCCGGAAGCGGACAGGCATCATGAAGTTTGAAAGCTCCTTCACGCAGGGTGGCGGGGAAATCACAACGTATGATTCGCTGGATCACTCGCTGGGTCAGTCCCGTAACAACATCTACCTGGCCTCCAAGTGCTGGGCGTCCTACCTGGCTCTTGAGTTCATGTTTAACACGCTGGGCGCCGGGGATAAGGCGACTGAGTGCGTCACGTCGGCCAAACTCTGTTCAAAATCGCTGGTGAAAGGATTCAACAAGAAACTGGGCTTCATTCCGGCCGTGCTTGAAGGCGGTAACAAGAGCGCGATCATCCCCGTTATTGAGGGTTTGATTTTTCCCAAGGAGATGGGATTGAAGGAGGCTCTGTCCTTTAACGGGCCCTATGGAGAGATGCTGAAAACAATGAAACGGCATTTCCAGAATATTCTGGTCAAAGGCGTTTGCCTGTATGAGGACGGCGGGTGGAAACTCTCCTCCACAGCGGACAATTCGTGGATGAGCAAAATCAATCTCTGTCAGCATATCGCCAGGACGGTACTGGGGGTGAAACCGGGAAAAGCCGGAGCCAAAGCCGATCAGGCGCACGTTGAATGGGAGAGCAAAGGCTCGGAATATGATGCCTGTTCAGATCAGTTCCAGTCGGGAAAAGCCATGGGGAGCAAATACTACCCCCGGATTGTCACAAACATCCTCTGGATGAAGGAATAAACGTAAATTCTCCAGTGCCCTGCTCCATCGCGTATGGCAAACTCGATAAAACGGCATCCGGCTTCTTCTTCAGAACTTTCTCTTCGAGATTCGCAACGGCCCCGATCTGATTATTTTATAGCGTAGATGCGCATGCCGCTCGAAATAAAATGATTCATCGTCCTAACAACGTGGAAAATCATTTTTTTCAGAACAGATCGCGGGGCAACGTTTCCTCGCTCCAATATATTCCAAGAACGTAACTTTTCCATGAGCATATCGCCCTGGTTCGTGACATGAACGCTAGAGAACCCAGCTGCTCGGAGATAGCGGCGCATCGTCCGATTGCTGAAATAGTAGAGATGCCCTTCCGGCATGAAGTATGACCACTTTGCCCCCCTCAGTTTTCGTTCGGGGCAATCATAGTTTCCAGTCGCCATAAAGAGAACGCCACCCGGGGCCAGCCATTTTCTGACTGTGGCCAGTGATGCCCGGGGGTGAGGAAGATGTTCAATAACTTCCCGCATGACGATGACATCCCACACTCCCTCCTCAATGTGCGCATCCTCGATGGAAAGCATTTGAACGGGGATTCCCCTATTGCGGACAAAATTTGCCGCATAACTCGAGAGCTCGAGTCCTTCGCAATCGAAACCATGTTCCTTGGCCTTTGCGAGAAAGACACCTGTCCCGCAACCGATTTCGAGAAGCTTTGGGGGTGTGCCGTTAGATGACACACCCTCTTGTCTACACTGGGCGGCATGGTGGATCAAGTCTATCGTGCCCGCAAGCCCAAGGCCTCGCCTCTCTGGCAGTGCCTCACCCGGCATTTTGATGCGTTTCTCAAGGACTACGAAGCGCATTACCAGCCCCGCTACGGCTTCCTGCGCCCAATCATTTCTGATGTGGTGAACAAGTTCCTGGATTGCGGTGATCTGGAGCACGGGTTTGCCAGAGTCCGGTGTGACCACTGCAAGCACGAGTACCTCCTGGCCTTCTCCTGTAAGGGCCGCTGGTTCTGCCCGTCTTGTCACCAGAAGAAGGTCCAACTCTTCGGTGCCCTGTTGACCGAGACGATCCTCTTTCCCGTCCCGCACCGCCACTTCACGTTCGGTATCCCCAAGATGCTCCGCGTCTATTTCCGCTTCGACCGCGACCTGCTCAAGGATCTGTGCCGTCTGGCGCACGAGTGCCTGGTTGACTACATGCGCACCACACTCCGCCTTCCCGAGGGCCATCCCGGCCTTGTCATGGCGATTCATACCTTTGGTGATTATCTGGACTTCCATCCCCACCTGCACGCACTGGTGGCCGACGGCCTATTCGTGCAGAGCGGGCTTTTCCATGTCATGCCGGAGGTTAGTCTCAAGCCGCTGGAGAAGTTGTTCCAGGCGAAGTTGATTGCCTTTCTGGTGAAGAAAACCCTTTTGCCGCCCGAGCGTGCCCGGATGTTACAGAGTTGGAAACACTCCGGGTTTAATGTGCATCGAAGCCGGCGAGTTCAACCGGATGAGCGAGAGGATCTTGAACGGCTGGCCCGGTACATCATCCGCAACCCGTTCTCCATCGAAAAGATGGAAGTCAGCCAGCCCGGTGGTCCGATCATCTATCGTTCCGGTATGAACGAGAAGATCCACCGCAACTTCGAGGTCTTCAGTCCGTGCGACTTTATAGCAGCAATTACGCAGCACATTCCCGACAAGAGTTTCCAACTTGTCCGGTATTATGGGTGGTATTCCAACAAGATGCGCGGCCAGCGCAATAAGCAGGCCGCCGCGGAGGCCAAGGCTGGGGCGGTCCATGCCGCCGAGGTGATCGATGTCTCTGAGCACAAGCCTCGCCGCATTCCGTCTGCGAAGTGGCGCGAACTGATCAAGAAGGTGTGGGAAGCCGACCCGCTGCAATGCCCGCGATGTTCGTGCGAGATGCGGATAGTCGCGTTGATTGATGAACGCGCCGTGATTGAGCGGATTCTGAGACATATGGGTCTCTGGGCTCAAGGGGTACGGGTGAGCCCATCAACCGGACCGCCTGAACCTGTATCCGGCGAACGCATCATCGAGCCGTGGCTGGATGACCCATTCCCGGACTATGACACCGAACCGGCCTGCCGTGAGCTTGCCGAACCGGTAATGGCGTACGCGAACGGCTGAGCTCACTCGCGGTGGGACGGGTTTGTCTCCTTTTGGTGCCGCTCACAGCAAAACAGGTCCGCTTCGATGATCAGACCGGCCTCAGCGCTTCAAAATGGGGGTTTGTACCCGATCTTGACCTTCTCGCCAGCTTTCCCCATGATCTCCACCATGAAAACGATGTTTCAGGGATGGTTCCGGGCGGTCTCAACGGGCGTGTGCCCGTACCACCAGAAAAGCGATTTCTTATCCATTCAATATATTCTTTTCGTCCCACTCTGCCTGATTTGACATCACCATCCCAGTAAGGATGATGTACCTGCATTTAAAAAGGAGGGCCCCCCTTCACTTGTCTATAGGCTGCCGGTCTTCATGGACTACGGGAAGCGGACCCACAGCCCTTTGCTGGCAACCACCGTTTCGATGAACTGCATGCCGCGGATGCCATCTTCCACATTTGGGAAGTCCAGTTCGAGAGCCGTCGGCGTGCGCCCTTCAATCGCCGCCCGAATGGTGTCGGTGGCATTCCGGTAGACATTAGCAAAAGCCTCATAGAAGGCTTCCGGATGTCCGAACGGTAGCCGTGTCGCGCGGGCGGCTGCAGGCGAGCTCGCTCCCACGGCGTCGGTGCCGCGACGGTAGGTATGGATGGTTCCGTCGGTTCCACAGACGCTGAGACTGTTGGGCTCCTCCTGTTGCCAGGAGAGTCCGCCTTCGGTGCCATGGACGTTGATGCGCAGTGCGTTGAGTTCACCGACGCAAACCTGACTGGCGAAGAGCAATCCGCGCGCGCCGTCTTCAAAGTGGACCAGGCAATTGCCGTCATCATCCAACTGGCGGCCTTCTACCATGGTACCGAGATCGGCACAGATCTCGGTGATCTTCAGTCCGGTGATATATTCAGCCAGATTCTCGGCATGGGTGCCGATATCGCCCATACAGCCTGCGGCACCACTGCGTTTGGGATCGGTACGCCAGGCGGCCTGCTTCGCACCGTCGCGCTCGATCGGGTTGATGAGCCAGCCTTGCGGGTACTGCACAATGATCTTCAGAACCCGACCGATCTTCCCCTGCTTCACCAGGTCACGCGCCAATTTGACCATCGGATATCCGGTATAATTATGGGTCAGTGCCAGTACTTTTCCGCTTTTCTTAACGATCTTGCGGAGGGCGACGGCCTGCTTGAGATCAAACGTCATCGGCTTGTCGAGAATCACGTTAAACCCTGCTTCAAGAAACGCCTTGGCAATCGGGAAATGACCGTCGTTAGGGGTAACGATCGAGACAAAATCAATCCGGCGGCCTTCAGGCAGTGCCAGCTCGCCAGCGATCATGGCGTCGACCGAGTCATAGCAGCGACCTTTGTCCAGATAGAGGGCATCCGCCATCTGTTTTGATTTTTCGGGCGTCCGGCTAAAACAGCCGGCCACCAGTTCGACGCCGCCATCGAGGCAGGCGGCTTTACGGTGAACATCCCCGATGAAGGCGTCCGGGCCGCCGCCAACCATTCCCATTCTCAGTTTGCGCTTCATGTTAATCCCTTCTGGTGAATCTTGACAAAAAACGGCCCGACGGTTCCTTTTAAATGACCGGATTGGCAATAAAATCGCCACGGCAGGTCTTGAGATAGTTCAACGAACGGACCTGACCGCTCATTTCAAGTGCCCCGCGCATAACCGGATCGTGCCAGCCTTCAATGTCAATGCAGCCTTTGAAACCGCCCTGACGAAGGTCTGAAATAATGGCCGTCCAGTCGCTGTCGCCGAACCCCGGCGTGCGGTGATAGGCAAACGGCGGAATCTTCTGAACCTGACTGGGCAGGGCGATGTCGCCATGCATTGAGGAATGCACCCCGTAAGTGCGTACATTATCCCAGTGCACGGTGGCGTCCTTGCCATGAATGTGAAACATCTTCTTCACCCATTTTCGAAGCTGCGGCATCGGGTCAATTAGGCTGACCATCTGGTGGCAAGGCTCCCATTCAAGGCCGAGGTTGCTGGCCGGAACGGCGTCAAACATCATTTCCCAGGCGGTCGGATTGTGGGCGATATTCCAATCGCCCGAGGCCCAGGTTCCGCCCATGTCGCAGTTCTCGAACGCTATACGCACACCCTTGTCGGCGGCACGTTTGGCCAGAGGCGCGAACACTTTCTTGAACTGCGGAATGCTCTCGTCAATCCGCTTGCCGCGCAGGCGCCCGGTAAAACCGCCGACAATATCACAACCGAAGAGGTGTGCATTATCGATGCACTTCTTCCAGCCTTCGAGCGTTTCCTTATCCTTAGGCTGATTCTCGAGCGGGTTGCCGAAAATGCAGATCGACGAGATGACGGCTCCTGTGCCCTCGATCACGGCGTTAACTTCGCGGGCGAGCTTTTTAAAATCCACGGCGGCACACGTCTGCCAGAAGGTCAGGCTGTACGATTCAAAGCCATGGTGCTGAATCTGACGGATGTATTCAGGGGCTTTCATGCCGGCACTGACGAGGGTGCCAATCCGAATGTCTTTCGCGGGGGCTGCTGTAGTGGTCATTGAGTCTCCTTATGTTATTACGGTTTATGAATTACAAACTAATGAGGACACGTTTACCGGTAGCGGCGCTTTTAACGGCGCTATGGACCATCGCCATGCTCTTGATGTTATCGGTGCATATCGTTTCCGGAACGCCCTGCTTCGCAATCGCATCCAGAAACATGGCAATACCACTGTTGTGGCCCTGACTCAGGGACTTCGGACAGATCATGGGCACGATCTTCTGCTTTACAGGGTGAGCAAAACCCTGATTGCCGGCCACGACTTCACAGCGGAAGTCCTCGCCGCCGTTCCAGATCAGAGTCCCCTTCTCGCCGATGATGCGCCAGGTGCATTCCCATGCGGTCGGGCAGCCTTCGGCGCACCAGCTACCCTGATAGGTATACACAACGCCGCTGGTCATTTCAAAAATAGCGGAGGCGCTCGGGCCGTGCTTGTACCAGGAATGGCGCGGTGTCCACTCGTGGCTGTAGACGGCGACGGCATCTTCGCCAGTAATGAATCGGGCCTGATCGAAGGAGTGAATCGCCATATCCAGTAGCAGCACATGTTCCATGACGTCACGGAACCCACCGAAATGCGCGCCAATGAAAAAGTCACTATGGACCGCAACCAGTTTTCCGATCCCGCCGTTGCCGAGGAAGCGTTTCAGCGCCCGGATCCCTTTTAGATAACGGCGGTTCTGCATCACCGCATATATCCGTCCGGCTTTCTGGGCGGCGGCCGCCATCTTGCGGGCGTTTGGCATGGTGTCGGCCATGGGTTTTTCACCGAAAACGTGACAACCGTGCTTGAGTGCCGTCAACGTGGTGGCGCAGTGCGCTTCCGGGATGGTACAGTCGAAAACAACCTCCGGCTTCACTTGGCGCAGCACAGTGTCCAGATTGCTTCCGGTGATGGCGTTGACCAGTCCGAATTTTTCCTTCTTGGCCTCTGCCGAAGCCTGCTGGAGATCCACCAGGCCGACGATGTTCACTTTGCTTTTGACCGTTTCCGAATTGAGCCATGCATTGGCGATCCCGCCACAGCCGACAAGCACCACGTTTGTTTTCATCATTCAGGACTCCGTTACTGAGGGTTACCAGTTTCCGTCGAAAAGTCCAAGAGGCATCAGGGCTGGCTTTTCGCAGGTGCTTTCCACATGAATATGGCATTCATTCGCGGAGGCGTCATGGAAGGCGTGCATCACGTCAAGTACATGATACGCCATTGCGCCGTTAGCGCGGTGGGCGCGTCCGGTACGGATCGCATCCGCCATGTCCGACGGTCCGATACCGCGGCCGTTGGGTTCAAAACCGCAGGTGAGCGGCAGATCGCGCCATTCTTTTTCGCCGCTGATACGAATGCGTACCGGGCCGCCGAAGCCGTTCGGATCCGGTACCGATAACGAACCTTCCGAACCGAAAATTTCGATCCGCGGGGTTTGAGAAGCCCACACATCGAAACTGGTGGTGATGGTGCCAATCGCACCGCTGGCGAAGTCCATCACACCCGCGATATGGGTCGGCACTTCCACGTCAATGATCTGCCCGTTTTTCTTGGCGCTGGTGATGGTGCGCTGAGGGAACGAGATCCGGGTCGAGCCGGTGACGCGCCTGATCGGACCCAGTAACGAGACAAGTGCGGTCAGGTAGTAGGGCCCCATATCGAACATCGGGCCGCCACCGTTTTTATAGTAGAATTCCGGATCCGGGTGCCAGCTTTCATGCCCGCGGCAGAGCATAAAGGCCTGCGCGCCGATCGGAGTACCGATCAGCCCGTCTTCGATGATTCGCCGGCAAGTCTGTATGCCAGCCCCCAGGAAAGTGTCCGGTGCATTGCCGACCAGCACTCCTGCCTTGGCGGAAGCGGCCAGCAGCGTTTTCCCCTCTACGCGGGTCAACGTGAGCGGCTTTTCGGCGTAGACGTGCTTACCGGCGGCGACCGCCTTCATGGACACCGGGAAATGTCCCTGTGGCGTGGTCAGATTCACGATGATTTTGATCTCCGGATCCGCGAGCATTTCCTCCAGCGAGCAAGCCTTCACACCGGGGTATTCCTTGATCTTGGCATCGGTCCGCGAGGCATCGAGATCGGCGCAGGCCTTCACGGAAACGTTGCTGAAGACCGTGCAGAGGTTCTTGAAATAGATGCCGCTGATGTTACCACAGCCGACAATTCCGATTTTTGTTTTCTCCATGACAGGTTGTTCCTTTCTATAAGGGTTGGGGGCCGAACTGAATCAGGCTGACATATACTCGGGTTTGATCTTATCGCCAGCAGCCCACATCATGCCGCGTTTGACGATTTCAAAGGCCTCCGGGACATTGAAATCGTTCGCGACGTGACCGAGCGCCGTATAGAAAATCCGACCTTTCCCATAGGTTCGTTTCCAGACGTAAGGCATGACGGTACCTTTGATCCAGGGGCATTTGCCATGTTTACCGCTGAAGGTGGTGGTCGCCAGCGCTTCGTTGGACGGGTCCACATGCATGTAGTACTGCTCTGAGGTGATGTTGAAATCCTTCAACCCTTTCATGATCGGATCGCTCGGCGCCGTAATGTGGATGCGGTGAGGAATGATGTTGCCGGGATGCACAACCCATTGCCCGCCGGTCATAAATTGATATTCCGTGTTATTGCGGAAAGAGTCGCACATACCTCCGTGCCATCCGGCGACGTTGGCCCCATTCAGCACCGCGTCGCGAAGACCGGCCCACTGTTCCGGAGTGATCTGTCCCATGGTCCAGATTGGAACAATCAGGTTAAAATTCTTCATCTTGCGCTTGTTGGTGTAAATATCCATGGTGTTCGTCACCACAACCCGGTAACCCTTCGATTTCAGCCACGGCGCGAAAAGATCAGCGCAGGCTTTCGGAGTATGGCCATCCCAGCCGCCCCATACAATCAAAGCGGCTTTTGCTTTTGAGGCTTTCACCGCGGATTGCTTCATGCCTTTTGTTGTCGTCATTATACTGATGCTCCTTGAATGTTTGTCACACCGACATCATCTCTCACCAGAGAGACTTTACGGTTTGTATTTTTTTTCAAAAATAGTACTATTCAGAATAAAAGGAAATGGATAATTATATCTAAAACATGGACAATTTTTTCATGCACCTTGCTCCCCGGCCACGCCGTTTCCCGGCCGGGCTGACCGTACAGTCAGTTGGATATATCGCTTGTAAGACCGAGACGATACGTCATGTATTCAGCACATTCAATTTTTCGATGATTCTTTCCGGACGCGGGGTATATCATTTACGCGGGGAGCGGTATGACATACAGGCCCCCTGCGTGATTACGCAATGGCCGGGCGAGGTAATGCACTACGGGCCAACCGAGGCAACTGGCGGACGATGGGAGGAATTCTACATTATATACGAGGGTGCCGCGAAGGATGAGTGCCTGCGACGGAATCTCGTGCAAATTCATAAACCATGCTGGCCAATCCGGCGGGACACCCAGGTCCTTGAACAGTTTTCGCATTTGATGTCGCTGCTAACGG